>CAYJLY010000001.1:0-75232 GCA_964371385.1 uncultured Rikenellaceae bacterium
AATGCCAACACTGGACACAAAAGCAATGATAATAGTAAAATTTTTCTTTTCATAATGAATTGTTCTATGCGCTATTTTATGATTATTTAATACAAATATACACAAAATAATCTAAATACAAAATTTCTTCTACTTTATTACATCAACTAACGTAAAAAGTTTTATTATCTAGGATAGATATTAGTCCAAATTTGGAGATTGTGCTCCAAGCCAAGGGGATAATTACTAGGATTCGTGAACCAGCCATTACTGCCTCCACTCCATCCAAAATTATGGTGAAATGCATGAATGCTCTGATAAATTGATGGTTCAAGATAAATTTGATAGACCAAATCTGAATAATAATAAAAATCAATTCGAAGTTCCTGCATATATCTAACCTCTTTAGCTCCATCGACAACCCATGCATGCCCATCTTCAATATTATCTCCGCAAATATAAACAGGACGTCCAGCGCGAGTTGCTTTAACAATAGGACCACTACCATATCTATCAGAGGAACTGAAACTATAGTCAAAGTTTAGGAATGTTGGTGTGATGTTTGATCGAGCTGCTCCACTACCATTTGATGTATAAGTAATACTTAGATTTGAAGGATGTCCCAAATCCTTCATTAATCTCCCTACATCATCCTTGCCTTGTCCATAAAGATCATTATGCATAGCCGCCCAATCATAGGGCTGACAATCCATTGGGGAAATCAGAGGTTTTCGATAATACGCCATAATCTGTGCTGCTGCAGTTGCAGCACATCCGGCGGGGTAACCGTCACTGCGCCACGCATTGTATGGATAATACTGCCCCCATCTTGTCGTTAGTAGATATTCACGACCATCATTAAGAACATTGATGTATTCAGTCCATTCTCTATCGACGATAAAATCGCTATAATGCGTCCATGGTACAGGTATAGTAGGCGGTTCTTCTGGGCCAATAAGAGATTTCGTTGCGCCAGCGAATTGTAGCTCGTTGAGTATATCGCTCTCTATGGGTTTTTGGGCTTCTAAGCGCAGGCTATCGCGCAGGTAATCCAATTGCTCCATAGTAAAGCCGAGCATAAACTCAAAATTTGGGTTCAGGTTATCCTTATCAAAGCTACCATCAAATTGACCGATTACCTCGGGGAGTATCTTATCCTTGCTCACCAAAGCAAAGCCTTCATCGCCACTCGAAACAACATAAACAACTAGCGGATCGGTAAAACTATCTGATTTGGTAAGCTCATTGCCCACAACAATAGAGTCGGTGATTTTCATCGAAAAGCCTTTGGTGGCAAACTCAGGTAGTTGGAGTGCAGCATTGAGAATTTCTGCACTAGTTCGATCGCCATCGTCTTGCAGGGCAAGCCAGCGACTTTCTTCTTCTGTAAGTTGAACGTGTTTAACCTTAGGAGGTTCTACATGTTCTTCTTGTTTTTGACAACTGATTGCTGTAACACCTAGTGCCACTAGCAGAATGGATAGGAAATTTCTCTTCATAATTATATTTTTTAGGGTTAGAGAGTTCTTACAGAAAAAAAACAACGTAGCTGCAAATAAAATAACGTATTTTAATATTTTATACGCCAAATACACAATACTTAATATAATTATCCAAATTTATTTGTATTTTTTTTAAGGGAAGACAAAAAAAAAGCACCGCCCTTATTGAAAAGGCGGTGCTTTAATTTATGGACTAGTAAATTCTTAGTCGTTCAAAGAGAAACGCTTGTAGGCGGTAACAGTTGCCTCAGCGTCAGCGTTTTTGATGTATTGCTCAACAGTTACTTTGTTATCCTTAACCAAAGATTGGTTCAAAAGAGTGTTCTCTTTAAGGAACTTGTTTACTTTACCTTGTGCGATACGATCTAGCATGTTCTCAGGCTTGTTCTCAGCTTTAGCTTGCTCCATACCGATTTTGTACTCCTGCTCGATGATCTCCTTAGGACAGTCGTCTTGAGAGATAGAAACTGGAGCCATAGCAGCAGCCTGCATAGCAATGTCATGAGCAACAGTAGTATCGATAGTCTTGTTGAAAGCAACGATAGTACCTAGTTTGTTGTTCATGTGAACATAGATGTCACACATAGGAGCCTCTACGCGAGCGTAGAAAGGAACCTCTACCTTCTCGCCAGTCTTACCAGATAGTGCAGTGATAACATCAGCAACGGTTTGGCCAGAAAGCTCAGCGCTCATTAGAGCATCGCTATCCGCAGCGTCAGTTGCAATAGCAACATCAAGGATAGCCTGAGCAGTAGAAACAAACTCCTCGCCTTTGGCAACGAAGTCAGTCTCACATGCCAAGCAGATCATATAGGCTTTGCCAGCGTTCATAGCGCCCTTAACAACACCTTCGGTTGCGTTACGGTCAGCACGCTTACCTGCGATCAATTTGCCTTTCTCGCGGATAATTTCTTGTGCACGCTCGAAGTTACCTTCAGCCTCTTCTAGTGCTTTCTTACAGTCCATCATACCCGCACCAGTCATTGTGCGTAGTTTAGAGATGTCAGCAATAGCTACTTTTGACATAATATTAAATGTTTTAAAAGTTATTTAAATTGGGTTGTTAATTATTCAGCCGCAGGAGCTTCAGTTGCTTCAGCCTCAGGCTTGTTGCGACGAGCGCGAGTGCGAACACCGCGGTCAGCAGCTGCTTTCTCTGATGCACCTTTTTCTGCCTCTTCGTTGTCTTTCTCTAGCTTACGCTCTGAAAGACCCTCTGCGATAGCAGCGTTTACGGTGTCAAGGATGATTGCGATTGATTTAACTGCATCGTCATTTGCTGGGATAACGTAGTCGATGTTTGTAGGGTCACAGCAGGTATCAACCATAGCAAATACAGGAATGCCAAGGCGCTTAGCCTCTTTAACAGCATTGCTCTCTTTCTGCACGTCAATAATAAATAGAGCGGCAGGTAGACGAGTTAGATCGGCAATCGAACCAAGGTTGCGCTCAAGTTTCGCACGCTGGCGGCTAACTTGTAGTTTTTCGCGCTTAGAGAAGTTATCGAAAGTACCATCAGCGTTCATTTTGTCGATAGTGGTCATTTTCTTAACCGCCTTACGGATAGTAGGGAAGTTAGTTAGCATACCACCTGCCCAACGCTCTGTCACGTAAGGCATATTCACGCTTGCTGCTTTTTCGGCAACAACTTCTTTTGCTTGTTTTTTGGTTGCTACGAAAAGGATTTTACGTCCTGATTTTGCAATCTGTTTCATAGCAGCGGCAGCCTCGTCAAGTTTGACAGCTGTTTTATGAA
Organism: uncultured Rikenellaceae bacterium; assembly: GCA_964371385.1. Taxonomy (GTDB): domain Bacteria; phylum Bacteroidota; class Bacteroidia; order Bacteroidales; family Rikenellaceae; genus Mucinivorans. The sequence goes on from CAYJLY010000001.1 coordinate 3,238, forward strand.
GATCAATGATGTGGATACCATTTTTCTCCATAAAGATATAAGGTGCCATTTTTGGGTTCCACTTACGCTTCAAGTGACCGAAGTGTACACCCGCCTCAAGTAGTTGATTAAAATCTGTTCTAGGCATTGTTTTGTTTGTTTTTTACTCTTCCACTTCACTCGACTGATTATGTTGAGTTACTATTAAATAAAGAGCAATTTTGTTAATTAATTTGTTTTGGTCAATCCCATAAAGTAGCCGTCACACTTTTTGGGTGGTCAGGGTCTTTGGGATTATGGGAGCTTTATATGCAATATCTCAGGTAGTACTTGTATGGGTAGTCTAGTGATATTTGACCGCAGATTAAGCGGCTTGAAACATAAAAAGCAAGCGATGTTTTCCGTGTCTGGACAGACGCTTCGAATTAACGTTTCGAGAATTGGAAACGTTTACGTGCACCTGGTTGACCTGGTTTCTTACGCTCAACAACACGTGCGTCACGTGTTAGGAAACCCTCTTTCTTAAGGGCTGGGCGCATCTGCTCGTCAACTTGGATCAAACAACGAGAGATACCCAAACGGGCAGCCTCAGCTTGACCTTTGATACCACCCCCCTTAAGGTTGATTTTGATATCGAAGTTTCCAAGGTTTTCAGTTACAGAAAGTGGCTGATTAACAACAAACTGGAAAATTTCCAACGGGAAATAAGTTTCCATTGCTTTGTCGTTTACTGTGATTTGGCCACTACCAGCTTTTAGGTAGACACGAGCGACAGCTGATTTACGTCGTCCTACGGCGTTTACTACTTCTTGGCTCATTATTTAGTTTTATTAAGGTTGATTTCTTTAGGCTCCTGAGCGGTGTGAGGGTGCTCTGCGCCTGCATAGATTTTAAGATTTGTTAGCATCACACTTCCCAAACGGCTCTTTGGAAGCATACCCTTAACTGCGTGCTGAATCAAGAACTCAGGCTTGCGAGCAAGCATAGTTGTTGGAGTAGCGAAACGCTGACCTCCTGGGTAGTTAGTGTGGCGGATATATACTTTATCCGAAAGTTTTTTGCCGGTTAGGCGAACTTTATCGGCATTGATAACGATGATGTTATCACCGCAATCGACGTTAGGAGTGTACGATGGCTTGTGCTTACCGCGCAAGATCATAGCGATCTGCGAGCAAAGACGACCTAGCACAGCATCCGTAGCATCTACCACGTACCATTCTTTGGTAACGTTTTGGGCATTTGCCGAGATTGTTTTGTAGCTTAGTGAATCCACGTTGGTTTACTTTAATTTATTGGTTAATACTTACTTTGCCGCTTTGAGCTTCCTCAAAACGACCTGCCCGACCCATACATACGGGAGCACAAAGGTAAACATTATTTTTGGAATAAAAAAATTCCACTAGATTAATTGCCTCACAACAGTTTAGCTCAACACTCGAACATAGGGCTCAAAATCAACTTCGGACAATAGGGATTGCACAAACTCACGTTCCTCTATCCTAGGATGAGGCACCTGTAGGCGTTCATCAGAAAAGCTAATAAAACCCTCAGCATCAAAAAGATATAATATATCAATATCCATAGTTCTATCACTGTACATTCTCTGGGGAGATCTCCAGTTCTCACTATCTTTGGGTTCTCTCCCTAGATCTTGTTCTATAGTTTCTATTATATTAAGAACTTCGAGTGCAGACAAAGGGGTGTTTAATATGGTCAGCTGGTTGACATAAGAATTCTCGCTGCTATAGCCCCAACTTTCGCTTTGGTGTACGCGCGAAAACCAACACAACTCCCCCACTCGCTCTCTTAGACTTTCGATGGCAGAATTTAAAGCCCCTCTAACATCTCCCAAATTGCCCCCAAGGAGCAACATCACATACATGCCACTCATATCAACTTTAAGCATTTTTCAGTTCCATTTTCGCAATAGCAAATATCTTGCACAGCGAAAGAGCGAAGTGAGTGAATACTATTTTAGTGTTGCCGTTGCGTGTGATATCGCGCAGAAGAAGATCGTATTCTCTCACAAAATCCTCCATGGTCGTGTGGTTGGCAAAAGGTGCAAAGCGGCTCACAAATTCACCACGAGTGTGTATAGAAAAATTAAGATCACGCGCGCCTATACCCTCCATATAACAATCTCGCAGCATCTCTAAAGAGAGCGAGCAGAACCGTTTATGAAACTCCCTATTCTTGCCTGCTATACCATTGACCCAATCAAAAATTTCGAGGTAAGCCGAACGGTAACACAACCTCATCAACGATACAAACTCTTGATAGACTTCCCCATCTTGATCATCTCTGCAGATTCTCAGCGCGCGTCCCCAGTTACCTTGAGCGCTATGAGCTATCCTTTGGGCGGTTTCACCATCAGCCAAAGAGCGTTTTTGCAGCTCGGCGGCAACCTGTTCATCGCTAAGAGGTGGTACTATGGTAGCTTGCACTCGCGAACGTATGGTACCCATAATGCGATCAGCGCTACTAGAGACCATCAAAAACAGGGTCTTCGCGGGAGGTTCCTCTAGGAGTTTTAGTAGGGAGTTTGCCGCCTGCTCACCCATAGCCTCGGGTGTATATATAATCACAATTTTGTAGCCACCCTCAAAAGATTTGAGTGATAGTTTGCGTATAATTTCGCTCGCCTCCTCACGACGGATAATTCCTTGCTTATTTTCAATTGCAAGTCGTTGATACCACTCCTCGATACTGATATAACCCTCACGCTCAAGGGTCATCTCACGCCACTGCTCTATGTACTTATCTGAGGTTGGTTTGTCGGATGAGCCGCTTTTTGCATCGTTCACTGGGAACACCAAATGCAGATCGGGGTGCTCCAAACGATCCATCTTATAACAATTCGCACACTCACCGCACGAATCACCATCTTTGGGGTTCGAGCACAAGAGATAGCTCGCATACGCCAAAGACAAGGGATAGGCAGAAGAGCCTTGTTCTCCCACAAAAAGCTGCCCATGGCTAACTCTGTGTCGATTTAGGTTCTCAACCAATTCGGCCTTTAGGTTTGACTCTCCTATAACGTCTGCAAATCTCATGATAGTCTCGGTTTAAATAATTATGCAAATGTAATAAATTTTTGGAGTTCTTAAAAATTTCACTATCTTTGCACCGCAATTAGGCCGATTTATTGGCCGAGATTTGCGGGCTCGGCTCCTTAGCTCAGCTGGATAGAGCAACAGATTTCTAATCTGTCGGTCGTGGGTTCGAATCCCGCAGGAGTCACATTCTTAAAGCAGTTTTGATAATCTCAAAGCTGCTTTTTTTACGCCTGCTCCACATGCCAAAGATGCTCCGAGATAACGGTCGGTAGCACGGAGGGTTTTTCACTGAAAATACCATAGAGTGCTGCGCCACTACCGCTGAGGGAGGCATAGATAGCCCCAGCATCGTAGAATGCAGTTTTTATTTGCTGCAAAAGTGGATATTTGGGGAAGAGTGTCGCCTCGAAATCATTTTCAAGAGTATTTTTCCACTGCGAGATATTTTCGACTGATATATTATCTAGGGCTTCTCGTTCCCTTGGGCTTATCCCCGCAAAGGCATCACGCGTGGAAACATGAATGGGCGGCATCACTATATATATGTAGTAACCCTCAAGGTTCAAATCAATAGGCTTTAGAATCTCGCCTCGCCCACTAGCAACCTGTGCCCCTTCTCCCACAAAATATGCTGTATCGCTGCCAAGTCTAGCAGCAAGGCTCTCTAGCGTCTCATTACTGATTGATAAAGCAAACATTTCGTTGGCAAGTTTCAAAACCGTGGTTGCATTTGCCGACCCACCACCCAGACCAGCTCCAAAGGGGGTTTGTTTGTGCAAGTGAATATGCACAGAGGGAACATCATAGCCATTTTGACGCAAGAGCTCTACGGCTCTCACACACAAATTATCCCCAGGGGAGCAATCGACTATCAACCCTGAACAGGTAAATGAGTCTTGCGCGGAGGGGTTCATCTCCAAAACATCACTTCGTCCATGAATGGGATAGAAAACAGTCTGAAGATCATGGTAGCCATCCTCGCGACGAGCAAGGATATTAAGAGAGAGGTTAATTTTGCAGGGTGAGTATTTTATCATCTTGACATTAGCATTTGGAAAGCACAAATATATAAAAAAAATGATAGAAAATTTATTACCTTTGCTCTTTGATACTTTATCCAAAAACTAAGAAAGCTAACACTATGACCCTAGAGAGCATACTATCGAGCACAGACATCTCCCAAATCCCCACTCGCAAGCGTCGTGTGGCTATCCAGGGTTATTTGGGTTCTTTCCACCAAGAGGCAGCCGAGCAATACTATAACGAAGATATTGAGATTGTCCCCTGTAACACTTTCTCAGAACTAGTGGCAAAGGTTGAATCGCTCGAGGTGGATTGTGGGGTGATGGCAATCGAAAATTCCATCGGTGGCTCTATCCTGCCAAACTACCGCCTTCTGCAAAACAGTTCGATGCGCATCACGGGCGAGATTCATATCCCTATCATCCAAAACTTCATGGCACTCCCAGGGGTAACACTAGAGGACATCACTGAGGTGCGCTCGCACCCTATGGCCATCCTGCAAACCTTAGAGTTTTTGGAAAAACAAGGTCGCGAACGTTATAATATTATCGACTCGCTCGACACCGCCCTCTCGGCAAAAGACATAGCCGACAACAACTGGACACACACTGCGGCTATTGCATCTAAAAAAGCAGCCGAACTCTATGGATTGAATATCTTGGCGGAGAATATCAACACGGTGAAAAATAATTTTACTCGATTCTTGGTTCTCGAGCGTGCAGATAGAGTGTTACCAAATATGAGTATCAACAAAGCATCACTCTACTTCGAGCTATCCCACCAGAAGGGTTCGCTACTGAGCGTTTTGAAATGTTTTGAACTCTGCCAGCTGAATCTCACAAAGCTACAGAGCTACCCCATACCAAGCGATCCTTTCAGCTATCTTTTCCATGTGGATGTAGAATTTGATAGCCCCGAGAATTTCGACACAGCCATACGCCACGCAAGCTCAAGCTGCAAAAACCTCTTTATTGTAGGTTGTTATAAAAAAGACGAATCATACACAATATAAACTAAATTAATGAAAAGACTAAGCCTATTTCTTTGCTCTGCCCTTTTTTTTACGAGCTGCCAAAAAAATTCTAACCTCCAAGTGAGCTCTCACAATGGAGAATTATCTATAAACCTTGCTCTCGACCAACAAGGGGCGCTAGAGTATAATGTACTCTTTGGCGCGGACACTATCATTGGCAAATCTCGCCTGGGGTTGGTGCTTGATGGCGATAGCCTGAGTTCTGGCTTTGAGATCACAGCTAGCAAGCACACCTCAGTGGACAAGCAGTGGAGTATGCCTTGGGGTCAGAATAAACAAATCCTAGACAAGCATAATTCGCTTACTCTCGAACTGCTCCACAGTGCAACTGGTCGCAAACTTGGCGTTGAGTTTAGAGCCTTCGATGATGCTGCAGCTCTGCGCTACACTATTGAGGGAGCAGGCGATAGTGTGATTGTCAATGATGAGCTCACCGAGATTCAAATCAAGGGAAAGCCCGAGGTGTGGTGGAGTTATGCAGATTTCAACACCTACGAGAAAACTTTTATGCACACCCCGCTGGATAGTGTGAGTTGGATGGCTACCCCATCAATTATGCGCACAGCTAACAGCCTTCACCTAGCCTTTGGCGAAGCGGCAGTGATCGACTTCCCCGATATGACACTTAAAAACCAAGGCGATGGACTTTTCAAAGTTGAGCTAACACCTCTACGCAATGGTAATAAAGCTGTTGTAAAAACGCCTTTCACAAGCCCCTGGCGCACCATTAACATCGCTCCAAAAGCTGGTGATATTTTGATGGCCAATACGGCCCTAAACCTATCGCCCGAATCAAGAATCAAGGATACGGAGAATTTCAAACCTATGACCTACATAGGGGTGTGGTGGGATTTCCACCTTGGGACTAAGGAGTGGAAGGAGGGGCCTCGCCAAGGGGCTACCACAGCGAGCGCAAAACGTTATATTGATTTTGCAGCCGCCCACAACATTGGTGGCGTAGTTGTCGAGGGATGGAACACGGGTTGGAACACGTGGGGCACTCGCAATGATTTTGATTATGTGACTCCTGCACAGAACTATAACCTACGCGAAGTTGCTGCCTATGCAAAAGAAAAAGGCGTTCGCCTGATTATGCACCACGAAACGGGAGCAGATGTCACTCGCTATGAGAGCATGATGGACTCGGCTTTCAAGCTATGTCGCGAGCTAGGTATTACAGATATTAAAACTGGCCACGCAGGTATGGTCTCTATCGACCAGCACCACCACTCTCAACCAATGGTTGAACACTTTGAGCGTATTGCACAAAAGGCAGGCGAATATGGTATTGCTCTGAATATGCACGAGCCAATCAAAGCTAGTGGCTTGGAGCGCACCTATCCAAACTTGATGACTCGTGAGGGAGTGCGTGGTATGGAATGGGAGGCGTGGAGCGATGGTAACCCACCCTCACACACAGTTATTATCCCATTCACTCGCGGACTTTCAGGTCCAACCGACTACACTCCAGGGGTTTTTGATATTCTCTATGAAGGTACTAAGGGGCAGCGAAAGGCATGGAATTCACTCACCGAAAATCTCCACAAATATCGCGTTCACTCTACTCTAGCCCATCAACTTTCGCTGATGATTACTATCTACTCGCCTTGGGTGATGGCTTCGGATAGAATTGAATCGTATGAAAATCACCCTGCATTTAGTTTTGTTGAAAGCTTAAATCCTGATTTTGACGAGAGTCAAGTCTTGGATGCTGTGGTTGGTGAATATTTGATTACTGCTCGCCGCACGGGTGATGTATGGTATGTGGGCGCAAGCAACAACGAGGAGGCTCGCACGGTGAAAATACCATTCAGCTTCCTTGGCAAAGGAGAAACTGCAAAAGCCACAATCTACAAAGATGGTGATAAGGCCGACTGGCTCACCAATCCAACAGACTACGCAATCGAGACAGTGGACGTAAATTCTGACACTGTGCTAGATGTAAAACTTGCTTCGGGCGGCGGAGCGGCTATAGTGATTAAATAATTTACTACTAGAAACATGTTTGCTGACAAACACCTAGCGAGCTTTCGCGAGTACCTACTTTTGGAGCGAGGGCTCTCGAAAAATACTCGGATTGCCTATATGAGTGACTTGGAGTTGTTGTGTGAGTATATCACTACGGAGCAACCTCAGATCTGCTGCATTGAGCAAATCACGCAGGCTCATATCCAGGAGTTTATCAAAGAGAAGATGGCAGATCGTAGCCCGTCATCACAAGCTCGCATGCTCAGTAGTTTGAAGAGTTTTTTTGATCACCTGATGATGTGCGAACAAATATCGCAAAGTCCCACAGCGCTGATTGAGTCACCCCACATTAATCGCAAACTGCCAGATTCGCTATCAGTGGACGAGATAAAAAGAATGATGTCCTCGGTGGATATGAGTCAAAAATTCGGGCACCGCAATCGTGCCATCCTCGAGGTGCTCTATGGCAGTGGACTCAGAGTGAGCGAACTTACAACCCTCACTGTGGGCGATGTGCTCTTTGACGGGGAAATACTGCGAGTGGTGGGTAAAGGCTCGAAAGAACGCCTTGTGCCTATTTCCAAGAAAGCCCTGCATCAGGTGAGACTGTATTTGGATGCTCGGGCTCAGCAACTGGGAGAGAGCGGCAAAAGTGCGATGGCACTGTTTTTGAACAACCGTTGCGCAGCAATCTCGAGAGTGATGGTATTCAATATCATCAAAAAAGCAGCAACCGATGCAGGGATAGCCAAAAGTGTATCGCCCCACACCCTGCGCCACAGTTTTGCTAGTCACCTACTACAAGCAGGGGCAGGAATCAGGGCAATCCAACAAATGCTCGGGCATGCAGATATTTCTACTACCGAAATCTACACTCATCTCGAGAGCCAACAAAAGAGAGAGGCGGTCGAAAAATTGGTAATAAAAAAGTAATCGAGATAGGGTGATTTTCAAAAAAATCATCCTATCTTTGTTAATGCAAAATAAACCCAGTAAAAACACATAAAACTATGTCAAAGAAAAGAGTACTAGTTGCAGGAGGAGCAGGATATATTGGCTCGCACACCACTGTCGAGCTAATCAACGCAGGCTACGAAGTAGTTGTAGCAGACAACCTATCAAACTCTGAGCTTTCAGCTCTCGAGGGTGTCGAGAAAATCATCGGAGTGAAACTTCCATTCTATCAAATCGATTGCTGCGATATGACCGCTATGCGTGAGCTGTTCAGCAAAGAAAAGATAGATGCCATCATCCATTTTGCAGCATTTAAGGCTGTGGGTGAATCGGTTGGTAAGCCTCTTGAATACTACCGCAATAACCTTGACTCGCTGATGGGAGTAATGGAGATGATGAAAGAATTTTCGGTTAAGAATCTTGTTTTCTCCTCTTCGTGTACTGTCTATGGCCAGCCTGATGTGCTACCCGTGACCGAGGCTACCCCTCGTCAGGATGCTGAATCACCCTATGGCAATACGAAAAAGATGTCCGAAGATATTATCCAAGACACCGCCAATGCAAACCCTGAGTTTGGCACCATCGCTCTGCGTTATTTCAACCCAGTAGGGGCTCACTCTTCAGCTCTTATTGGCGAACTTCCCAAAGGTGTACCTGCCAACCTAGTGCCTTTTATTACCCAAACTGCCGCAGGTCTTCGCAAAGAGCTTTCGGTCTTTGGCGATGACTACGACACCCCCGATGGTTCGGCTGTTCGTGACTATATCCACGTTGTGGATCTTGCCAAAGCACACGTAGCGGCAGTAGATCGCCTTGTGGGTAAGAAGCAAAAGACTAACTACGAGATTTTCAACGTGGGCACAGGCCGTGGCGTTGGAGTTTTGGAATTGGTTAATACCTTTATCAAGGTCACAGGCGTTGATTTACCCTATAAGATCGTTGGCCGTCGTGCTGGCGATATCGAGAAAATTTGGGCGGAAACCACCTATGCCAACACTGAACTAGGTTGGAGCGCAACCCAAACCCTCGAGGAAACCCTCGCCTCGGCTTGGGCATGGGAAAAGAAAGTTAGGAATATTGAGTAGTATCAATTATAGCCATTTATTAAAAGAAAGACAGCATCCATCCAAGGTGCTGTCTTTTTGGTTTATTTCGATGTAAGGCGGATTCTATTAATCGACACTATTCATATCAAAATATGCTTCAGGGTCATCTAGTTTTAGAGGTAAATAATCTGGATTAAAAGCAGATAACTAGCAAAGAATTGCTATGTACAACGATACTTAGCCGTGCGTACCGCACCCCAACGGGGAGCACGGCTTTGCCCATCAGGGCAGCCTTAATACTCCCCTGCGGCACGCACTAAACCATAGAACTACATAAATAAACCCTACAACAGCGGGCTAAAAAGTCGTGCGAAGCCCTCTTTGAAGGTGTCTTTGTGCTTGCGGTTTTCCCAATCATGCAATCGCAGGTGCTGACACTCGGACAAATCTGCGATGAATTGACGTTCAAGTTGAGATGTAATTTCACGATTATAGATCATGGCGGTTATTTCAAAATTGTCGTCAAAGCTGCGCTCGTCCATATTCACCGATCCCACGCTCGAAAAATCGCCATCAATCGAAATAGTCTTACTGTGATTGAAGCCCGTACGGAAAAGATAAATCTTCACGTTAGCCTCCAACAGCTCGGTGATATAGCTACGTGAGGCCCAATGCACCAATTTAGAATCTGAGCGCTCTGGCATCATAATCCTCACATCGACCCCACTGAGAGCAGATGCCTTGAGCGCTGCCAATACAGGGCGGTTGGGTATCAAATAGGGAGTAGATATGTAGATATGATCCTTGGCTTTGGATATTTCGCTAAAGAAACACTGCATAATGGATGCCCAATCCGAGTCGGGACCCGAGGTTGCTATCTGTAAAGATACATCGCCTACAAAGCCGTCTCGATGAATCAAATAGCGTTCGGCATGGTTAAACAGATTCTCTTTCGAGGCGAAAAACCAGTCGGTCATAAAGGTGGTTTGGAGCATACGCACTGCCCCACCCTCTATTCGTAGATGGGTATCGCGCCAACGTCCCAAGCGGTTACCAACTATATAACGATCGGCAATATTCAATCCGCCCGTATAGCCAATTTTCCCATCAATAACAATAATTTTGCGGTGGTTGCGATAGTTCACACGACTGGAAAGCCACGGAAAAACCACGGGCATAAAACAGTGTGCCTTGACCCCCGCTTTTCGCAGGCGATTAATAAAACCTCGCTTGAGACTCCAACTCCCCACATCGTCATACAAAAAACGTACTTCGACCCCCTCACGAGCCTTCTCCATAAGAATTTCGGCTATTTCATTGCCAATATTATCGCGCTCGAAGATATAGTATTCAAGATGGATAGAATTTTCGGCAGCTCGCAGAGCAGGAATAATAGAGGAGAAAGTCTGCTCACCACCATTGAGCACTTGGGCTGAGTTACCACGCGTGAGCAAAGATTTTGAATTGTTCAGCAGTAGTCGTACAGTCGAAATATGCGCCTGCACCTCTGGGCATTCGCTCTGAATATTTTGCAGCTGGCGCGTTTGGCGTTTAGAATAGTTGTCTATATGACGAAGGTCACTTATTTCCTTGCGGTTGAATATCTTACGGCGGCGATAGTTCTGACCAAAGAGCACAAAAAACAGCAACCCCGCAACTGGCAACAATACCACTACTGTTATCCAAGCAACAGATTTCACAGGGTCACGCCTATCGCTCAACAGCGTAAGCACCACCACCACCACCATAATCAAATACAGTAGCAGTACCACATATACTACATAATCAGTTAACATACTCTAACAAAGATACAATTATTATTCTAAACGTCCAAATTAGTTTGGATGTTGAAATAATATTTTTTTTACGCAAAAAAAGTTATAAATTTGTTATTTGAAACCAAAGGGTAAGCTCTTGCGAGATGTATCCTAATTAAATTAATGTGGGAGAATAAAACAGTTTTTTCGCTAGGTAAACAGTGACAATAGATTGGTTTATAAAACTCCCCAAGTTATAAACAACTAATAAAACACAAGATGATAAAAGAGAGAGATGATGTGGTGATTCGTTTTTCAGGCGACTCAGGAGATGGCATGCAACTCACTGGAACTCTGTTCTCGGATGCTTCGGCATTGATGGGAAATGGCGTATCAACTTTCCCTGATTTTCCTTCGGAGATTCGTGCCCCTCAGGGCACCATAGCGGGAGTGTCGGGCTTTCAGGTTCACATGGGCTCAAAAAAAATTATTACCCCTGGTGACTACTGCGACATGCTAGTGGCGATGAACCCTGCCGCCCTGCGCGCAAATGTTAAATGGCTAAAGCCCAGTGCAACTATCCTCATTGATAGCGATAGTTTCAACGAACGCAGCACCCAAAAAGCAGGTTTCACCAGCGATGACCCCATAGCAGAACTATCGCTCGAAAATCATAATGTAGTTTTTGCCCCTCTAAGCACTATGACCCGCGAGGCAGTAGCCGATAGTGGCTTGGACGCCAAGGGCGCAATAAAGTGCAAGAATATGCTGGCTCTGGGGGTTTGTTTCTATCTATTTAATCGCTCGCTGGAGCACACTTTTAAGTATTTGGAGACTAAATTTGCAAAGAAACCACAAGTTGCTCAAGCGAATAAAGATGCCCTACAAGCGGGCTACAACTACGCCGGCAATGCACATATTTTTGCTGACACCTACAATATCAAGCCTGCCACTTTGACCAAGGGCAAGTATCGCACAATCTCGGGCAACCAAGCCACAGCGTGGGGTTTTATTGCGGCTGCCGAAAAATCAGGGCGTCCGCTATTTTGTGGCTCCTACCCCATTACCCCCGCAACTGCTATTCTAGAAGAACTAGCAAAGCGTAAGGATTTGGGAGTTAAAACCCTTCAGGCAGAAGACGAGATTGCAGGTATTTGTACTTCGATTGGAGCTGCCTATGCAGGTAATTTTGCAGTTACAACCACCTCCGGACCGGGGCTTTCGCTAAAGAGCGAGGCTATGGGCTTGGCAGTAATTACCGAACTGCCTCTGGTTATAGTGAATGTTCAACGAGGTGGACCCTCGACGGGACTTCCCACCAAGACTGAGCAGGCAGACCTATTGCAGGCGCTCTGGGGGCGCAATGGGGAGTGCCCGATGGTGGTGATGAGTGCATCAAGCCCCTCGGATTGTTTTGATGCCGCTTTTACGGCTGGAAAAATCGCTATGGAACATATGACTCCTGTGCTATTACTAACCGACGGTTTTATTGCCAACGGTTCGGAACCGTGGCTTATTCCCTCGATGGCTGCCTATCCTCGCATCAATCCGCCGCTCATACATGAAAAACCCGAGGGAGGATACATTCCCTACAAGCGTGATAGTGAGCGTTTGGCTCGCTCATGGGCACTCCCTGGTACGGCAGGGTGTGAGCACCGCATTGGGGGGCTTGAAAAAGACTTCCTGAAGGGTTCACCCTCACACGACCCAGCCAACCACCAAAAGATGGTGAACATTCGCGCCGAAAAAGTTGCTCGCGTTGCAGAGTTTATCCCCTCGGCTGAGGTTCATGGAGATAGTACTGGCGATGTGCTAGTGATAGGCTGGGGAGGTACTTTTGGTCACCTTCGCTCGTGTGTAGATCAAATGCGCGAAGAGGGAACTTCCATTTCTCACCTTCACCTAAACTTTATCAACCCACTACCTAAGGGTATAGAGGCGATATTGGAGGGTTTCAAGAAAATCATTGTCTGCGAATTGAACATGGGGCAAATGGCAGGCTATCTGAAGCAAAACTTCCAAAAATTTGAATTCCAACAATATAACAAGGTCGAGGGATTGCCTTTCACCGTGGACGAACTTCACGAGGTTTTCACTAACTTGAAATAACATCATTATTACCTACCAAATCAGACTAAAACAATGATAAACTATACATCAGTGGACTTCAAGAGCGACCAAGAGGTTAAATGGTGCCCTGGCTGTGGCGACCACGCGATTTTGAGTTCCACTCTAAAAGCTCTTCCCGAGATTGCCCAAACCCTTAATTACTCACAACATCGCTTTGCGTTTATTAGCGGCATTGGCTGTTCGAGCCGTTTCCCTTACTATGTTAACACCTACGGTTTTCATGGCATACACGGTCGCGCAGCAGCCATCGCCACAGGTGTCAAAGTTGCCAACCCCACACTTTCTGTGTGGATGGTAACGGGTGATGGCGATTCACTTGCAATCGGAGGTAACCACTTTATCCATGCCATCAGACGCAATGTGGATTTGAATATCATGCTCTTTAACAACCAAATCTATGGACTGACCAAGGGGCAGTACTCTCCCACTTCGCCCATAGGCACAGTGACAAAAACCTCTCCTTATGGCACCATAGAACACCCCTTCTTGGCGGGTGAATTGGTATTGGGAGCAAGAGGTACTTTCTTTGCTCGTAGCATTGACATGGATGTTAAACTCACTCAGGAATGTTTGATAGCGTCATCGCGCCACGATGGTGCTTCGGTTACGGAGATTCTTCAGAACTGTGTGATCTTTAACAATGATTGGTACAAGAGTTTTGCGAGCCGCGATCTTCGTGCGGAAAATACCATAGTGCTACGCCATCTCCAGCCAATGATTTTTGGCAAGGACATGGACAAGGGATTGATCTTGGAAGGCCTAAAACTCAAGGTAGTTAAAATTGGCGAGAATGGTATCACCAAGAATGATATTTTGGTACACAATGCAGGGGAGCCTAATCCTGCGATTCACATGATGCTAGTGAACATGAAAGCGCCCGAGATGCCTATTGCACTAGGTATTATTCGCGATGTAAAAGACCATACCTACGACGATCAAGTCAGAGACCAACTCCTAGAGATCAAAATGCACTCGAAGAACCTAAATATGGACGACCTGCTAAACTCTGGCAATACCTGGGAGGTCGAATAAACGACACTTTATCACTAAAGAAAAACGAGTGGTTCTCATCCAAATTTGGATGAGAACCACTCGTTTTATATATCATCTATCGAAAATAAGCCTCGACTACTGTTGAAAAGTCCAACGATCCGTAAAGAGGTTTTCCGTGTATAGCACATAGCTTGTTTTCCATGGCGATAGGTTCCACGATTTTGTTGTGAGATCAGTCGAAATACAAACATCAAAAACAGTAGATCCGTAAGCATCAAACTCGAGACCTCCACCAATATGTTCAGTTGTAGATACTCCTAGGTTAAGCGTAGGACCCAAGATGGCCTCAAATCTTGCCGAACCACCTACTGTTGTTATGAGATTTATAGCAATTTTTGTTTTGGCTTTAAGATCTACTGACGTAGTAATATTCGCATCTTGCAAATCGTTGGGGTGTTCATTTTGATGTTCAGATTCTCTAATAGAGTTCCATCCTCGTCCGGTCTCGAAGTGCATTCCTGTAGAGAATGATCCCATAAATTTGACGGGTACATTCAGATCCACTCCCTGATCCATAGCAATGGCAACATCTGCCATTACATCTCCCGAAACATCTATAGCTACAGGTATATCGCCCACCATAAATATGGCTTGATAGGTTTGGGTTTGCGTAAGGCTAATATTCGATTTTTCACAATTACACGAACACAACGTATTGACTATATTAAGATTTGATTCAATTGTAAACTCCCCATCAAATAGAATCTCAAAGTTATTAAGCTCTCTCTGCATTACATCCAAACGAACGTTAGTATAGGGATTAAAACTCCAATTAACATCAACTCCTACATTATTACCATTCGTGTTCTCGGTGGAATTACACTTAAAGGTCTCGTTACCATGGAAAACAATTTCTATATCCGAAATTGAGCTTTTAGTCTTAGCAATCTGTGTCAAATCAAGCACAACAACGTCTCCATGTGGAACCGCGATATCATCGTACTGGATAGATTGTACAGCATCGACGGGCTGCCCATTTATCTTTAGACACTGGGGCGAAACATGCAACACCACTGGATGGAGCACCCTCGTGGAAGAGTCACCTCGGGTGTGGCTGGGATCATCGCACCAAGGCTGGGTATTAAAAACATAATCTACATCTGTGAGCACCTGCGAAATATGAAGTTTTGAACCATAAAAATAGGATTTACCTTCATGATTCTCGATTTTCTGTATACGCATATACTCTGGCTTTTGTTCAAAAGAAGGCCACATCGTTAGAATATCGCCCACAACAAGATTATAATTAAGATCCTGCAAAAAGGATTTTGCCACCTGTAACTCCATTATATCATCACCCGACACATAGAGTGCTAAATCATCAGGGGACTCAGTATCAAAGTAGTTCAAAGACCACACTCTCTCATCTGGTTGTTCTTGTTCAATGTTCACAATCACCTCTGATTTGTGACAACTAATTCCAACAACCGCTATGCAAGTAAGTAGGATAATGTTTAAAAACGATTTTCTCATGCTATCTAAAAAATAATGCGTAATCAAAAAAGTACATAAATCAAGCCAGTACCTTTAAATAAGTACGAAAGATTTATGAATATGTTGTGTGGTTTTCTATCAAAACACCAACGAAACATCCTAAAATCGACTCTCCAAACACTCTCAGCAAAGAATAAAATATATAAGCAATGCTTACAAATATATACTCTTTTGTGCGGTAGGCACTCCAAGCAAATAACAGCGCAACATATTTAGAGCTGTCACTGCCGCTTTTTCCATATTCTGCTCACGCAGAGCTCCAAACCTCATTCGTTGGCTCACTACTCCACTAGGTGTTGCAAGTGTGATCCAAACAGTTCCAACAGGCTTATCTTCGCTCCCACCATCGGGACCCGCAACACCAGTTGTCGAAAGAGCATAATCGCTACCCGTTAGCCTTTGAACCCCGCGAGCCATAGCCTCTGCGACTTCGCAGCTCACTGCACCTTTGTCCATCAACACATCCCAATCAACCCCCAGCGCATCTCGCTTTAGTTCATTGGAGTAAGCCACAACTCCTCCTCTAAAATATTCAGACGAACCTGCCATCGAAACGATCTTCTTTGACATCGTCCCTCCCGAACAACTCTCTGCCAATGAAAGAGTAGCTCCAGTTTGAATCAAGAGTTCCGCTAATTTCGACTCCACACTACAAGGCTCATCGCCCAAATAAGCATCGCCAATAATGCGGGATAGCTCCTCAAATTGATTTTCAAACTCAAGCTCTGCCATCTCTCTCTCTATATCATACGCCGAAAGGCGCAAACGTATTGCCGAAGCATTAGGGAGGTAAGCTAGGCTCACCCAGCTAGGTAGCGCCATCTCCCAAGGTTCTATTTTCTCGCTAAGTATACTCTCGGGTAGCCCGAAAGTCATCACTGTGCGATGAACCACACTGCGCAGCGAGAATTTTTCTTGAATCATAGGTATCACCCTATCCACAAGCAGGTGTTTCATCTCAAAGGGCACCCCTGGCATAGACACCAAGATATGTCCCCCTCGCTCCATCACCATAGCAGGAGCCGATCCATTATCATTTTTTAGAACCCTACAACCACGAGGCACATCCGCTTGAGATTGGTTAGATTCATTGAATTCAATACCCCTGATCTCGAGCATCGCTCTCACGTGCTCAAAAGTTTCTTCGTCTCTGACCAATTCCACCCCAAAAAGTTTAGCTAGGGTGTGTTTTGTTATATCATCTTTGGTTGGCCCCAGTCCTCCTGTTACTATCACCACCTGCGATTCGTTCAGTGCGCAATCCAGCGTGCGTAATATATCATCCGCTCTATCGCCCACAGCTACCCTACGCACCACAGGCAGCCCTATATGCGAGAATTGCTGCCCAATAAAGGCAGAATTAGTATCGACCACTTGCCCTATGAGCAGTTCGTCTCCTATTGTAACTATTTGCGCTGTGACCATTCTGTTTTTACTCTTTTGAAGAAAGGTTCTTCACGATATGGCGATTAATTTTCTTAGGCATACCTGGGCCTCCATAAATAAAACCCGAATATATCTGAACCAATGAAGCGCCAGCATCCAGCATCGCTTGGGCATCCTCAGGGGTCATCACTCCGCCCACACCAATAATGGGTAGTTTACCTTGGGTTTTCTCGTGTATGTAGCGCACCATATCTCGCGAACGCTCAGTTAGCGGGCTACCACTCATTCCTCCATTTCCGATTTGCTGAACTCTCTCACTACTCACCGACAAACCCTCACGAGAGGTCGTTGTATTGGTAGCCACAATTCCATCTATCTTACACTCCTTGACCACATCTATCATCACATCCACTTGCTCATCGCCCAAATCGGGTGAGATTTTAATTAGAATAGGACGATAGTCGCTCTGACCCTTGCGAAACTCTTTGAGTCCTCTTAGCAACTCGATAGTCCCTTCCTTGCTTTGTAGTTTTGTCAGATTAGCAATATTTGGGCAACTGATATTCACTACAAAATAATCTACATAATCATACATAGATCTAAACAATTTCAGATAATCCGCTGCTGCATCTTCGTTTGGAGTAGCGGTATTTTTGCCTATGTTTCCGCCAATTATCAATTTTGGATTACGACGACGCAGGTTTTTCACTGCAGCCTCAACGCCATTATTATTAAAGCCCATGCGATTAATCAAGGCTCCATCTTCGGGCACTCTAAAACAGCGAGGCTTGGGGTTCCCGCTTTGCGCCTTGGGAGTGACTGTTCCTATCTCGACAAAGCCAAAACCCATCGCACCGAACATTTCGTAGCACTCAGCATTTTTGTCAAGCCCTGCCGCCAGTCCAATAGGATTGGGGAAGGTCAGACCGAAAACCTCTCGTTCGAGTTTCTCATTGCTATAATTGTACATTGCTCTAGTGAGCGATTTTGCCCCGGGAATATACTTCATTGTGCGAAGCCCTCCGATGACTATATTGTGTATGGTTTCGGGTTGAAATTTGAATAACAACGGTCGAATTACACTCTTATACATTGCTTTAGGTTTTTCTTAGATTGTAGTAAATTGTAAGAATTTTCAACGCTCGCCCCTTTGGATTACGGGGCGCAAACTAGTGACGCATTGCACGTTCCATATCACGTTTGCTATCTTTCTCTTTGAGATGTTCGCGTTTGTCGTAGCTCTTACGACCACGACCAAGGCCCACCACGAGCTTTGCGAGCCCGCGATCATTAATAAAAACTTTTAGCCCCACCATCGTGGCTCCTTTGTCTTGGAGCGAACGAGCGATGCGGCGTAGTTCTTTCTTTTGAAGTAGTAGTTTACGGTCACGCTTTGGAGCGTGATTATTATAGGTTCCCCAGTGATATTCAGCAATGTTCATCCCCTTGACAAACAATTCGCCATCGTGCAGATAGCAATAGCAATCCACAAGGGATGCCTTGCCCAAGCGAAGCGATTTGATCTCCGTACCAGTGAGTACAATACCACTAACCCAAGTTTCGCTTATTTCATAGTCAAAACTGGCTCTGCGGTTTTTGATTTCCACGGATTTATATTGAGATTTCGCTGACATGCTCGGTGAGTACTGAATTATTTTACAAAGGTACGAACAAAATTAGTCATTTACAAAAAAACGACCACACTAGCTCTAAACATTAGACATTAAAGCGGAAGTGCATAATATCTCCGTCCTGCACCACATATTCTTTACCCTCAACTGCCAGTTTGCCAGCCTCGCGAATAGCCGCCTCCGAGCCATAAGAAACATAGTCCTCATATTTAATCACTTCTGCACGAATAAACCCACGCTCAAAGTCGGTGTGGATCACTCCTGCGGCCTGAGGCGCTTTCGAGCCTTTTTTATAGGTCCAAGCGTGAGTTTCTTTTTCGCCAGTGGTGAAATAAGTTTCTAGCTCCAGTAGTGAATAAGCTGCTTTAATCAAACGAGCCACTCCACTCTCCTCAAGCCCTAGGTCGCTCAAAAACTCTTGGCGCTCCTCGAAGCTCTCCAATTGTGCGATATCCTCCTCGATCGCCGCCGCTATAATCAACATTCCTGCATTCTCACCCTCAATAGCCTTAGCAACAGCAGCTGTATGCTCATTGCCATCCACAGCACTCCCCTCGTCTACGTTACAAACATAAAGGATAGGTTTTGAGGTCAAAAGACACATTTCATCGCACAGAGCCTGCTGCTCGGCATTATCAAACTCAACAGTACGAGCCGAAAGCCCCTGCAATAGCGCATCATTCAAACGAGAGAGCACCTCCATCATTTTTTGTGCAGTTTTGTCGCCTGCGGCTGCTTGTTTTTTATTTTTAGAAATTCGTCCCTCAACAGTTTCAAGGTCTTTCAGTTGAAGTTCAGTATCTATGATCTCTTTATCTCTCACGGGGTCTACCCCTCCGTCCACATGGGTGATGTTGTCGTTCTCAAAACAACGCAACACGTGGATAATAGCATTAGTTTCACGAATATTCCCAAGGAATTTATTCCCCAAGCCTTCGCCTTTAGATGCACCCTTCACTAGGCCCGCAATATCCACGATTTCTATGGTTGTTGGGACGATTTTTTTAGGGTTGTCGATAGAGGCTAGCTTGATTAGTCGCTCATCGGGGACTGTGATTACCCCCACATTGGGTTCGATTGTACAGAAAGGAAAGTTTGCTGCCTGCGCTTTTGCGCTAGAGAGTGAGTTAAAAAGTGTCGATTTACCTACGTTGGGAAGACCAACAATTCCGCATTGAAGTGCCATATTATGCTATTGTAGTAGTATTTTTGAAAAATTTCGTTATTTTTGTGCTGCAAAGATAAGCAAAAGTTTACCAATTTAATTTTTTAACCAATGAAATTTCACTTCAACACCCTCGCAGTACACGCTGGAGGTGATAACACAGAAAAAAGTCTTTCGAGCGCTGTACCTCTCCACCAAACCAACGCCTATGAGTTTCGCAGCACTCAACACGCCATAGATCTATTTACCCTGAAAACCACAGGCGACATCTACACCCGCCTTTCCAACCCTACGACCACTGTTTTCGAGCAGCGCATGGCAGCCATCGAAGGGGGTGTAGCTGCACTGGCCTGCAGTTCGGGACACGCAGCCCAACTGTTGACCTTCACCACCATCATGGGGCAAGGCGACAACTTTATCAGCTCACCTTTCCTTTATGGCGGCTCGTTCAACCAATTCAAACACACCTTCCGCCAGTTTGGCATCGAGTGTCGATTTGCTCAGGGTGATACAGCCGAACATATGCGAGAGTTGATCGATGAGCGCACCAAAGCAATCTATGTTGAGAGTATAGGCAATCCATCATTTTCGATTCCTGATTTTGAAGGCCTATCGGCTCTATGCGAAGAATTTGGCATTCCACTTATCGTTGATAACACTTTCGGATGTGGTGGTTACCTGTGTCGCCCATTGGAGCTAGGAGCACACATCGTTGTGGAGTCCTCAACCAAATGGATAGGCGGACACGGCACCTCTATGGGTGGTGTAATTATCGATGGGGGTCGTTTCGATTGGGCAGCATCGGGCAAATTCCCTATGCTAACCGAACCTAGCGAAGCGTATCATGGTATTCGTTATACTGAAAACTTCGGCAACCTAGCTTTTATTGTGAGAGCACGAGCCGAGGGTATGCGTGATTTGGGAGCTTGTCAGTCTCCTTTCAATTCACGTGAGATGATAATCGGACTGGAAACCTTGGCGCTACGCGCGGAGCGTGAGGCGCAAAATGCCATGGCGCTGGCTCAGTGGCTGGAGGGTAACCCTAAAGTTCGCCGTGTGCTCTACCCTGGCATTCAGAGTGATCCAAATCATGATAATGCTCAGAAATACCTTCAAAACGGTTTTGGATGTGTGTTGTCAGTCGAACTAGAGGGTGATTTGCAGAGCACTGCAAAGTTTGTGGACTCACTAAAACTTATCACTCATGTTGCAAATGTTGGTGACTGTCGCACGCTGATTATCCACCCTGCGACCACCACCCACAGCCAGCTTAAAGTCGAAGAACAGTTACGCGCGGGTGTAACCCCAACACTACTTCGTATATCGCTGGGCATTGAGCACATTGATGATATCATCGGTGATATTGAACAGAGCTTGGCAGAGGCATTTTAATTTTTTAGATTGATAGATATATTATGATTTTCACACCCGAGAAATATTCCATTGAAGATAAAGTGGGTGTACCTTTTATCGACACTGCCGAAATCGAGAATCTATTGAGAGTTTCATCGAGCGAGAGTGAGATAGACGAAATCATCGATATTTCCATGAGCAAAAAACGACTTTCGCTTGCGCAGGTCGCCACATTGCTTAATGCCACGACCCAACAACGAGAAAAAGTTATTACCGCTGCCCGTGAGCTGAAAAAACAGATCTATGGCAATCGTATCGTACTTTTCGCTCCTTTGTACATAGGCAACGAGTGTAGCAACGGCTGCACTTATTGCTCTTTCAAGGCGGACAACAGTCTTATCACTCGCAAAACCCTAAGCCCCACAGAGCTAATATCTGAGGTCGAGGCACTCGAGGATGTGGGACACAAGCGCTTGATACTAGTCTACGGCGAACACTCGCGCTACGATGCTGAGTTTATTGCCCGCAGCGTCAAGGAATGTTATGGAGTCAAAAAAGGCAATGGCGAGATTCGACGCGTGAATATAAATGCAGCTCCGTTGAGCGAAGATGGCTTCGCCACGGTCAAAGAAGCGGGCATAGGCACATATCAGGTATTCCAAGAGAGTTACCATCCCGAGGTCTATAATAAATACCATCCATATGGGCGCAAATCCGACTATGCGTGGCGCTTGACTGCTTTCGATAGGGCGATGAGTGCAGGGATAGACGACGTGGGGCTGGGGGCGCTCTTTGGATTGGGAGATTGGAAATTTGAGGTCATGGCACTAGTGCGCCACACCTCGCACCTCGAGGCGTGTTTTGGAGTGGGGCCACACACTATTTCGTTTCCACGCATCACCCAAACTCTTGGAGCCGACCACTGCGAAATGCCATTGACAGACGAGGATTTTCTCTATATGATAGCAGTTCTGCGACTCGCCGTCCCTTACACTGGCTTGATTCTAACGGCTCGCGAGAGCGAGGATATACGCGAGAAGGCGATCGCAAATGGTGTCACCCAAATTGATGGAGGGACAAAGCTAGATATTGGCAGCTATTCCGCCTCTGACGATGGCAACTCTAGCCAGTTTACCATTAACGACAATCGCTCCCTGAGCGAGGTGATCGAGCGTCTTATTCAAGGCGAACGCATACCCTCGTTCTGCACGGCATGCTATCGAAAGGGACGCACGGGAGAACATTTTATGGAGTTCTCGACCAAGGGTTTTATCAAGCGTTTTTGCTCACCTAATGCTATTTTGAGCTTTGCCGAATACCTCGAAGACTATGGCAGTGAAACTGTTAAAGAAAAAGGCCGCAAGCTCATTGAAGATGAACTCACAGCCCTTAAAAACAGTGCTCAGTACCAGCAGATACTCTCTCGTTTGGAACGTATCGCCCGAGGGGAGCGTGATTTATTTTTCTAACTAGATTAAGCTCTTGAGATAATTATAACTCTCCTTCGCTCTCTTGTCGTGCTTTTTCCGCAACAGTTGGTTTGGCGGAAGTTTTGCGCAATTCAAAATCAGGCCCTAGATACACCCTGCGTACAAACTCATCCGAGGCTAGCTCCTCGGCCGAACCCGTACGAATAACCTTACCCTCCACCAGGATATAGGTGCGGTCGGTGATATTTAGTGTCTCATGGACGTTGTGATCGGTGATAATCACCCCGATGTTCAGTTCTTTGAGCGAGGCGACAATAGATTGAATCTCGCCCACCGCAATAGGGTCTACCCCTGCAAAAGGTTCATCCAACAGAATAAACTTTGGATTAATGGCCACCGCACGCGCAATTTCCGTACGCCTACGCTCGCCACCCGAGAGCTGCTGTCCCATGGATTTACGTACTTTTTGAAGCGAGAAATTCTCAATCAAGTACTCGAGTCTATCCTTTTGGTAGGCCCTAGAATATTTGGTCATCTGCAACACAGCGCGGATATTGTCCTCGACCGATAGTTTGCGGAACACCGATGCCTCTTGCGCCAAATAACCCACTCCTTTTTGTGCACGACGAAACACAGGATCTTTGGTTATGTCTTGGTCGTCCAAGAAAATCTTCCCTTCGTTGGGTTTAATCAACCCCACTGTCATATAGAAAGTGGTAGTCTTGCCAGCACCATTAGGTCCCAACAAACCCACAATTTCTCCTTGGTTCACCTCGATGGAAACCTCATTTACTACGGTTCGCGATTTGTATCTCTTTACAAGATCTTTTGTCCAAAGTTTCATATTTCTTAAATACTTAAAAATTCTATAAGCACAAAATGCTCTATCTATACTACTCCCTCACGCAAGAGGTCGTGGATATGGATAATCCCCACATATCGGCCCTCTTCTACAACTAAAAGTTGAGTTATTTTATTGCTCTCCATCACCCCATGAGCCTCCACTGCCATTTGCTCAGGGGAAACCCTTTTGGGATTTGCCGACATTATATCTTGTGCAACAACACTAGTGGCATCTTTGCCGCTTTGGAGCATGCGTCTTAGATCGCCATCGGTAATCACCCCTATGAGCTCCCCATCTCGCAACACAGCCGTTGCACCTAGGCGTTTGCTTGAGATCTCGATTATAATTTTCTCTAGATTATCATCCCACTCAACCGCAGGAGGATTATCGCTCTGCATCAAATCGGCAACTCTAGTATAAAGTTTTTTACCCAACGCCCCCCCGGGGTGAAAACGCGCGAAGTCTGATGAGGTAAAGCCCCTGAGCTTTAGCAATGCCATAGCTAGGGCATCGCCCATTACTAGTTGTGCTGTGGTGCTGGTAGTGGGTGCTAGGTTGTTAGGACAGGCCTCGTTGTCCACAGTGGTATTAATCACATAATCTGCGCCCAGTGCCAAGGACGAATCCAAATTTCCTACCATACCCACAACCACATTACCCATACTTTTTATAAAAGGTATGAGAACCTTAATTTCGGGCGAATTACCACTCTTAGAGATGCACATCACTATATCCTTGGGTTGTATCAAACCCAAATCACCGTGAATGGCATCGGCTGCATGCATGAAAATCGATGGAGTGCCCGTCGAGTTGAGTGTTGCTACTATCTTTTGAGCAATAATCGCGCTCTTGCCTATGCCCGTGATGATCAAACGCGACTGAGCATCGAAAATCATCCTCACTATTTGTGCGAACTGTTCGTCCACAAAAGCATCGAGCGATCTAAGCGCCTGATACTCTTGAAAGAGTACATCTTTGGCGAAAGCGACTATTTCTTTATTATTCATTTATTTGATTGTATCGTGTTTAGTATTGTTATAAAAAAAACGTAAAAAAGTTTTGGCAAAGTTAGTTTATTTAACAAATAAATACTACCTTTATTGTGAATTTTAGAGGAAATAAATGAGAACACAGACAAAATCAATATACAAATACGAAGAAACCCCCGTTTTATAACCATATAAAATACAGGCTTATAGATTAAAATCCAACCACTAATTTTTCGCACTCTAAGACAGTGCCCCGCAACAATGTCATCGACTTTTAAGCAATTCAGCTCACAAGAGCTCCACGACGCACTCGAGAGAATCTTTGGATTCAATCGCTTCCGTGGCAACCAACAGGCAGTAATCGAGAACCTTCTAAACAGAAAAGACACCTTTGTCTTAATGCCCACAGGTGGCGGCAAGTCACTGTGCTACCAACTCCCTGCTATGATCATGGAGGGGGTAGCAGTGATCATCTCACCACTTATTGCCCTGATGAAAAACCAAGTGGACGCTATGCGTGCATTTTCTATGGACGAAGGAATTGCACACTTTATCAATAGTTCGCTCTCTAAAAGTGCAACCCAGAGAGTGAGAGATGACGTTATTAACGGAAAAACTAAGTTGTTGTATTTTGCTCCCGAATCGCTGACCAAGGAGGAAAACGTAGAATTGTTGCGAAAAGTGACAGTGTCTTTCTTTGCCATTGACGAGGCACACTGTATCTCGGAGTGGGGGCATGATTTCCGACCCGAATACCGCCGTATACGACCTATTATTTCAGCCATTGGCGACGCTCCTTTGATTGCCCTAACGGCAACGGCTACGCCCAAAGTGCAGCTGGATATTCAAAAAAACCTTGGAATGAACGATGCACAAGTATTCAAATCTTCGTTCAATCGCCCTAACCTCTACTATCAGGTGCGTCCTAAAATTGATGTCACGCGCGAGATCATTCGCTTCATCAAGGACAGACCCGGCGAGTCGGGCATCATATATTGCCTCTCGAGAAAGAAAGTCGAGGAGCTTGCCGAGATACTCAAAGTAAACGACATCAAGGCTCTGCCCTACCACGCAGGAATTGATGCCGCAACACGCTCTGCCAATCAAGATATGTTCTTGATGGAGAAGGTGCAAGTCATTGTAGCTACCATAGCCTTTGGTATGGGTATAGACAAGCCCGATGTTCGCTACGTTATCCATTATGATATACCCAAATCACTCGAGGGTTACTACCAAGAGACTGGCCGTTCGGGTCGCGATGGAGGTGTTGGACACTGTATGGCGTTTTATTCGGTGAAAGACATCCACAAGCTAGAGAAATTTATGCAAGGTAAACCTGTTGCCGAGCAAGAGATAGGCAAGCTCCTATTGGAGGAGACCGTGTCTTATGCCCAAAGCACTACCTGTCGCCGCAAGACTCTGATGCACTATTTTGGCGAGGAGTACACCCAAGAAAACTGTGGCAGCTGTGACAACTGTATGGATCCAGCTCCCGAGGTTGAGGCTAGCCGTGAGACACAAACCGTACTCAAACTAATTGACAGCCTGAGTGCCAACTTCAAGGCCGACTACATTGTGGATATTCTTATGGGCAAAAACACAACCATAGTAAAATCCTACAAACACGACACTCACCCTCAATTTGGCTCGGGCACCGGACAGGGCGCTCTATTTTGGAGTGCAGTGATTCGAGGTGCTTTGCTCAAAGGGCTTTTGAGCAAAGATATAGAGAATTATGGAGTGTTACACCTAAGTGACAGCGGACGTGAGTACATAGAGCATCCTAAGATGACAACCATCACTCTTGACCGCAAGTACCAAGAGGAGAGCTCAGAGGATAGCGGTTCTCATCGCAACGCAAGCGCCGTGGTTGATCCGCAGCTATTTGCCATGCTCAAAGACCTACGCGCTAAGATATCGCGCACTATGAACCTGCCGCCGTATGTGATTTTCCAAGACCAATCACTCGAGGATATGGCTATTCAATACCCTATCACTCTGGCAGATATGCAGAAAATCACAGGTGTTGGATCAGGCAAGGCTCAGAAATTTGGTAAGAAATTCATCGAAGTCATCGATAAGTATGTCAAAGAGAATGACATCGAGCGCCCCGAAGATATGGTCGTGAAGAGTGTTGCCAACAAAAGCCTTAACAAGGTGTTTATCATTCGCAGCATTGACCGTGAAATGAATCTGGAGGATGTTGCCAACGCCAAGGGTTTGAGTATAGATGAGTTGCTTGATGAGATGGAGTCAATCGTGGGTGCGGGTACTAAACTCAACCTTGATTACTATATCTATGATGTCATGGACGAGGATAAGGTCGAGGATATACTGGAATACTTTCATGAATCGGAAAATGACTCTCTGCAGGAGGCTGAGAGCGAACTTGGAGGCGACTACACATCCGAGGAGATACGTTTGGTAAGGATTAAATTTCTTAGCGACATTGGAAACTAATTTTTAATAACAGAATAATTTAACTTTGTAACTTAATAAACAATTCACTATCTTTGCGACTAATCATTTTGTTGTAGCGAGTGTGAGTGCAACGAGGTAATAACAAAATAAAAATTTTATGAATAGTGCAATACTTTTTTTAATCATTTTTGCCGCGGCAGTTTTTAGCGGGACGATAGTTCGTTTTTGTCTTCCAAAAATTGTTCTACTTTGTCTAAAAAAAGGCATTCTCGACCCTATCGACCCACGAAAGGTACATTCGGAGGCAGCAAGCCGACTAGGAGGTATTAGTTTCATGCCAGCAATCTTGATTTCTACCCTACTGTGCATTGTTACAATTAAACTATTTCCAGAGACATCCTTCAAGAACTTCGGATTTAACGATGTGCTAGCGATGGAGTTTGCTGGGCTGATGATTCTGTATTTTGTTGGCATCTATGACGATATAATGACTGTTAAGTATCGCAATAAATTCTTTGCACAAATATTCACTGCAGGTCTCGTAGTTATCACTGGCACTTACCTTGAGTATTTCTACACCGTCAATCAAACCATCGAACTCAACTGGCTTATATCTATCCCTATTTCCATAATACTAATGGTGTTTATCACCAACGCAATTAACCTAATTGACGGTATCAATGGTCTTGCCTCTATGCTCTCTATCATGGCATTTGGCGTGTATGGCACTCTATTTTGGCTCAACGATGACATCACAAACTCGATCGTGTGTTATGTGGCTGTTGGGGCACTTCTACCTTTTTGGTATCATAACGTCTTTGGTATACGCCAACGCACCAATGCGCGCATATTTATGGGAGACGGAGGAGCACTTGTTGTGGGCTTCTTGCTTAGTGTAATGGCAATCAAGCTCTGGAATATCAGTTCATACGATAATCCCATAATCAGCTCTAACATCTACCATGTACTTGCTTATACGATGCTCTTTGTGCCTTGTCTAGATGTTGTAAGGGTTGTTTTGTTGCGCGCTCGCAAGAACCAGCCGCTATTTATGCCAGACAAGAACCACATCCACCACAAGTTTATGAGGATGGGCTTCACTCCGCGTCGATCGCTTCTTCCCATTATCGGGATTCAGTTCTTCTTCGTGGTAC
Source organism: uncultured Rikenellaceae bacterium (assembly GCA_964371385.1). Lineage (GTDB taxonomy): Bacteria > Bacteroidota > Bacteroidia > Bacteroidales > Rikenellaceae > Mucinivorans. Next base: position 31,104 of record CAYJLY010000001.1, read on the forward strand.
TAAACATCGCTCTTTCACTTTATATCAACATACTCTATGTTGCGGCTATTGATGTTGTGGTTTGGACACTATTACACGTCTTTATCTCCAAGCGAATCGCAAAATACGAAAACGCAAACTAAATCCTGCTTTAAGTAGAGTTAACTTCACAGACAAAGAAAGGGAGTGTTCCATGATGGAACACTCCCTTTCTTTGTCAATAGATTTCTTGTAACAATTAAGACATGTTACTTTTCGCTACATATTTAGGTGCAATAGTTTTTCGATAGTCTTGGGGATATCAATATTATCAATACGTCCGTTAAATTTCTCTGCTCCTACCCCTATGGCATACAGAGGTACTGCAACAGCAGTATGATTGCCCGAGGTGAAACCTGCACTAGCTGCTTTATTTATACTCATCACACTGTCCTTACCCACTTTTGATAGCGAACCGCCCTGATCGAATAGTTTAGTTAGTTGCGAACCGCCATTATTTCGCCCTAGAGTCAAGCCACCAGTTTCGTGGTCGGCAGTCACTATAATAAGAGTTTGCTCGGGGTATTTATTGTAAAATTCAAGGGCTTGTTCTACTGCTTGTGATAGATTTTGAGTTTCATGGACTATCGAGGCAGCATCATTATCGTGAGAAGCCCAATCAATTTGGCCGCTCTCTATCATCATAAAGAAACCCTTATCGGATTTAGCCTCTAAGAAATTAATACTCTCACTTACCATGGTCTCAAGGGTCATATCGCCTGTTTTATAGTCTATGGCAAGGGGAATTTTATTTACATCAGCCGAGCTATCCTGTATCCATACTACTCTATCGCCTTGGAGTTTATCGCTCCCTCCACGAACTATCGTGTAATTGGCTGCGCTTGAGATACTATCATAGAAGTTCGCAGTAATATCCTTTAGTCCTGCTCCAACGAACAGATCAAAACCCGATTTTGGCAACCATTGAGCGATCTCTGAGTACATACTTCGTCGAGGCTCGTGGGCATAGAATGCTGCTGGAGTGGCATGATCAAGGCTCACCGTCGAAAGAATACCCACACTATAACCCTCGCCCTTGGCTTTGGTGGCAACAGAGGTAAGGTTTGCTGTATGATCTGCATTCATGCCAATAGTTCCATTTGAGGTCTTCTCGCCCGTGGCAAGTGCTGTGCCTGCAGCTGCTGAATCGGTGATTAGATTATCTGAGGAATAAGTGGTCACAAGCGCTTGGTGGGGAAAACTAGAGAACGAGAGAGGCGAAAAACCTATCTTCCCTGCTTTAGCACTAATAGCTGCCTCGGTGAGATTAACATGCGCTAGCCCCATACCATCGCCAATAAAATAGAATACATACTTTGGAGTTTGCTCCACTTTGGCGCACGAAAGCAGCGCAAGCAGAGAAAGAGAGAGGAGTGATCTTTTCATAAAGTTTCTAGAGTTTTTTTACTTCAGGTGTTATATAAGTTTATGGTTTGTATTGATTCTAAATTTATAAGCATTCCACCCCAGGGTAACTCACATCCGAGAGAAATAGTCCTTGAGGGGGTGCTTGCGCCGAGGCCTGCGAGCGGTCTTTGGCTTGGATAATTTCATCGAAATGCTGCGGGCTAATCTTTCCAAGTCCAACATCCACAAGCGTGCCGACTATCCCTCTAATCATTCCACGCAGGAAACGATCTGCACGTATCTCGAACATCAGTCGATCTTTTGCAATTTCTTGTAGTTGCACGTGAGTGATATGACAAATATTAGTCTTATTATCTGAGTGTAGCTTTGCGAACGATGTGAAATCTTCGTGCTTTAGCAAACACTGGGCAGCCTCTCTGATAGCATTAATATCAAGACTTTTGATAAACTGCCAAGTTCCTTCACGATTGAAGGGGCTTTTGGTGAGTTGGATAAAGTATTGATATTCACGCATCGTGGCGTCGAAGCGAGCGTGCATGTTGGTGGCATACATCCTTGAGATTGCGATCTGATGGGGCAAAATACGATTTAGGCGGTAGACAAATTTATCTACATCCTCAATCTGTTGAATGCACTCAAAATGGGCAACATAAAACGAAGCATGAACTCCCGTATCTGTGCGCCCACAGCCCACAATGGTGGTCGGCTTGCGTAATAGAATACTCAAGGCATCCTCTATGCTCTGTTGCACAGAAGGGGCATTGAGCTGTCGTTGCCACCCGTTAAATCCCTGTCCTGAGTAGGATAATTCTAGGAAATATCTAAACTTAGATTGTTTATCATCAGACTTTATCTCGTACATATTAACTTGTTTTTCCATAAAGATACAAAGTTATTGATTTTTTGCGATACTTCGAGTGATCCACAGCCAAATAAACGCCACAAGAAGCCAAATTGTCAGAGTGAACATTGCAATACAGCTAAGAAAATATGGAAACTCTTGAAACTTAAACACATCCCGTGGAGCTAGCCCCTCTTGTAGTAAGATTGTAATAATTGGTAGAGCACAAGCAATTATCATCGAGAGTACAGACCACCCCAGCTGCACTAGCACATGGCGTTGATTGCGATTGTACAAAACCATCACAAGATATATACACGCCAGAGGAATCAGAGGATAGATAGCAATAGAGCCAAGTATTATCAATAAAAAACTCCCTATATTAGCAGAATCCTCCAAGAGCAATAGCGAGGATATAAGACTCATAAACACCCCGAGGGCTGTTCCAAGCGTGAGGTAGAATTTAGATCGTTTTGGTTTGAGTGTCATAATAGTACAAATATATGAAAAATATTTCTAGCTCTCTTCCAGTCCAGCATCAGCTCGCACCTTGAGTACAAGGCACACAGCAATCAAAGACACCGATAATGGTATCACACAGGAAAGTATAAACAATTCGACTATATCACGAAGATAGACTTTATGGGCAAACAAAACAGTGATAAGAAGCGGCAAGAATGTCGCTATAAACAATGAAAACAGCAACACCTTGAACCGTAAATGACGACGCGGGGCAATCTGATCGATGGACGCCATCACCAAGCTGATAATCAATGCCGCAATCCCAAGAGGCGACACACAAAATCCCACTACAAAAATTAAAAACCCACCAGTTCCTGCTGAAGGATTGGGATCCACACTGAGAAAGGGAATCTGAATAGACACCACGAGCAGACTTAGTATTGTCACCATGCAATATGCAATGATTTGCGTTCTGCGACTTGCTGACTCTTGGATATGATAATCTTGAGAGTGTGTATTGTTCATCTGTTTTATACTATTTAGTAGTTTCGCGTCATTTCACCTCTCGCCAAAGGTGATAAAATGCAAACGAGGGAGCATACAACAACATCCGAGGACCAGAGAAGCGCATGACTTGTTGAACTTTCGCTTTCATTTTGGGTTTATAGCAGTGTTTAGTGCAACGTCTACAACTAGGCTTTTGCTCACCCCACGGACAATGCTCCAAACGAGTGTGAGCATAATAAATAAGCTCAGCACAAGAATCGCATAGGTGCTGATTCTTCTCATTTCCCTTGCAGTAGATTGCTACCATTCGGCTTATAATCGCTTTTTCTTTCTCTATAGATGTCATTGTGTAGTACGTGTGTATCTCTTTGGTTATCCAGAGTGCTAATTAACAAAGGTAAGCATTTTTAATCTTATTTTATTATGAACACTCGATCTCACTGCTCTGCTTGATAATCTCAAAAAAAAGAGGGACGCTACAATAAAAAAAGAGCGACTCCTCAAATATGAGGAATCGCTCTTGAATTTATACCCTAAAGTTTGCTTAAAGAAAAGCTCGCTTATGGGAAGTTTACTACAACTGTGGACCAGAAGCCAATAGGCCTGCACCCTCAGGTAGGTACTGCTCGAAGTTCTTGATGTACTTAGCAGCTAGAGATTTTGCTTTCTCTTCCCACTCGCTCACGTTAGAGTAAGTGTTACGTGGATCTAGGATATCAGATACACCTGGAAGTGACTTAGGAGCAACTAGGTTAAGAACTGGGATGTTTACAGTCTCAGCAGTATCGATAGAACCATCAAGGATAGCGTCGATGATCGCGCGAGTATCTTTGATAGAAATACGCTTGCCAGTACCGTTCCAACCAGTGTTAACTAGGTATGCAGTTGCACCGTGCTCGTTCATTTTGTCAGCAAGTACTTTAGCGTAGATAGTTGGGTGAACAGTTAGGAAAGCCTCACCGAATGCTGGAGAGAATGATGGAGTTGGCTCAGTGATACCACGCTCAGTTCCTGCAAGTTTCGAAGTGTAACCGCAAAGGAAGTGGTATTGTGCTGATTTCTCATCAAGGATAGAAACTGGAGGCAATACACCAAATGCGTCAGCAGAAAGATAGATGATCTTCTTAGCGTGACCTGCACGAGAAGGAGCAACGATCTTGCTGATGTGGCGGATTGGGTAAGAAACACGAGTGTTCTCAGTAACCGAACCGTCAGCATAGTCAGGAGTACCATCTTCCAAAACAGTAACGTTCTCCAAAAGAGCGTTACGCTGGATAGCACGCCAGATGTCTGGTTCGTTAGGCTCAGAAAGACCGATAGTCTTAGCGTAGCAACCACCCTCGTAGTTGAATACACCATTGTTGTCCCAACCGTGCTCATCGTCACCGATCAAGAAACGCTTAGGGTCAGCCGAAAGAGTTGTCTTACCAGTACCCGAAAGACCGAAGAATAGAGCAACGTCACCCTCAGTACCAACGTTAGCAGAACAGTGCATAGAAGCAATGCCTTTCAATGGAAGAAGATAGTTCATCACACCGAACATACCTTTTTTCATCTCACCACCATACCAAGTACCACCAATTACTTGAAGTTTCTTAGTTAGGTTGAATGCTACGAAGTTCTCAGAGTTCAAGCCCATTTCTTTCCAGTTAGGGTTAGTACACTTAGCTGCGTTCATTACAACGAAGTCAGGAGTACCAAAGTTAGCTAGTTCGAAGTGAGAAGGACGGATAAACATGTTTGTTACGAAGTGCGCCTGCCAAGCCACTTCCATGATGAAGCGAACTTTCATACGAGTATCTTCGTTAGTACCGCAATAAGCGTCAACAACGTAAAGTTTATCTTTGTTAGATAGTTGGTTAACTGCAAGACCCTCAAGGATATCGAAGTTCTCAGGAGTCATTGGGAAGTTAGGAGAAAGAGGGTTCTTCTCGTCTTTGAACCAGAAGTGCTCTTTAGTTGTAGCGTCAAGTACAGTGTACTTGTCTTTAGGAGAACGACCAGTGAAGATACCAGTCATAACTGATACTGCGCCAGTGTTGGTTTCAACACCTTTTTCATAACCCGTTAGAGCTGGGTTAGTTTCGTCTACGAATAGTTGTTGGTAGCTGGGGTTGTGAACGATCTCTTTTACGCCCACGATACCATACTGCTCAAGATTGATTGACATGGTTTTGTTTGTTTTAATTGATTAGGTTTATGTTAATTTACTTTTCGATTCACTCACGAATTATGCCACAAAGATATAAATTTTTTTTTATAGTTGTGAATTAAATAACAGAAAAAATAACAAAATTTTCAAACTTTTTTACTCCACCGCAAAATCTTATTACCTTTGTGGCTGCAGAGCGGTTGCAAAAATACTTTTTTCAGCTCCAAAGCCTAGCGCAGGGTGCATATCAAAGAACGCTCTGCTTAACAAAAAACGCTATACCTATATATATATGTTATCAAAAGAATACCTCCAGCAGTACGAGCAGAGGCTCACTCAAACACTCCTAGAGAGATGCACCCAGGCGCAAATGCTAGAAGGCGAGCTACTCGAGAGTGATGACACCAACGAGATTTGGGATAAATTCGCTCCCGAGTACATGGCAGATGCCGTGCCCAACCTAAACGACTACCCCGCTGTTGCCATCGCATGGGCGGCTTACTTTGGGGTGGCAGTTGCCTCGATTTGGGACACCGACTGGCAGAAATACCACAACACGGAGCTCTACACCGCCCTTCGCGATGTGCGTGGTTTCGATGAGATGGATGAATACATAGTGGAAGAAGTATTGGGATTGACACTCGATTCGCCCGAGAACAAAAAGTTCGAGGAGCTCCTGCGCTCGCTTGCCCAAACTGCACAAAGCCAACTGCGCCGCGAGAACGTGGAGGATGGCACCACAGATGCTTTCTACATTTTCGCCTCCACAACCAAGGTGTTTTTCAAGATAGGAGTGGCACTAGAATTACACCGCCGAGGCTACCAGTACCAGAAAGTTAACATGCAACTCCCCAAAGAAGAACTCCCCAATTAACAATTATCATGGACAAATTAGAAGGACTATACTCACAAATACTCGCAGAGCTAGGCGAGGACCCACAAAGAGAGGGACTTGAAAAAACACCCGAACGAGTGGCACGCGCTATGCGTTTTTTACTGAGCGGCTACGAGCAAGACCCTATCGAGATTCTAAATTCCGCTCGATTTAAGGAGGAATACAAACAAATGGTCGTCGTAAAGGATATCGACCTATATTCGCTTTGCGAGCACCACATGCTCCCTTTCTATGGAAAGGCACACGTGGCTTACATACCCAATGGTTATATCACGGGACTATCGAAGATTCCTCGCGTTGTCGAGTGTTTCGCTCGCCGCCTTCAGGTGCAAGAGCGTCTTACGGTTCAGATACGTGATGCTATTCAAGAGGCTCTTAATCCTCTTGGAGTGGCAGTTGTTATAGAAGCAGGACACATGTGCATGCAGATGCGCGGCGTTCAAAAACAGAACTCTACAACCACCACATCTGCATTTACGGGCATCTTTATGAAGGAGTTTAAAACTCGTGAGGAATTCCTACAAATAATCTCCAACAAACTACGTTAAAGCTACGCTATCTGCAAGAGATGGCAACGTGAAAGTCGTAGATTGTATTGCGGCAAATTTGGAAAAACGAAAACTTTTTTCTATATTTGCCGTAATTGTGTTTTTGTGAACGCAAGTATGCAGTAAAATGAGAAAATTATTAACCAAAAAACAATAAAACTATGTTGAATCAACCAAAAGGACTCATCTCCGCCTCGTTGTCGAACATGGGAGAACGCTTCGGCTTCTACACCATGATGACTATTCTGGTCTTCTTCCTTCAGTCTAAGTTTGGACTCTCGGGAACTGACGCCGGAATTATCTACGCGACATTCTATTTTCTAATTTACGCAACCGCTTTTATTGGTGGACTTATTGCCGACAAAACACAAAACTACAAAGGCACTATCCTTTGGGGTATTCTCCTAAAGATATTTGGTCACATATTCCTAGCATGGCCTATGGCAACCAAAACAGGAGGACCAACCGATGTGGCTGGTATCGTGTTTGTATGTGTGGGACTATTCATTATCGCATTTGGTAGTGGTCTATTTAAGGGTAACCTACAGGCACTTGTTGGTCAGATGTATGACAACAAAAAGTATGCCGGAAGCCGAGATAGAGGATTCGCACTATTCTATATGTTCATTAACCTAGGAGCAGTTGTTGCACCTCTTGCAGCGTTGTTTATGAGAGACTGGTGGGTTGAATCTCACGGATTTGTCTATGAATCACAACTTCCAGCTATGTGTCATGGTCTACTTGATGGTTCGATCGCTGATACAGCTCGTGAGGCGTTCAACGGATTCGCTGCTTCTATGGCTCCAGAAATGTCACACAGCGCATTCGCTCAAGAGTACCTAGACATATTCAACCAAGGATACCACTGGGCTTTCGGTGTGTCTATTGTAGCTAACATCGTATCTCTTATCATCTACCTTTCGCACGTTAAATCATTCCCAGATCCAGCAAAAGCTGCTGCTGAAAAAGCTGCTGCCGCTGAAAATGATCCTAAGCACATCGAAATGGCTGCTGCTGAAGTTAAACAACGTATGCTTGCACTAGGAGCTGTATTTGTTGTGGTTATCTTCTTCTGGTTTGCGTTCCACCAAAATGGCGTATCGCTTAACCTATTTGCACGTGACTACACCGATCTGACTCTATTTGGAAACGAAATCGCTCCAGAGCTATTCCAGTCGTTCAACCCATTCTTTGTTATCGCTCTAACTCCGATTATGATTGCAATATTCGGTATGCTTAACAAACGTAATATGGAACCTTCGACGTCTGCTAAAATTGCTATCGGTTTGCTTATTGCAGCAATCGCATTTGCACTACTAGCCGTTGTATCTTACCTTGCTGACCTACCTCTTTACTCAACTGTTGTTTCTGAGGGAGTATCAAGCGTATTGCTATCGCCATGGTTGCTTATTATCACCTACTTTATTCTTACGATTTCTGAGCTATTCATCTCTCCGATGGGTATTTCGTTCGTATCGAAAGTGGCACCTCCAAAATACCAAGGCCTTATGCAGGGTGGTTGGTTGACAGCCTCTGGTGTTGGTAACCAGCTGCTATTCATCGGTGCACTAACCTACGAAACGCTTCCTATCTGGATTACTTGGACTATGTTTACTGTTGTGTGTCTTGCATCAATGGGAACAATGCTTGCTATGAAAAACTGGCTTAACAAAATCGCAAGATAATAGCAAAATTAATTGATCTCTTGCAACTAAAGCAGAGATCAAAAACAATAAAAAAAGAGGTATTTCACACACTTCAAAGTGTTGAGATACCTCTTTTTTTGGAATGAATTTTGCTGTTTTAAGTATAACTTATTACATTTGTATCACCCTAATTTCTAGAGTGAATATAAATTCCCGAAAAAAAGAAAATGAAAAAAACCAATATACTAAGCCTCCTGCTCGTGTTGAGTATCCCCCACTCTCTTGCGCAATTCAAACCTAAAGTTGGATTTGGACTACGCTCGGGGGTGAATATTGCCGACTACACCAACTCTCGTGGTGACACTCGCATTGGTTTTACCTTTGGCGGATACACTGATCTGTATCTCACTGATAGATTTGCTTTCGAGCTCTCTGTGGGCTACTCCGAACAAGGCAGTCGAGATATTATGCCTACGTCCCAGCCTACAACTCGTATTGATAACAATCTTGACTACATGCAATTTGCATTTGGAACAAAATGGAACCTAGTGAGAGGTTTTAGAGTTTTCTCTATGGCAGGACTTGATTTATTGATGAATTCGCATAGTAATTTTCGTTCTCTCACATCACCACCCGTCCACTATTCTCGCTCACCACTCGAGGATGCAACCTCGACTCTACTTAACATTACAGGGGGAGTGGGCTATACCTTTAAGTTTGGATTAGACCTTCAGGCGAGCTACACCCATTCCCTTACCCCCATTCTCTCGAACACCAACCACTACACCACCATGTACAGTGTGACCATTGGTTGGCGCATTCTCAGGGGGAGTTCTACTCACTAGAGAGATTTTCAGAGGATAACACTCTCGATAGCAAAACAGAAAGCACAAAAAAATAAATCGGGCGAACACTTGTTAAAAGGTGTTCGCCCGATTTATGTATTTATGAACTAGCAGAACTAGAAACTACACAGTCATAATTTCTTTTTCTTTTACAGAAAGCATCTCGTCTATGTTCTTGCTGAACTTATCCATGATTTTCTGTGCCTCATCCTCACCGTCTTTTGCAACATCTTCAGGCAGACCCTCGCTCTTGACAGCCTTTTTAATGGCATCGATAGTGTCGCGGCGGTAACCACGCATAGTTACACGAGTAGCCTCAGCATCAGCTTTGATTTGCTTCATCAACTCACGACGACGCTCCTCGGTCAGAGGTGGAACATTCAGACGAATCATCTCACCATTGTTCGAAGGAGTCATTCCTAGATTTGAATTGATGATAGCCTTCTCGATTACGCCCATCAAACCTTTATCCCAAGGTTGGATCATGATTGTTTTAGCATCAGGCACAGTAACACTAGCTACTTGGTTCACAGGCATCATCGCGCCGTAAGACTCGACCATCACTCCATTTAGCACGTTTACACTCGCCTTGCCAGCCTTAACATTGCTAAGGATCTCTTGGAAGTGAGCCAACGATTTCTCCATCTTAGGAGTCATCTGATCAAGGATTTCTCTTTTTGTTCCCATTTTCTTATGAATATTTTAGTTTATTTTGATCGAAAATTTTAAAAGACAAAGTTATATATTTTTGTTTTGCTTTCCAAACAACACATGTCTTATTGTTTAATTTGGCGATCAGTTTTTTTTGTTATCTTTGTAGGAATTTTAACCAAACCTAAATTAATTATGTCAAAAACATTATCTCAAAAACACAATCTTGTGTGGATTGACTATGTGCGAGTGCTTGCCTGCCTTATGGTGGTCTTGGCGCACAGTGTCGATCCGTTTGTCGCCAGTGGCGACCCTGTGGACTTTCAGGCTGGCGCCATCTGGGGCTCTTTCTATCGCCCTGCAGTGCCTCTGTTTATTATGATCTCTGGTGCGCTTTTGATCCCAACCAATCTGCGCCTGGGGGAGTTTTACAACAAACGACTAAAACGTATCCTTATCCCTTTTGCGTTTTGGAGCATCCTCTCACCCATTTTGTTCTACGTCTTTACTCAGGGCATGGATCCTGTGATGAATCCTAGTGTGAGTGCTGACAATCACACAATTGGAGCAACGCTCAACAATCTGTGGATATGGCTCTTTAGCTTCAACTACTCGACCGTACCCTACTGGTACATCTACATGATGATAGGACTATACCTGATCATCCCTGTTATTTCGAGCTGGGTGGCGCAGGCAACCAAAAAAGAACTACATATACTGCTAGGTATTTGGCTTTTCACAACCTTCTTGCAGTATATCGAAATAGTACTCCCTTCTCTTGGATACATGGGTAACTATGGCACTTATGGTATTTATGGCGATTGCTCGTGGAACACTTTTGACACCTTCCAGTATGTATCGGGCTTCTTGGGCTATGCTCTTTTGGGACACTATTTCCGCAAGTACCCAATACAGTGGTCAATGAAAAAGACTTTGGCTCTTTGCGCTCTTGCATATGCGGTGGGCTACGCTTTCACTTTCGAGGGTTTCCATTGGGTACGCAATAATTTCCCCGATAACTTCAACATGCTCGAGATACCTTGGGCTTACACCAGCTTCAATGTGATGCTAATGACAGTGCCATTCTTTGTTCTAATTCAAAAGATTAACTTCAAGCCTCGCAATATCATTGCTCGAATCTCTGAGTGGAGCTACGGGATATTCTTGGCTCACTTTGTAGTGGTGCACGTAGTCTACGAGCTATTGATAGATTATCTACGAGATATATCTCCTCTGATTTCAATTTTCATTGTATTTGTATGCTCGTTTATTATCACCTCTACCATAATCGGGCTATTGCGCAAAATCCCTATCATGCGCAAACTATCTTAACAAACAAACACCTTAAAAAAAAGCATCATTTTCCAAAAAAAATGATGCTTTTTTTTTGATAGTGACATTTTTTTAATTATCTTTGAAGTAAAGAATCTTATTAAATAAAAAGATCTACTTTAGTACTAACCCTATAACAACTTTAAACGCGTATGAACACTATCACATTCAACGAGCTACGTCGCATCAAAGACGCTCTACCCGATGGCTCAATGGGCCGTATTGCCGAAGAACTAGGTATCGAGCAAGACACCGTTCGCAACTATTTTGGTGGCACTCACTACAAATCTGGCGAGGGCTTCCCTCAGGGCATCCACATGGAGCCAGGGCCTGATGGTGGTATTGTTACTTTTGATGATGTGACTATTCTTGAAAAAGCACGCCAAATCCTCGAAGGGTAATAAAAACAGTTTATCGATATTATATTCAACATCCCCTCCGACCCTTTTGTGGTTGGAGGGGATTTTATATGCCAGCGACACGCACCCAGCGTTATGAATCCTAATACAAACTGACAAACGCAGATGATCGGTTTAACAATGCTTGCATGCTAAGGGAAATGGGAAAGACGCAGATGAATTGCATCTCTTTGAAGAATAAAGCCTTTGGGCGCAAGGGAAGTTTACGCTCTCTATTTAATTTATGTTTTACGCGCGCGAGCATCAGATTAGCATGCCCCCCCCCACTATACAGCTCATTCCACACAAAAAGCAAGGCGAAAACCCCACGACATGGGATTTTCGCCTTGAATTATTTAATAGTAAGTAAGGAGGAAGTATTATTGCTCCATCTCCTGCCACACAAGAGCCGAAGCCCCAAGTACAGCTGCATTCTTACCATCGATTCCCGAAGGGAGAAGTTTCACCTTATTGCGGAAGTTCACTAGCATGCTCGCTTCCATCGCACGGCGCGTTGGTTCAAAGATGTATTTGCCAGCCTTTGCCAAACCTCCAAATAGAATAATAGCCTCGGGAGAGGTGATAGTCACCGCATCTGCCAAGGCTTGACCCAACATTTGACCAGTATACTCATAGGCTGCAATCGCAAGAGCATCTCCATTTAGAGCTGCCATGGTAATCATTTCGGCTGTTAGGCTATTAAATGTAATATTACGGAATTCCGAGTCCTCGAGTTGATCGGCAAGCAATTTGAAAGCTGTACGCTTGATACCCGTAGCTGAGACATAAGTCTCCAAGCAACCCTTGCGACCACAACCACACTGACGACCAGTGCGATTCACAATCACGTGGCCCAATTCGCCCGCAAATGAATCGTGGCCATAGACCAATTTACCGTTCGACACAAAGCCCGATCCTAGGCCTGTACCCAAGGTCACCACGATAAAATCTTTCATACCTCGAGCCGCACCATAGACACCCTCGCCTATTGCTGCAGCGTTTGCATCGTTGGTGATAATCACTGGGATGTTTGGGAAATAACGTTTCATTTGTTCAACAAAAGGAACTACTCCCTGCCACACAAGGTTTGCAGCGTTTTCAATAGTGCCGTTATAGTAGTTAGCGTTAGGAGCACCGATACCGATACCTATCAACTCACATTCTACTTCGACTTGTTTTAAAAGTGCTTGAATTCCAAGATACAATTCTTCAAGATACTGATCGAAATCGGGATACTGTCGGGTCGAGAGAACTCCCTCGCCATACATATTACCATCACGATCAACAAGTCCATACACAGAGTTTGTACCTCCAATATCAATGCCTACAACTAACTGTTTCATACTTTAAACTTAAAATTTATAGTGTTTGTTCGAATATTAATATTATCCAAAATTACTACTATTTTCATTAATTACAAATTTATTGCGTAATTTTGTGAAATAATTGTTAAGAAATTTCACTGACCATGCCACAAATACACAAACACCTAGAGGACTACATCTCAAACATTCAGCTCCCCGAGCAACCCTCTAACCTCTATCAACCAATACGTTACATACTAGAAGATGGAGGCAAAAGGATGCGACCTTGTTTGGCTATTCTCGCTCACAACTTGTATCGCGAAGCAGGCGAAGAAATTTATAGCGCGGCTATAGCTTTGGAGGTTTTCCACAATTTCACACTGCTACACGATGATATTATGGACGGAGCAGCACTGCGTCGTGGCAGAGAGACTGTTCACATAAAATGGTCTGCCAACACAGCCATTCTCTCGGGCGATGCTATGCTGATTCTTGCCTATCGCCTACTGGGCGAGGGGGTGAGTGGCGAAAAGTTACCTCGTGTGCTTGAAATTTTCAATAAAGCCTCGATGGAGGTGTGCCAAGGACAGCAGTACGACATGGATTTTGAAAACCAAAGCGCTGTTAGCCTTGACCAATATCTAAAAATGATACACCTAAAGACAGCGGTTTTGATGGCGGCATCGCTCGAGATAGGAGCATATATTGGGGGTGCAAGCAAAGAGCAGTGTCAAGCCCTATATGATTTTGGTATCAACATTGGGCTCGCCTTCCAAATCCAAGATGATTTGCTGGATACCTACGGCGATCAGAGCAGTTTTGGTAAAAGCATAGGCGGGGATATAGCTGTGGGCAAGAAAACCTTTTTGTACCTCACTGCCTACCAAAATGCTAGTGCAGAGCAAAAGACAGTTCTCGAAAAATCAAGAGATTTGCAAACCGTACGCGATATATATGACCTAATGGGTGTGAGAGAGCAGGCACAAAAAACCGTAGAAGATTATTTTGCAAAAGCAATGGAAAATCTCACCCGAGCACAGGGTGAAACCACAGGGTACGAAAAACTAAAACTCTACGCAGATGAATTACTCAAACGCCAACGCTAACACGCAATAAATAAAAAAGGGAGGATTTTTAATTAAAAATCCTCCCTTTTGCTTGATTATTAAACTCGCACTTAGTTCTTACTGCACGCTATCTCTCTTAGCATTGCGCTCTGGATTGCGCTCTGTATTGCGCTCTGTATTGACATCCATTGAGTGTCTATTTTCCCGTGTTCCTTCTCCCTTATCATCACCCATGCGCTCCAAACGACCGCGAATGGCGACACGCTGCTGATCGTCGATAGCTTTTTCGAGTTGATACATCCTATCTATCTGCCCGGGGGTCATAAACTCATTGAACTTATAGAAATAGGTCTCTCGAAGATCTATCGCCTCACGCATGCGGTCGTTTGCCTTAAATATGTTCTCTTTGATCTGCTCTTGGGTCATATCGCGACGACGAATCTTACCTGGATTTTTATGGAGCTTTAGTAGTTCTACGCTGTATTCTTTGTAGAGAGCCTCAAAACGCTCAAAATCTCTGTCGTTCAATCCTAGGCGTTTGCGCATAATATCCAATTTGATTTTGGCATGTTCTTGCAGGATGCCGCGAAAATCTTTTTTAAACATCTCTTCTTGCTTGGCAATTTCGGCGTCTTGCTTCTTTTGATTACCACAAGAGGTGCTCATCAAAACAACATTCGCAAGGATGATTAGTGAATAAATCGTATTTTTCATTTCTTAAATTAAGTTTTATTTGGGTGACAAACTCTAAGACCACACCACTAGTAGTAGTAGTTATAAAAATCCACTTCCTCGGCACCCGAACTCAGTTGCTCGAGTTGCTCATCACTTAGACCATTGATAAAATTATTAAGCTCGCTATTGTCCACAATCAAAAACTGATCCTCTAAAGACAATTCGCTCGAAGAGCCAAGCACGCCACTAAGTCCCAGAGCCACTATAACCACTGCCGCAGCACTCATCACTCCCGCAACTAGGCGTTTAAGCCTACGTGGAGGCATTGTATGCACACCATGGGTAGGCAGTGCATTTATGCGTTCGAGAGTATTCGATGGGAAAGTCTCGAAAAAATTATCTGGCACGCTGTAGGGCATTTCCCGCGAGAGATTATTTAGATCAAACTCTTTCATATTATTATCTTTTAACTTAAAATTATTAAACTCGTTCTATTTATTATTTGCTCTCATCGCCAAACCTTTTTTAGGAGTGGTTGAGCATATATTGTTTTACCTTTTCATTGGCATAATGATAGTTGGTCTTTAGGGTACCAACTTTTTGTCCCGTGATTTTTGCGATCTCCTCATACTCCATTTCGTCCCAATATCGCAGATTGAATACTATTCTCTGTTTCTCGGGCAGCGAGAGCACGGCTCTTTGCAGTTTTGCCTCCACGCTATTGTAGTCTATACTCGTGTCGCTGTTTATCAACTCCAGCAGTCGGTTGTTCTCATCATAGGACTGAGTGTCGATCTTAGCCTTTCGATACAAACGGAGCGCTTCGTTGGTGGCTATGGTGTAGAGCCAAGTTTTGAGCGATGAACGTCCCTTGAAACTATCTATATGGCGATAGGCGTTGATGAAAGTTTCCTGCAACACATCTTGGGCATCCTCGTGGGTGACCACCAAGCGACGAATGTGCCAATACAGCATCCTTTGGTAGAGTTCCATCAACTGGGCAAAGCCTCTGGAGCGGCTATGCTCATTGTTTAGTGACTCTAATATTTCCTTTTCACTCATAAAATTATTTCTGTAATGCTGCAAATTTTGGATGCAATATTTCACGCTTACACACTAATAGAACACGGCAAGGTGTAAAAGTTAAAAGCGAGAAAAAAAAATTTTTTCATTTAACTTATTCCTTTTAACTGCCTCTAAAAGTTCAGACAAAGCAAAGTTACGATTTTTGCTAGAAACAAAAAACCAAATAATCAAATAATTTCAAACCTTTAAAAAAAGTAAAACCATGAAACTACTAAAAAAATCAATCCTCACCCTTTCTCTAATCGCACTAACTTCTTCAGCTCTTGCTCAAGCCCCTCGTGGCGGTGGACGCGGTGGCGCAGAACAACGCTCTGAGCAAAGACAAGAAATCACGCCTGAGCAATCAGCTAAAAAGATGACAGAGCGTATGGCGGATTCGTTAAATCTATCGGATGGTCAAAAAGAGAAAGTCTACGAGTTGAATCTAGAGTTCACTAAAAAGCAAGATGAAATGCGCTCTCAAATGCGTACTCAAACCAGCGAGGATCGCCAAACACAGATGCAAGAAATGCGCACCGAAATGGAAGCCCTCAACAAAGAACGCACAGCTGCTCTTTCAATGGTACTCACCCCTGATCAACAAAAGGCGTATACCGAAATGATAGAAAACAGCAAGAAAAAACAAGAGCAGCGCAAAGAAGGCGGTCGCAAACGTGGTAACTCAGACGAGTAATTACCCTTCCCTGAGAACATCAAACTATTTATAGGGGGAGGTTAAATCTCTTAACGTAACAAAATCAAACCTCCTCTTTCAGAAAAAAACAAACCAAGCGGGAAAAATCTCAAATCTCTCCCGCTTATCTATAACATAAAACACACTATATCAATGAAACTATTAAATAAAGCCGTCCTAACTCTCGTATTCCTATCTCTAAGCAGCCTAGGCGCTCTAGCACATCCTTCGATCATTGGGGCGAACCCCCACGGCACGGGCTCGGGTGCCAGAGTTGAGTTCACCGCAAGGGTAATGACCGATATGCTTTCGGACACCTTAAAGCTAACCCCTTTGCAGATTGAGCAGGTCTATATTCTCAATTATGAGTTTGGCCAAAAGCAGAGTAAAATTCAGCGAGACCTACGAGCTAAGTCCCTCCAAGAACTCAGAACAATTAGCGAGGAAATACAAATCGAAATGGAGGAGCTGGGACATGACAAGAATTTTGCGATGAGTCTGATTCTCGACACCAATCAGCAACAGATCTTCGCTAAAATACAACAAGAGATTATGGAGAATGTAAAAATTCACCGACCAAGTCGCCCGAACGCTTACAGCCTATAATAGACCAAGGGTTGTTTTCTAAAAAGATAAGCGGGAGTAGAACCATTTAAGTGTTCTACTCCCGCTTGTGCTATATTTAATAGAAGAAAGCTATTTTTTATTCTTCATCTTCGTCTTTACCACCACGCAAAGCGTAGAAAGCAACAAGAGCTCCGAATACTGCCAATACAACTAATTTACCACCAATTTTATTCCAGAACGAAAGAGATGGTTCAGCTGAAAACTCACCAGGAATCTCAAAGTCAACCAACACTTCTTTAAGATCTTCATTTGTAATTTCAGCATAGTCGATAGTCGTAGCACTCTCTGAATACAAAGCATAGGTGGTCTCACCGTAGTTCCAAATAGGCACCCCAAGGATAGAGAATTGCTCGAAAACAATACCGAAGTCGGTATAGGTCTGAGAGTCTCCCTCAACCTCAACTGGTTCTGCGAATTTGTAAAGACTTTGAGTTGTTGGACCTGTGCCGTAAACGATTGCACCACGGCGGGCATGAACAGTTTGGCTCTGAAACAACATAAAGATTGTCAAGAGAGCAGATAGAGTTAAAAACTTTTTCATTCTTTTTTTTGTTTAAGTTCTACTAATTATAAATAAATTTGTCTGTGTTTGCTGTCGATTAGCAACCAAAATTCCGCACAAATGTAATACTTTTTTTTCAATTAAGGAAGTGTACACTTCCTTAATTTTTTAGAATCATATTTTTCTTTACCTTTACATTGCCATAAAAGCAAGCCTCAAACAAATACAAAGAAATGATTACAAACAACATAAACCCCACCAAAACGCGACGCAATCGTCACCAAATTTATTTAGACGTGATGAACGTACTTGAAGGACTGATCCAAGAGAATGGCTTCGAGAATCTTTCTATTCAAGAGGTGTGTAGAAAAGCCAATCTAACCTACAACACATTTTACCGTAACTTTGCAACGCTCGACAATCTCTTGGATCAGTTTATCAACCAATATGATTTTTGGTTGAACAAGTCTTTGAACAAGGAACAACTCGAACAACTCGGTGGTGAGAATTTTCTTCTGCTGATGTTTGAAAAACTTTACACCGATCTTCAAGAGAATCGAGTGATGCAGAAACTTCTGGTGTGGGGACTAAGTGGTCAGAGCGATATACCACTTACATATTCACAATTACGCGAAGAAAAATCGCACGCATTTATCGAATATTACAGCAAACAAGGAGAGGAACTTTTCATTGACATGCAAGCATTTATTGCGCTTATGATCTCGGGAGTCTACTACATGACGCTATATAGTAACAACAAGATTACAACTTTCATGGGGCTAAATTTTGCGGAAAACCAAAACAAACAACGATTCATTGAAGTTATAAAGCAGATTATCAAAATTTTCTACAACAATGCTCAACAAGCAAAAAAGCTCCTCACGCTGCAAGAGAAAATGCGCCAAGATGGGCTCTCTCAAGAGCAAATTGATGGATACTTAGAGATTTTAAAGGGCTAACCTTTAAGCACTTGGACAATTTCACTTAACAGAGATCAATTACAACTCTCCAAAGTGAAAAAATTTATGATGGAAGTTTGTAATTTTTATTGCTTATTTTCGTTAAAGATACTACTAGTTCACCTTTTTAAACAATATATGAAGAAGTTCCTAATCTCATTAATACTCTCTTTGGCAGCCCTGCAATCGTTTGCCCAAGGCCAACGCATGATAGTCTACGGCGCCGCGCCATGGTTTGCTTTCGACCCGCTCTCTAACAGTTACCAAAAAGGCTCACTAGCCCAAATTTGGGGCTACAGCGAGGCGTGGCGAGAAGAGTTGGGCGAGGAAAATTTTTTCATTATGCCCCACCCCGATTTCTATCGTAATATGCCCCTTGGATACAAGGCATACATGGCAAGTAGTGGCGATTCTACCCTACTGCACAAAATTGAAACGTACATGGGAGTGAACCCCGCTGCTGCGGAGAGCTTTCAACTAGAGACCCACCTACCCGATTCACTCAAAAGGGGCGAGATACTAGTGATAGACAAAACAGAGTTTTTCGGGGATGTATCTTTCGAGACCAAGGTGGTCGATATTTCGGAATTCCCCCTCTCGCGAGATTTCATGGATAGTTTTGACCAAGATATTCAAAAGTTGCGTCTGCGTTTTGCGAGCCCCATCACACAGCTCGACACTTCGTTTACCACACGTGATTGTTATTTCGGACCCTCACTCCTTGCAGGACTTTTCCATCGCTATCAACTCGAGCGCACGGGAGCCGACTATTCGCTTTTTGCTCCACCACGCTTTGATGCCACATGGGGTGCGGGTGATCTATATATAAAGGACGTGTATCGCATGCTGGGCTATGATAACGAACTTGTGGTGGTGGAGTGCTCGGGAGCGCTACTATTGGAGTTTTTGGAGGAGGTGTATTTCTCGCGCTACTACAATATCAAACGATCATCGGACGATTTGGTACGCACCAAAACACCCTACTTTTTTCACGAATCCCTCGCAGGAAGCCCCTATATGGTCAATCTTACCAAGGGTGAGGGCCAGCGTATCGAGAATCATAATATACAAGCATCCGAAAAATACAAAGTTGCTATTAATTCGTTCCGCGCTAAATGGTTTATCTCCAAAGGCTGCTCGAGCGAGTCTTTTGGCGATTATCGATTAGAGTTTCTCGGCTGGCTCTCTGGGCTCGAGAATTTCGAGGCCCTAGAGAGCGTAGAACAGTGGCGCACCCTACCCGAGGCATTGAGTTCTGAAATCGCGCAACGCGAAAGGAAAACAATTTTTGAATAGCATCGCAATTTTTTGAAATTTTATCTACCTTTGTGGCAGTAAAACCCTAAAATAATACCACCCCCGAGCAAGTAGCCTGCCCTAAGAATGAACCAACACAAAATAAAGAGCCGTTTCCAAAGATGGGTTGTCACAGCATCCATAGCTCTGATGGTGGGAAAGTTTGTGGCCTATTGGATTACCAACTCTGTTGGTATTCTCACTGATGCAGCCGAGAGTATAGTGAATGTTGTAGCGGGCTTTATGAGTTTGATGGCGCTGAGGTGGTCGGCAAAACCGCGCGACCGCAAACACCCTTTCGGGCGCGGCAAGATAGAATTGATTTCTGCCTCGATCGAGGGTGTGATGATAGCCATGGCTGGTGGATTTATCATATGGGAGGGGGTGTTAAGACTTAGTGACCCTGCGCAAATCAAAAGCCTCGATATTGGTATTGTAGTGGTGGCGGTAGCTGGATTGGCAAACTATATATTAGGTGCATACAGCATCAAGATGGGGCGCCGCTACGATTCGGTAGCGCTGGTTGCATCAGGTAAACATTTACAATCGGACACCTATTCTAGTATTGGTCTAGTTTTAGGTCTGATTTTGCTATATTTCACCAATTTGGGATGGATAGATGGCACGCTAGCTATTATATTTGGAGGGGTGATTCTCTTTACGGGGGCTGGGATTATTTTCCAAACCGTTAGAAGCCTGCTTGATGCTGCCGACATGGAGCTGATTTCGGAGGTGGTCCAACACATCAAACAGCGTAGAGAAAAGGACTGGATAACCATCCACAACGCCAAGATGATAAAATATGGGTCACTAGTCTATATTGACTGCGATTTAACGCTCCCGTGGTATTACAATGTGATCGAAAGCCACAATGCCTGCGATAAGCTAGAGGATCTATTGGGCGAGAAATATGGCGATCGCATTGCGGTGTCGATTCACTCTGACCCCTGTGATAGGAGATTTTGCCGTCTGTGTGATTTGGAGAGCTGCCCCCACAGAGAAGAACGCTTTGAAAAAACACTCGAAATCACAAGCGAGACCATAGCCGACAACGACGAGCAGCTAATCGTGAGACTTTTCAAAAAAACAACATAAATAAAAATATACCTTAAAATAAGAAGATGCAAGAGAAATTTGAAGATCGTCACATTGGGATTACACCCCAGCAGATGGACGAAATGCTAAAAGTTATTGGAGTGAGTAGTGTTGAGGAGCTGATGGATCAGGTTATCCCATCGAACATTCGCACTAAAGGCCTTATGAACCTCACCCCAGCGATGAGCGAGTGGCAATTCACTAACCATATCACCGAGCTAGGCGCCAAAAATAAAATCTACCGTTCGCTAATTGGTATGGGTTATTATGGCACTGCAACTCTGGCGGCAGTGATGCGTAATGTTTTTGAAAACCCAGCGTGGTACACATCCTACACTCCCTACCAGGCAGAGATATCGCAGGGTCGCCTTGAGGCTCTTTTGAACTACCAAACTGCCATCACCTCTATCACGGGCATGGAACTTAGCAACTGTTCGCTGCTTGACGATGCAACGGCGGCGGCCGAGGCAATGTCTATGATGTTCTCTAGCCGCTCTCGCGCAGCCTCCAAAGAGGGGCGCAATGTGCTATTTGTGGACGAGAACGTATTTCCTCAGGTGCTAGACCTGCTACTAACTCGCAGCGAGCCTCTTGGGATCGAACTTGCCATTGACAACTATGATGAGTATGAGTTCACGGGCAAAGAGTTTGGAGCCGTGCTACAATACCCCGCTGCCGATGGTCTTGTGTGTGATTATAGCGATTTCACCGCTAAGTGCCACGAAAAAGAAATATTAGTTACGGCAGTTTGTGATATACTATCACTTGCGGTGCTGGAGGCTCCGGCGACTTGGGGTGCTGACATCGCGGTGGGATCGACCCAGCGTTTTGGTATTCCTATGGGCTTTGGAGGTCCAGCGGCTGGCTATCTTGCCTGCAAGGAGAGCTTCAAACGTGTGATGCCAGGTCGTATTATTGGCGTGTCGCTAGATCGCTTGGGTAACCCTGCGCTTCGTATGGCACTGCAAACTCGCGAGCAACACATCAAACGTGAGCGAGCAACCTCTAACATCTGTACAGCTAGCGCCCTAATGGCAACCATGGCGGGTATGTATGCTATCTATCACGGAGCAGAGGGTCTAACTCGCATAGCTAACACAGCACACTGGGCAGCCAAAAATGTTGCAACAGCACTAACTGCTATGGGCTTTAGCCTTAGCAACCAAAACTACTTCGACACTCTAGAGCTAGTGGTCGAGGATACCGAAAAACTAAAAGAGCTGTCGCTTGCCAAGAAAATCAACTTCGGCTATATTGATGGTGGAGTTCGCATTAGTTTTGATGAGCTTTCGACCCAAGAAGAAATCCAAACCGTGGTGTCTATCTTTAGCGAGCTCTCGGGTGTGAACTACAATCTTGGGATCTGCCCCATGGAGCAATACTCAGGGGTGATGAAACGCACAACGCCTTTCTTCCAAGAGGATATTTTCAATAAATATCGTAGCGAAACCAAGCTAATGCGCTATATCAAAAAGCTAGAATTGCGTGATATTTCGCTTGCTAATTCTATGATTTCGCTAGGTTCATGTACAATGAAACTCAACTCAGCAGCCTCGATGATGCCTCTATCGTCGGCGCAGTGGGGAGCTATTCACCCCTTTGTACCAGCAGATCAACGCGAGGGTTACACTGAGCTTATAGAGCTAATGGATGCTCAGGTGAGCGAGATGATGGGCTTTGCTCGCACTTCATTCCAGCCCAACTCGGGTGCAGCGGGCGAATATGCAGGTTTGATGGTGATGCGTGGCTACCTTATGGACAAGGGCGAGGGACACCGCAACGTGGTTCTTATCCCTGCCTCGGCTCACGGCACCAACCCAGCATCGGCTGCGATGGTGGGTCTGAAAATAATTGTTACAAAGTGTGACGAGAACGGAAATATCGACCTTGTGGACTGGAAAGAAAAAGCAGAACTCCACGCCAAAGATCTATTCGGGTGTATGATTACCTACCCATCGACTCATGGTATTTTCGAGAGCCGCATCACTGAGCTTTGTGATATTATCCACGCCAATGGTGGTCAGGTCTACTATGATGGTGCGAATATGAACGCAGCCGTTGGTTTGACCTCGCCTGGTGCGGTTGGTGCTGATGTGTGCCACTTGAATCTCCACAAAACTTTTGCTATGCCTCACGGAGGTGGTGGCCCTGGTGTTGGTTCGATCAGTGTGGCAGAGCACCTAGTGCCCTTCCTACCATCTCACCCTATTATTGAGGTGGGTGGCGAGCTTGGTATCACAGCCGTTGCAGCTGCTCCCTATGGTAGCGCCATGTTGCTTCCAATTACCTATGGCTATGTGTGTATGATGGGTGCTGAAGGTTTGGCACGTGCCTCTAAAACAGCTATCGTTTCGGCAAACTACATGGCATCTGCTCTTAAAGGACAGATAGAGATCGTTTATTCTGGCGAGACTGGACGTGTGGGTCACGAGATGATTTTGGACTACCGCCGTTTGCGTCAAGACCTCGGTGGTGTTGAGTGTGGCGATATTGCACGACGCTTGATGGACTATGGTTTCCATGCTCCTACCCTCTCGTTCCCCGTACACGACACACTTATGGTCGAGCCAACCGAGAGCGAGAGCAAAGACGAACTAGATCGTTTCATCTCTGCACTTCTTTCAATCAAAGCAGAGTGCGAGGCAAACATCACATCAGAGGATCACATCGTTAAAAATGCTCCCCACCCTGCATCAGAGGTATGTTCAGATAGTTGGTCGCACACCTACTCGCGTGAGAGCGCGGCTTACCCTCTGGAGTGGTCGCGTGAGTTTAAGTTCTGGCCCTATGTGAGCAAGGTGGACAATGGTTATGGCGATCGAAACCTAGTGTGTAACTGCTCCACACTTGAGAGCTATTTGTAGGTATAAAAATTGGTAAACAACAATTTTTGATTACCTTTGACGTTTAAGTATTAAAAACAAACATACAAAAGGAGGCTCTGCTTGAGCCTCCAATAAAAAAAACTAAAAAATGAAAATTGCAGAAAAATCAAAAGTAGCTCTTAGCTACACACTTACTGTTGATGGCGAAGTTGCAGACTTCTCTCCAGAGGGACAACCACTTGAATTTATCACCTCTATGGGTATGCTTCTTCCTGCTTTCGAAGAGAATATCGCTGGAAAAGAGGCTGGCGATAGCTTTGCTTTCACCCTTGACCCACAGAACGGTTACGGCGAGGTGAACCCAGAGGCTCTTGTTGAGCTTCCTAAGGATATCTTCATGGTTGACGGTCAAATCGTTGAGGAGGCAACCAAAGTCGGTAACGTTCTTCCTATGGGCGATAGCATGGGCAACCGCATGATGGGTACCATCAAAGAGGTTGGCGAGGACACCATCAAAATGGACTTCAACCACCCAATGGCTGGCAAAACTCTTAACTTCGAGGGAACTATCATCTCTGTTAGCGAGCCAACCGACCAAGAACTAGACATGCTAAGCAACCCAGGTGGCTGCGGATGTGGTTGTGGCGAAGGTGAAGGTGGCGACTGCTCTGAGGGTAGCTGTGGCGAGGGTTGCAACTGCTAAGCCTCTAACGAACAATAATCTTATGGCAAGTTTTTTGATGATAAGTTCAGTGATATGATTCTTAGAAAATTTGTCATAGTATGCTTTCTACTGCTTGTGGGGGTGCCGAGTGCACTCTCGCAAGCAGTAGATTATTTTAAGGGCTCAACGGTCTACCAAGCACTAGATCAAGCCCAAGCCTCTAACAAACTTCTTCTAGTGGAATTTTCCGCCCAGTGGAACTACAAATCTCGTTGGATGAGCGATATGATGAATCGTTCAAAAGAGGTGAGCGAGAAACTCAATCAAGATTTTATTGTTTTCAAAATAGAGACCAACACCACCCACGGCTCGTCGTTGGCGCAAACCTACTCTGTGAACGACTATCCATATATCTTGGTATTTGACCGCACGGGTCAGGTAATTGCTCGAACCATGAAAACCATGGAAGACAGGGAATTTCTAGATTTTTTGGAATCTTGCGAGCAAAGTCTCAGCGCTGATGCGCGTTGGAAAATGTCTCAGCTAAGCAAAGCGGCAGAGAGTTTGCAATGGGACACAGTGGACGAGGTTTTCCTAAGCATCACCCTTGCATACCTCGATGAGATTTTCAGCGAAGAGTTTTGGGTGATTTTCAGCGATCGCAATGTAAATCGCTATGAGAGTGCAGTTTTTGAGTTTTTCCATGAAAACATTGAAAAGTTCAAAGGCTCCATCGACACTACAACCACCCTTGAACTACATTACCAAATTTGCAAGGATAGGATGATGGAATACCTAATTAGCGATCGTGCCTATGATTCTCTGAGTGTGAAGAATCTCTACCAAAAAGCCATATCCCAAGACTATAAAAAACCACTTTTTGAGAGTCTTGATCAAATGATACTCAACAAATACTGTGGCGATATTGATAATTATCTTCTCGCCTACACCATCTCCCACGGAATGCTCCCTGAGGAAGAGGGTTTCAAGTTGGCTATATCGCTGGACTTTATTAGCGAGAGTGGCAGTAAAGAACAGAAAAAAGTGGCGCAAAGAATGCTCACAGAGCAAATTGCCAACACCAAGATTGGCTCCCAGAGAGAGATGCTAATGAATATTCGAAGCAAATTTTAGGGTTTCGCCCATTTGGTGAAAAATCTTCCCAGAAAAAGTATTATCTTTGAGCCTTAATAACGTATTAATAAGGTAATATAAGATATGAAAATCTCTTACAACTGGTTAAAAAAATATATTGCGTGCGAGCTAGAGCCCGCACAAATCTCTAAAATACTTACCGACATAGGACTTGAGGTCGAGGCTATCGAGGCCGTGGAGGCTGTGCGCGGCGGAATGCAGGGTTTGATCGTGGCTGAGGTTCTCACCTGCGAGAAACATCCCGATGCCGACAAACTATCTGTCACAACTGTTAATACGGGCGAGGAGGTCCTTCAGGTGGTGTGTGGTGCGCCTAATGTTGGGGCGGGTCAAAAAGTTGTACTTGCCACCGTTGGCTCTATGCTCTATCCCAGCGATGGAGGCGAGGGTTTTAAGATCAAAAAATCCAAGATTCGTGGTCAAGAATCACACGGCATGCTGTGTGCTGAAGATGAAATCGGTGTGGGTAAATCACACGATGGAATCATCGTATTGCCAGCCGATGCCCCAGTTGGTGCTCCAGCAATAGAGATGTTCGACTTTGAGAATGACACTCTTTTTGAAATTGGTCTAACTCCAAACCGTGTTGATGCCGCCTCTCACTATGGTGTGGCAAGAGATTTAGCTGCCTACCTACAATCCAAAGGCGAGAACATTAATGCTCAGCTAGCCGATGTGAGCGAGTTTAAAGTCACTAACAATGAGCGCCCCATAGAACTAGTTGTAGATTGCCCCGAGGGTGCTCCACGCTACATGGGTGTGACGGTGAGCGGACTTACCGTTAGCGAATCGCCCGAGTGGTTAAAACAAGCCCTCAACTCTATTGGCATTAATCCAAAAAATAATCTGGTTGATATAACTAACTACATTCTTCACGAATGCGGCCACCCACTCCACGCCTTTGATTTGGCGAAAGTGGCAGGTAATAAGATTGTTATTCGTCGTGCTCAGCAGGACGAACCGTTCAAGACCCTTGATGGTGTTGATCGCAAACTTTCGAGCGAAGATCTGATGATCTGTGACAGCGAAAAACCTATGTGTATTGCAGGGGTTTTCGGCGGAGAGAATTCGGGAGTGAGCGAATCAACGACAGAGGTGTTTATCGAGAGCGCCTACTTCAACCCTGTTTCTATCCGCAAAAGCGCCAAACGCCACGGGCTATCGACCGATGCCTCTTTCCGTTTTGAGCGTGGAGCTGATCCTAATATTGCGCCTTACGCATTGATGCGTTGCGCGAGCTTGATGTGTGAATTGGCTGGAGGAAAAATCACCAGCGAGGTAATGGATTTCTATCCAGAACCCCTCAAGCCTTTTGAGGTAGATTTTTCGGTGGAGAGAGCTTGTAAGTTGATAGGCAAGGAGCTCAGTGCAGAGACTATCGAGAGCATTTTGCATGGTCTCGAAATTAAGATCACCTCGAAAAATGGTTCAAATTGGAGCCTTCAGGTACCCTCTTACCGAGTGGACGTTCAACGAGAGTGTGATGTGGTCGAAGATATTTTGCGTATCTATGGTTATAACAATATAGAAAATCCTAGCTCTATTCGCAGTTCTATCACCTACAGTGGAAAACTATCGATGGAAAAACTCGTCGGTAGGATCTCCGAAGTGCTAAGCTCTATGGGTGTTACTGAGATCATGAGTAATTCGCTCACTCGCTCATCATACTACCAGAACTCTGAGACCTACCCCCTAGAGCGCGCTGTGCGTATTATCAATCCACTGAGCTCAGATCTTGATGTGATGCGCCAAAGTCTGCTATTCAATGCACTCGAGGCAGTGCAGCTCAACCAAAGCCGTCGCGCAATGGATCTGTGTTTCTACGAGGTGGGCAAATGTTACTGGCGCGAAGGCGAAAGCGGACTCTCCTCATGCAAGGAACAACTCCAACTAGCACTGACCATCACAGGTAATGAGGCAGCTCAGAGCTGGAGAGCAGGCGAGGTTACATCGAATTTCTACACTCTTAAATCCCTCATCGAAAGACTCCTAGAACGCCTCGGTGTTTCAACCTTTGAGGGCACTTGGGAGCCCTGTGGCAATGACCTATTGGGCGAGGGTGCACAATATACACTGCGTGGGGAGAAACTCTTTGAAATTGGGCAAGTACGTGGTAAACTCGCTGGTGAGTTTGATGTAAAACAAGGGATGTACTACGCTGAGATAAATCTCGAAAAACTACTAAAAGTAGTAAGCACCGTATCGGTTAAGGTTCAGGAACTAAATAAATTCCAAGCCGTCAGACGCGATTTAGCTCTGCTGGTTGATCAAAATGTTAGCTTTGCTCAACTGCGTGCTGCCGCATGTAAGGCAGAAAAGAAATTACTTCGCAAAGTAACTCTTTTTGATGTGTACCAAGGCGACAAACTACCCGAGGGTAAAAAATCCTATGCAATGGGGTTTGTACTAGAGGACGCAAGCCGCACGCTCACTGACAATGACATAGAAAAATCTATGGACAATATCTCCAAAGCTATCGAAAAAGCAACTGGCGCAGAAGTCCGCAGCTAAATATTTATAACATAAGAAGAGAGATTCTTGAATAGAGGGATCTCTCTTTTTAGTATTCTGTATCTACTTCCCCACACTTAATAATTAACTCTCAAACAACATTCTAATTTAAGTGATGAAAAAAACACTACCCTTACTGTTTCTATCCTCTTCGCTTTTCTTGGCATCTTGTGGGGATAATATAGCCTACAAAAACCCTGACCTTGCAATCGAAGAGAGGGTTGAAGATCTGGTTGGACGCATGACAACCGCTGAAAAAGCGGCACAACTCGATATGCTGCGTGCTCCACACGTACTGTTGGATTACGAAAACTTTGATTCTGCAAAGATCGCAAAATACGTGGATTCGATGATGATAGGATCTATCCATGATTTTTACCCAAAAAGTGCAACGCTTTCTAACAATCTCCAAAAGCGAGCAATAGAGAATTCTCGCCTTGGAATACCACTAATTTTTATAGAAGAAGCTCTACATGGTTACTCAGGACGCGGTTCTACCACTTTTCCTGTACCCATAGGTAATGCCTCGACTTGGGATACGATGATGCTCAAAGAGATGGGCCATGCTGTGGCTCGCGAAACGCGTGCCCATGGCGTCCACTTTGTGTTGGCTCCTAACCTCGATCTAGCTCGTGAGATTCGCTGGGGAAGAGTCGAAGAGACTTTTGGAGAAGACCCCTATCTGGCAGCTCGCATGGGTGTAAACCTTATAAAGGGTATGCAGGGCGATGACCTTAGCGCCGATGACGCTATCGCAGCCGAACCTAAGCACTTTGCCGTACACGGTATTCCCGAAAATGGCCATAACACCGCCCCTCCCTATATTGGTGAGCGCGAAGCTCGTGCCACTCACCTCTATGCCTTCGAAAAGGCTGTAAAAGAAGCTAATGCACGAGGTATTATGGCATCCTACAACGAGATTGACGGTGTGCCTGCTGCTGGTAGTCATTGGTTGTTGACCGATGTGCTGCGTGGTGAGTGGGATTTCGATGGTTTTGTGGTTTCTGACCTTGGAGCTATCGCCAAACAACTCAATACCCACAAGACTGTGGGAACCATAAAAGAGGCTGTGACTGCGTCGGTGAACGCTGGACTAAACATGCAATTCTATGATTTCTCATACGAAGATTTCCAAAATAGTATCCTAGAGGGCGTAGAAGATGGCACTATCAAAATGGAACAACTAGATCGCATGGTGGCGGATGTACTGCGCGTGAAATTCGAACTTGGTTTGTTTGATAATCCATACACCGACACAACGCTTGTTGCCAAGCGCCATCGCTCACCTGAGAATCAAAAACTAGCCTACGATATGGCTCTTAGCTCTATTACTCTTCTGAAGAATGAGGATAACACTCTACCCTTCTCAAACGACGTAAAGAGCATTGCACTGGTTGGCAATCTTGCCAACGTATCGGCTCTTGGGGGTTACTCTCCAGCGGGAGCTGTTGGGGTTACTGTATTTGAGGCTCTTAGGAAACGCTTTGGGAACGATGTTAAGATTAATGTGGTTGAGGGCAACCTCTCAAGCGGATTTGCAAATCTTCCAGCAGGGGTTTTATTTGAAACTCCTAGCTCTAAGAAAAATGGACTTAAACTAGAGTTCTTCAACAACGAAAACCTCGAAGGTAAGCCTGCCTACACAACCACAACCACCGAACTTACCTCATATTGGCACAACCTATCACCAGCACCAGGAGTTGACACTGACCATTTCTCAGCTCGCTGGAGTGGCTATGTAAATGTTGCGGTAGCGGGAGAGTATGAATTTGCTCTGCGCGCCGAAGATTATGGACGACTATACATAAATGGTAAACTGCTGCTTGACAACTGGACAAAAGAGGATCACGACCGCCAAAAAACAGCTAAAGTGAATCTAAAAAAGGGCATGAACAGCTTTACAATGGAGTACGGCGAGGTTGAGCAGTTTGCGGGCATCGTTTGCCATTGGCGCTTGGTTGAGATGGATTCTCGTGCTACAATTTTTGACGACATAACACGCGTAGCACGTGCTAGTGATGTTGTCATTGTGGTCACTGGTGAATCTATGGCCGAGGTTGGCGAGGGCAAAGACAAAGCGAACCTTTCTATTTCGCCCTACTATCAGAAAGTGGTTGAGGCTGCAATCAAAGGTGGCAAGCCAACTGCTACGGTTCTAATGAATGGTCGTCCGTTGATTATCCCCGAATTGGAGGCAGTATCAACCGCTTTGGTTGAGGCTTGGTTCCCAGGAGAGAGCGGTGGAGATGCTATTTGCGACGTGCTCTTTGGTGATTACAACCCATCGGGACACCTTCCTATCTCCTTCCCTCGCAATCAGGATATGCTCCCTTCATACTATTCTCGCAAACCATCCTCACAACGCACCTATGTTGATGGCAATGGCCAAGATGTGCTCTACGGATTTGGTCATGGTTTGAGCTATACAACTTTTGAATACTCGAATCTTACTATCGTTCAAAATGGCGATAATTATGAGGTTTCGCTGGATGTGAAAAACACAGGCAAAAGAGATGGCGCAGATGTGGTTCAGCTCTACTTGAACGATGTGGTCAGCAGTGTGACAACTCCTGTTATGGAGCTCAAAGGATTCTCTAAGGTATTCCTAAAGGCTGGCGAAACTAAACGAGTTTCTATGACTCTTGCTCCAGAGCATTTCTCGCTTGTGAACATAGATATGAGAAGAGTTGTTGAGCCAGGCGACTTTGAGGTCATGATAGGCCATTCATCTAAAGATATTGTTCTTAAAGACACTATTACCCTAAAATAATATTATGAAAAAACTAATCCTACTACTTACAATTGCAGCCTTTGGCTTCAATTCTCAAGCTCAAGACCAAACCAAATGGTACAACCCTGCCCAAGTGAACATGCACGTGGTGGAGGGTTTGGCTCTCTCAAACGAGGGTCGCTCTAGCCTCTACCAGCGCCTTCCCGATGAATACGAAGCTAAAACCCGTAAGGAGCTATGGAATCTATCGGTAAATTCCGCTGGCCTTACTATTGGGTTTAACACCAACGCTACCTCTATCACCATTCGCTACAAAGTGAGCGAGGCTCTAGCCTTTCACCACATGTCAATGACGGGCAAGAGCGGGGTGGATCTATATCGCTATGACAACGAAGGAGACGAACAATGGTGTGCCGCGAAGATGAACTTCTCTAGCGAGCAAATTACCTATACTTACAGTCCTCTTATTGGCAATGGCGAGAGTTTTCGCTATGAACTATACCTTCCTGTGTACAATACAGTTGAATACCTAGAAGTTGGCGTTAACGAGGGTGCAGAATTTGAGTTTGAACCACGCAGTGACGAACCATCTATTATTGTCTATGGCACTTCGATTACCCATGGTGCTTGCGTCTCGCGCCCAGGAATGGCTTGGCCTGCAATACTCCACCGCACTCTCGATGAACCTTTCATTAACCTAGGTTTTTCGGGCAACGGGCGATTGGAAACTCCGATTTTGGAGGCTATCAAAGCAACACCAGCCAAGGCGGTAATACTTGATTGTATGCCAAATTTGTGTTACCGTTCGGTTGAAGAGATTGATTCGTTGGTTGTTAATGCAGTAAAAGAGATTCGCACTGCTCATCCCGAAATTCCAATTATCATTGCTGACCATTTGGGCTACCCACACAGCGATGCTATTGAGGGCTACAAAAAGCCACTAGAGAATAGTCGCAAAGGACAGGTATCAGCAATCGAGAAACTTAAGAAAATGGGCTACAAGAACCTGCACTTCTTGAGTAGCGAAGATATAGCCCTACCTCCAGATGCAACCGTTGAGGCTATCCATCCTAGCGATTGGGGCATGGCTGCATATGCCAAGTCATACGGCAAGCTATTAAAGAAAGTACTACCAAAGAAATAAGTAAGAAGAGGGGAAAGAGAACCTCACACCCTTAAACTAAAAATGGGTAAAACCACGATAGTCTTTTGACGATTCAGGCAGCCAGCATATAAAGTGTTGGCTGTCTTTTTTTGTGGCACAACACTCCACTATCTCTCCAATCTCATAAACAGAGAAATCAAACTGGGGCAAAGGTTCGCTCGAGGTGAAAAGCAAACAATAATCCTCCCCTGCTTCAAGGGCAAAACGCAGAGGATCTATATTCTTTGCATGGCAATAGTTCAACAAATTATCGCTCATGGGAATACGCCTTGTATCGATATGTGCCGAGCACTTCGATGCCTTTAAGATGTGCCTGAGATCTGATGCCAGACCATCCGAAATATCCATCATCGCCCCCACCTGTGACAAAGCTCCAAGTGCACTGCCCTGAGACATATGTGCACGGGGATTATGGTGTGCGAGAATCAAATCATTGGCAAGCATAGAATTATCGCCCTCGAGCAATGCATGTAGCCCCGCTCCACTATCGCCAAGGGGTGAGGTAACATATATTTTGTCGCCCACGCGCGCGCCACTGCGAAGTTTCAAGTGTTCTTTGTTCACCAAGCCCAAAACAGTGATTGAGACAGTAAAAGCTCCTTTAGATGAAGTGGTATCGCCCCCAAGCATCATTACATTTGCACTACGCACGCCCCTAATAAATTCTCTCAAATATTCATCACTCACACCCTCAGGAACAGCCACAGAAAGTGTCATTCCCAACACTTTAGCACCCATGGCAGCTATATCACTAAGGTTTACTGCCACTGATTTTGCCCCCAATTCAAAAGGTGAAATCCTATCGCGCAAAAAATGCACGCCCTCTACCAACATATCGGTACTGATGACCATCGACTGTAAGTCGTTGTAGGGTAAAACAGCACAATCGTCACCTATGGTCAAAAAGTTGTTGGGGGCTAAATCTGCGAAATTTGTTTTGATATGCTCGATAAGGGAAAACTCACTAAAAGTAGGCATTTTCATAATTTTTTTTGTAAAGATAATTAAAATTTGTAAATTTGCCATAACCATTTAAATATACTAAAAACTACTATGTCTAACTACAAGTTGCAAAACAAAGCAGGACTTATACCTGATGCTGAGCCGCTAGATATTATTAGCCGCTTTGAGCGAATCCCCACAACCATTGTCGATACTGCGCAAGAGGGCTGCCGAGAGGTGGCACAAAAAATTGCCAAGAAAATTCGCCTAAAAAACGAGCAATCAAAAAAATGTGTTCTTGGTTTCTCTTCAGGAAAAACAACTGTTGGGGTTTACCGCGAGTTAGTTCGCCTATATAAAGAAGAGGGACTATCTTTTGAGAATGTAGTAATCTTCACAGTTTTCGAATACTACCCTATCGATCCAGCACATAACCAAAGCTACAACCATATCTTGTTTGACGAGTTGCTCTCTCAGGTAAATATAAAACAAGAAAACATCCACACCTTCGACTCTCAAGTTGAGGTAAGCGCTCTAAGCGAGTATTGCAAGGCCTACGAAGAGAAAATCAATAACGAGGGAGGCTTTGATGTTGTCCTTCTTGGTATGGGTGTAAAAGGTCAAATTGCCCTTAATGAGGCGGGCAGCTACCCTACCACCCGCACACGTGCAGTGGCTCTGAGCAATTTCTCGCGCAAGATTGCCGCTATGGCTTTCCAAGGGTTTGAGAATGTACCCACACGTGCACTTACCATAGGTATCGCAACAATTATGGATGCAAAAGAAGTCATCCTACTGGCTTGGGGCGAGGAAAAAGCTGGCTCGCTGTGCAAAGTTATCGAAGGCGATAAAGACCTTAACTACCCTTCGTCTTACTTCCAAAACCACCCTAAAGTACGCATGTTTGTTGACGAGGGAGCTGCTTCGAAACTCACCCGAGTGAACACCCCTTGGATAGTGGGAAGCTGCAACTGGGACGAAAGATTTGTTCGCAAGGCAGTGCTTTGGTTGTGCCAAAAAGTTGGTAAACCTATCTTGAAACTAACCTACCAAGACTACCTGAACAATTCACTAGGACAATTGATCGATGCCGCTGGCGAAAGCTACGATAAAATCAACATACGCGTATTCAACGACCTGCAACACACAATCTCAGGTTGGCCAGGGGGTAAGCCTAATGCGGACGATACAACTCGCCCTGTGAAATCTACTCCTTTCCCTAAGAAAGTTGTGTTGTTCTCGCCCCACCCCGATGATGATGTGATCTCTATGGGCGGTACTTTCCTTCGTTTGGTAGACCAAGGCCACGATGTGCATGTGGGTTATCAGGTATCAGGAAATATTGCAGTGCATGATGATGTGGTGCTACAACTATTGGATTCAGCTCGTGAGTGCGGCTTGGAGGACAAATACCAAGAACTAAAGGCGATCATTAGCAACAAAGTTCTAGGTGAGCCAGAGCCACAGATTATCCGACAATACAAAGGCTCTATCCGTCGTGGCGAGGCTAAGGCGGCTTGTCGCCACTTTGGTTTGAACGATGCCACCAATGTTCATTTCTTGAACTTGCCTTTCTATGAGACTGGCTCGGTGAAAAAAGGAGAAGTAGAGCAAGTAGATATTGATATTATCAAGGCGTTCCTTCGTGAGCAGCAGCCAAATCAGATTTACGCTGCTGGCGACCTATCTGATCCTCACGGAACCCACCGTGTTTGTATCGAGGCTATCCTATCGGCTCTAGAACAAATTATTGCAGAGGGCAAAGACGCTTGGATCAACGAGGTAACCCTATGGTTGTATCGTGGAGCATGGCAAGAGTGGGATTTGGATATGGTTGATATGGCTGTACCTCTATCGCCCGATGAGGTGATCAAGAAGCGCCACGCAATCTACCGCCACCTATCTCAAAAGGACATCGTTCCTTTCCCAGGCGAGGACAAACGCGAGTTCTGGCAACGTGCCGAGGATCGCACCCAAGCTACTGCCGAGCTTTACAATGCGCTAGGTATGGCAGAATATGAAGCTATCGAGGTGTTCGTAAAATACGACATCTTCAATATGAGCAAACTCTAGAAAACTAGAATTGACTAAATAAAAAAGCTCTCTCAACATCGGTTGAGAGAGCTTTTTTTGTGTGCAGAGTGCTTGAATTATCTTTTTGCATCCATCCATGTTAGTTTCTTCCAGAGCCATTCAAAAGGGCCCTGTCTATGAGTGGTGAGCCACCAGCGGCTGAAATAGAGCTGTAGGATGAAGATCCCTACACCAATGAGCAGACTGAAAGTCGCTCCCGTGTATTTATACAGTCCAAAACCCCACCCCAGGTAGATACCACAACCGATAATAGATTGGACTATGTAGTTAGTAAGGCTCATACGCCCGAAGGGGATAATAAAACGTTGAACCTTATATCCTCGATTATCTTTATGAAACCACAATAGCGCGAAGCATCCCACCAAAGCCACCATAAAACAGAAGTTCCACAGCGACCCGAAAATAGTGTTATAGGGGGTGAGTATCTTTTCGTTTTCGATTAGCTCAGGCACATAATTTTTGAGAATATTCAGCGGGAAAAGCAGCAACAGCACAGCCGTTGTAGTCACAACTATCCAAAATCTCACTGACCTCTCACTCTTAATGAACATGCCCAAGCGACCCAACAACATTCCAAAGAGAAACAGCGCAGGAATTTGGAATAGTCGCCCTGCACTCACCTGCCACAGATTGCTATAGAGCTGTCCATCTGTAATGTTAGAAGCTACAATTTCAGCAAAATTACCATTCTCCATAGCCTCCTTGGCTGGAATTGCATAGTGCATCCAATCAATCGAGGGAGCCGTATAGCTCGGATCAAGGCTAACGCCCACTATATGCCACCACTCCATTGGTTGAAGCAACATAATAATAGCCGTCACAGCGAGCCATCTATTACTTAGGTAGCTAAAGGGAATCAACACCAAGCCCATCAAGGCGTACATCAACAGTATATCGCCATTATAAAACAGCGCATGAAACTGCGAGATAGCCAGCAACACCACCATGCGCCAGGCGAACCTCCATCTAAAAGGCTTACCCTTTTTGATTTGAGAATCAAGCTGAACAAAAAAACTAAATCCAAAAAGCAGCGAGAAGGTAGAGAAAGCTTTACCAGCCATCATAAACCATGTAGAGTCCCACAATCCCTTGTCCAGCACATTGAGCCACTCAGGAAAACCCTCAGGATTGAAGTAGAGATTGTAGTGCTCTAGGTTATGCAGTAGAATAATTGCTAGAAGTGCAAAGCCGCGCAAAGCATCGACCAAATCAATGCGATTAGTTGTAAGAGGTGAATTCATAAAGCAAATTAGTATTACAAATAATTAATATTTAACCACCGTAGGCATACAAAAAAGCCAGACTTTGACAGTGTTCATCGAGTCTGGCTTTTTTTATAGTTTACTGTTATTTTCAGCTAAATAAGCTTATTGAGCGTTAGCGAGACCCTCGAAGTACTCGTAGCGAGCCTTAGAACCCTCATCCTCGCGGCGTGGGAAGTAAAGTTGCTTTAGAACGTCAATTACATCCTTGTTTGCTTTGTCGATCTCGTGAGCTTTCTCTAGTTTTTCGATAGCATCGGTTTGAATAGCTACAATTTCATCCATCTTAGCCTCATAACCTTTAACATCGTTAAGGTCTAGTGCATCAGCTTGCTTGCGAATCTCTTGCGCCTCTAGGATTTTCATAATGGCATAGTTGTAGTATGCGCTGAAGAAATTAGGATCAATATCGTTCATAATTTTCTCTAGCACAACATAGGCTTTTGCGTTGTCGCCCATCTCTGCATAGATTGAGCTTTCCACCATGTATAGAGTAGTGTTCTTTGGAGATAGTTCTTGAGCCTTTTGAACCAAAGTCACAATCTGTGATGGATCTTTCTTAGCTGCCATATAGGCATTGATCAAAGTTCCCATAATAGTTTCATCAGCTGGATATTTGTTAAATCCATCCTCCAATACGGTGATTGCTTTATCAGTGTTACCCTCCTTGATGTAACTCTCGGCTAGGTAGTAGTAAAGCTGACCATCTTGGTCGCTACCTGCGTTAAGCACTTTTTCCAATGCTGGAACTGCCGCTGCAAAGTCTTGC
The DNA here is from genome assembly GCA_964371385.1 of uncultured Rikenellaceae bacterium. Lineage (GTDB taxonomy): Bacteria > Bacteroidota > Bacteroidia > Bacteroidales > Rikenellaceae > Mucinivorans. Next base: position 68,169 of record CAYJLY010000001.1, read on the forward strand.
CCCTCGAAGTAAGCGATACCTGCATAGTAAAGATAAAGAGTATCAAATGTGCCTGTTAGTTCGCCCACTTCGAATGATTTTTCGAACAATTCACCAGCTTTGTCACCCTCGCCCATGTTATAGAAAGCCATACCGTCTGCTTGGTAGGCCGCCACTAGACGTGATGCAGCAACCGAGCCTTTACCTGTGCCCTCAAATTCTTTTGATGATAGAGAATGTGCTTTCTCTAGCGATTCGAATGCTTTAGTTAGAGCGCCTTCAACTGGAGCTTCTTTAACCATCCAGAACGAAATAGTATTTTGCTCAGGGTTTGTGTACACATCAAACTCAGGGTAGCTGTGTTGCATATATGTAACACCCTTGTACTCCACTTCGTTTGATGAACTAGGAGCACCGATTGTTTCTTGGATTTGAGTTAGACCAAAACCAGGTATAAGATTCTTGGTATAGGCATTTGCCATATCAATGAAGATATCGGCACGCTCGATCCAAGGCGCTGCAGTTGATGCTTTTTTAGCGTCTGCAATGCTTGCATCATTTTTCACTAGAGCTTTTTGCAATTTCTCTACATCTTTGTTTTGAGCAAAGGAAACAGTTAGCGTTGATAGGGCTACTGCTGAAAGAATTAGTTTTTTCATAGTTGTATGATTTTGTTTTGAGATTATTATTCTTGTGTTTGTATTGTGTTAACTGTTGTTTCGTCTGCAGCTACTTCTGTTGCTGCTCCCTCGGCTGTCACACCCTCTGGTGTTGTGCCTTCGGAGGTTTCCTCTTCTTCAGATTTTGGCACTGCCACCACCGACGCAATAGAGTCGTTACTACGAAGGTTGATCACCTTTACTCCTTGGGCTGCACGTCCAGTAAGACGAATTTCTTCAACTGGGGTGCGGATAGTGAGTCCCGAGCGGTTGATGATCATCAAATCGTTATCATCGGTCACCGTCTGGATAGAAATTAGTTTACCAGTTTTCTCGGTCACTTGGATGGTTTTCACTCCCTTACCACCGCGGCTTTGGGTGCGATATTCATCGATGTTAGTACGCTTTCCGTAGCCATTTTCCGACACTACTAGAATTTCGCTCTGTTGGTCTGGCTCAACGGTGAGCATGCCCACTAGTTGATCACCCTCATCAAGAGTCATACCACGAACTCCAGCTGCTGTTCTACCGATTGCACGTACTTTCTCCTCGCTAAAGCGTATAGACTTACCGCCCATAGCCGCAAGAACTATCTCCGAACGACCCGAAGTCAAGCGAGCCTCAATGAGTTGGTCGCCCTCTTTGATAGTAATCGCATTCACACCATTTGTGCGAGGGCGAGAGTAGGCCTCTAGCAGAGTTTTCTTGATAATACCATCGCGAGTACACATCACAATATAATTGTTTTGTATATACTCAGTATCATTCAAGCGGTGTACATTTATATAAGCACGCACTTTGTCGCTAGGTTCGATAGAGATAACGTTCTGAATCGCACGTCCTTTCGATATTTTATTACCCTCTGGGATTTCATATACTTTGAGCCAGAAACAACGTCCATTCTCCGTGAAGAATAGCATGGTGTTGTGCATAGTTGTCACATAGATATGCTCAATGAAGTCCGCATCGCGAGTTGCCGAACCCTTAGAGCCCACACCTCCGCGGCTTTGAGTGCGATATTCACTCAAGAGCGTGCGTTTAATGTAGCCTAGGTGAGAGATAGTAATAACTACCTCGTCATTGGCATAGAAATCCTCTGGGTTAAACTCGCCAGCCGAGAATTCTATATCACTGCGACGCTCATCGCCATATTTTGCTTTCACCTCCAACAACTCATCTTTGATAAGCTGCATTTGCATCTCAACGTTAGCGAGAAGTTCATTGAAGTGGTTAATTTGTCGCATCAACTCGTCATACTCCGCCTGCAGTTTATCACGCTCTAGTCCTGTTAGGGCTCTCAAACGCATGTCGACAATAGCCTGAGCCTGCACCTCTGAGAGTTCAAAGCGAGAAATCAGGTTCTGCTTGGCTTGATCGGGAGTCGAGGCTGCACGAATAATCTTGATTACCTCGTCAATATTATCCTGTGCAATCAAAAGACCCTGAAGGATATGTGCACGCTTTTGAGCTTGCTCCAAATCATAGCGAGTGCGACGCAAAATCACATCGTGACGGTGCTTAACGAAGTATTTAATAATCTGCTTTAGATTCAACGGGCGAGGACGACCATCGACCAAAGCAATATTATTCACCGAGAACGCTGTCTGTAGAGGTGTATATTTATATAGGTTATTCAGAACCACCGAGGCAACAGCATCGGTCTTTAGGATCATCACTATACGCATACCATTACGATCCGACTCGTCGTTGATATAAGAAATACCCTCCAACTTCTTGTCGTTGATCATATCGGCGATCTTTTTGATCATCTCAGCCTTATTGACCTGATAGGGGATCTCGGTCACAACAATACACGAACGACCCGTAGCGGTAGTCTCAACATCCACCTTCGAACGCATCACAACTCGGCCACGACCCGTGCGATAAGCCTCCTTTACACCCTCATAGCCGTAGATAATACCACCAGTTGGGAAATCGGGTGCTTTAATAATAGGTATCAGTTCGTCCACCTCTATCTCAGGATTGTCAATATAGGCACACGTAGCGTCAATAGTATCCGATAGGTTGTGGGGCGGCATATTGGTTGCCATACCCACCGCAATACCCGAGGCACCATTCACTAGAAGCAATGGTATCTTGGTAGGAAGAACCGTTGGCTCTAGGGTGGTATCGTCAAAATTCAGGGTCATATCCACTGTATCCTTGTCGATATCTGCCATAACCTCGTCGGTTATTTTCTGCATTCTTGCCTCCGTGTAACGCATTGCCGCTGGCGAGTCGCCGTCCACCGAACCAAAGTTACCCTGTCCATCCACAAGTGGGTAGCGCAAAGACCAACGCTGCGCCATACGCACCATTGCATCATACACAGAACTATCACCATGGGGGTGGAACTTACCTAGCACGTCTCCGACGATACGAGCCGATTTCTTATAGGGCTTGGTTGAATAAAGAGAAAGCTCGTTACTCATACCATATAGAACACGCCTGTGAACTGGCTTCAAACCATCACGCACATCTGGCAGGGCACGCGAAACGATAACCGACATCGAATAATCGATATAGGCAGTCTTCATCTCCTGCTCAATATTTACTTTGAGAATCTTCTCTGATCCTCCTTCTAGTTGTTCAAAATTATCACTCATCAATTTCCGTTAAAAATTTTATACTTTTCAAAGCGTAAAGATACAAATTATTCCCGAATTAACGCCCTTTTCTCACTTTTTTTTTATACTTTTGCAGCATATTTAGCAATTCATAAGTATATCTGATAAATCATAATGGAACTTCAACAACAACTCTCCGAACAAGAAATAGTACGCCGTGGCTCGCTTGATGCTCTTCGCCAACTGGGCATAGATCCCTATCCAGCAGCACTTTTCCCCGTGGACCACTCTATCGCCGACATTCGTGCGCTCTCGCCCCAAGAGGTCGAAAACAAACCATCTGTGGTAATCGCAGGTCGCATTATGAGCCGTAGGATCATGGGTTCGGCTAGTTTTTATGAGCTTCAAGACCTTTCTGGTAAGCTGCAGTGCTATATCAAGCGCGATGATGTTTGCCCCCAGGGTGATGCAACTCTCTATAATACGGTGTTTAAAAAACTACTTGACATCGGGGATATTATTGGTGTGGAGGGATATGTTTTCACCACCCAAAGTGGCGAGCTATCGGTTCACACTCAAAAATTCACAGTGCTTAGCAAATCGCTCCGCCCACTGCCCATCGTAAAGGAAAAGGACGGGGTGACCTATGATGCTTTCAGCGATCCCGAGCAAAGGTATCGTATGCGTTATTTGGATTTGATCGTAAATCCCGAGGTGCGTGACACTTTTATTAAGCGCACAAAAATCATTAGCACGATGCGCGATTTCTTCAACTCAAAGGGATACCTAGAGGTTGAGACTCCTATCCTTCAACCAATTCCAGGAGGTGCTGCAGCACGTCCGTTTATCACCCACCACAACACTCTCGATACGCAGCTTTACCTGCGTATTGCCAACGAGCTTTACCTTAAGCGCCTGATTGTCGGAGGTTTTGAGGGTGTTTATGAGTTTGCTAAGGATTTCCGCAACGAGGGAATGGACCGCACTCACAACCCTGAGTTCACGGTGATGGAGATTTATGTCGCATATAAAGACTACCTTTGGATGATGGAATTCACTGAGGAGATGATAGAAAAAGTTGCTCTTGCGCTTCATGGCACCACCAAGGTGACGGTCCAAGGCAAGGAGATAGACTTCAAGGCTCCGTTCCAGCGCCTTTCGATGACCGACGCAATCAAGCAAGCCACTGGTTTTGATATTACGGGTAAGAGCGAGAGTGAACTCCGCGCAGAGTGTCAGCGACTAAACATTGAAGTTGACGACACTATGGGTGTTGGAAAACTTATCGATGCTATCTTTGGTGAGAAATGCGAAGACCTTTTAGTTCAACCAACTTTCATCATGGACTACCCCACCGAGATGTCGCCACTGACCAAGCGTCACCGCAACGACCCGAACCTAACTGAGCGTTTCGAGTTATTTGTTTGTGGCAAAGAGCTTGCGAACGCCTATTCGGAGTTGAACGATCCTATCGATCAGCTGGAGCGTTTCCAAGACCAACTTAAGCTATCTGCAAAGGGCGACGACGAGGCTATGTTTATTGACATGGACTTTGTGCGCGCACTTGAGTATGGCATGCCTACTTGTTCGGGCATGGGTATAGGTATCGACCGCCTAACTATGTTTATGACGGGGCAAACCTCAATTCAGGATGTACTATTCTTCCCTCAGATGCGCCCCGAGAAACGTCTACAAAAGTCTACACCCGAGGAGTTTATGGCAGAGGGCATCCCATTGGAGTGGGTTGATGTACTCTATAAGATGAACATTCTAACGGTGGATGACCTCAAGAAGTTCAAATACACAAAGCTCCACCAAGATTTGTGCGGCTTCAACAAGAAAAACAAACTAGGACTCACTGCTCCATCGCAAGCCGATGTTCAGAACTGGATAGAGGGCTAGTAATTTCTAAAAACACATCAAGTCGCCAACTCAACTAAAATTGAAAGGCGACTTTTTTCTTTTCTATAAACATTTCCCCCCTAACAAAAAAATGTCGGCAAAACTAAAAGCACACTCAGCCATCATATTGGCAAACATCCTTTTTGGGATCAACTATTCACTATCAAAAGAACTCCTCGCGCCCATCCCATGGCTCACACCCGAGGGACTGTGCATCGCACGCATTGGCAGTGCGACTTTGATGTTCTCGTTGATATTCTGGTGCTTCAAGCGAGAAAAGATTGAACGCCGTGATATCAAATGGCTACTATTGGCGTCGCTCTTTGGCATAGGGGGTAACCAGTTTTTGTTTCTCCACGGCATAGAGCAGACCTCGCCCATAGACGCATCTATCATAGCCACCACCTCACCCATTATGGTGTTATTGCTAGGCGTACTTTTCAAAGGAGATAAGCTTACACCCATCACCAAGCTGCTGGGTATAGTGATTGCGGGGGTTGGTGCTCTTACAGTTATTCTATACGGAGGGATGAGTGGCGTTGGCGAGGGGAGCCTCGGGGGTAATCTACTGATTTTCAGCTCGGCTTTTTCCTATGCTTGTTACCTGCTGATTATCAAGGATTTAATGGCAAAATACTCGCCCTACACCATTATGATGGCAATTTTTGGTTTCTCAGGGCTTTTTCTTATTCCGACCCTCACCCCCTCGCTAGTGAGCGATACCCAGTGGAGCGGCATGGGGCAATGGGAATGGTTCATACTTGGTTTTGTGATAGTAGGAGCAACCTGGACAGCCTATCTGTGTGTGGCAAGTTCACTAAAGAGTATACAAGCGACCACCGCCAGCGTGTATTCTTATTCGCAACCCGTTGTGGCAGCCATGTTTGCAATTTTCAGAGGCCAAGATAGTTTTGATTTGATCAAACTTCTAGCCGCGGTTATGGTAGTGTGTGGGGTGTATTTGGTTACTCGTTCCTATCGCAAATCATCGCAGAGCGCCGCACGATTAGCCAAGGTGTCAAAATAATTTTGGCACGATTGATGCGCAAAGCATTGTTATAAAGTAAAACCCAATTCAAAAACTTAAATAACAATGAAAAGCAACAAAGAAAAAGTAGTCGAACTACTCAAAAGCATAGAAACGGGCGATCGCGAACCCGCTAGCTACATTAACCCGACTTCTTATACTCAACACAATCTTTCGGCCGCAGATGGAATGGAAGGTTTTGGCGAAATTCTAGGCCAGCTCGCACAATACCCTGAGCCTGCGAAAGTAGAAACCATCAGAGCCTTCGAAGACGGAGATTATGTCTTTACCCACACCCACTACAATTTCTTTGGCGAGAAAGCCGCTTTTGATATTTTCAGATTCGAGGATGGAATGATAGTCGAGCACTGGGATAATATGATTCCCTACTCAAATCAAACCAATCCCAATGGTCACTCACCCTTTGATGGAGTGCGCGATGTAAAAGCTAGGGATATGACCCAGAAACACAAAGCCCTTGCAGAGCGATTTGTCAAGGAGGTATTGTGTGAGCACAATCGAAGCATTGCAAGTAATTACATTGCTCAAAATCTTATCTCCCACCTACCATTGATGGCAGATGGTTTGGAGGCATTCACCAGAATGCTCGATCACACGGGTGTTGGCTGTGAGCATAGAGTGCTCTACGAGAAGCTACACAAGGTTTTGGGTGAAGGAAACTTTGTTCTAACTGTTAGCGAGGGGAAAGCCGGATCTAATGGTGGACAGTGGGCTGCCTACTATGATCTGTTTAGATTTGAGGATCAAAAAATCGTAGAGTGGTGGTGTGTGACCGAACTTATCCCCGAGCAAAGTCAATGGAAAAACTCAAACGGAAAATTCGCTTTCCCTTCGTAGTACTCCAGTTCTAAACGTCTTTTATGAGGAAGTCTTTCAAAAGGGGAGGGACAATCACCGAAAAAATATATC
>CAYJLY010000001.1:75332-96003 GCA_964371385.1 uncultured Rikenellaceae bacterium
CGAAAAAATATATCATCGAGAACAAATCGAGCAATAGTCACAATAGGTACAAGATTGCTCAAAGGGACTTTGTTTGAAGGGAGTTTGAAGATCAAACAACTCAGAGAACAAACCCACAAGCAGTCTCTTAAGCTCCTCTGCATAATCCGCATTCAAGTCCATAATCTCACGGTCTGTCTCTTTGTCGAAGAGGTAGACCGTTTGATCATTCTTACTCATCCGACTGAGCGAATACACTCCCACGGCAGCCTCGCCACCAAGTGCAAGCGAATAAATCAAGCCCTGAAGTGCATTGGCATTGGGCGCACGATATTTTCCCGCATCGTCGCAATTTACAAACAGAGATTCTAGGCCAGCGAAAGCATGCTCCATGTCCCCACTCTTATAGTCAAGGATTCTGGGTTTTCCGTCTTTAAGTCGGTCTATCCTATCGGCTATACCCCCAATTTTAATTTCAGCGCCATCAACTTGAAGGTTCAACGAGAGTTTTTCTTCGAGTTTTTCGATTTTCAACAGATTCTCATCCGCTGCATCAACCTCCAGTATAGCATTGATTTGCCCAAGGAGCAAGCGGCGCAAATGATTGAGACTCACTTGTAATTCTGGTGCCGCACTGCTATCTCCTAAAACCTCCTCTATGGCAATAGTAATGGCCGAAAGTATTGCCTCCTTATCCTTAGCAATGTCACTAAAAGTTGTGGAACTAACTGTCTTGCCCAACAAGTCTTTATATAGTTCCTCTATGGCTCGATGCAGGATAGAACCACTTTGGTTAGCTGCTATCTCGCCACTTCGACTCTGTTGGACATCAATTTTTGCCACTCTCTGGAAATAAAACTGCAAGGGGCAGTTGAGATAGACCCTAAGGGCTGAAGGGGAATAGGTTTTTTGCATTAATATTTGCAACAAGTCCGAAGTTTTACTAACCTCTATGCTTTGGGCTGCCCCTTGCGATTGCACACTCAAATCCACATTGCGATAGTGCAGGGTGTGGGGTGATTCATACTCAAGCTGCGAAATAAAACGGCTCTGCTCGCCCGTGGCACTTCCTCTTTGTGAGGTGCTATAAATCAGGGTAAGATTCTCTGTACGCTGTATCAGGCGATAAAAATAGTAAGACCACATTGCGCCCACTTCTCTTTGTGTTGGGAGCGAAAACCCTTGGCGTAGGTTCATAGGAATAAAGCTAGGCGAGGGCGAGACCCCAGGGAAGTTCTCGTCCGAGAGCGAAAGCATAATAACATTCTTAAAATCCAAACACCTACTCTCCAATATTCCCATAACTTGCAGTCCCTGAAGTGGATCGCCATCATATGGTATACGCGAGTCTGTGTTGATTTTCTTTAGCAGACTATGCAGCAGGTTCTTGGATACCTCAACATCACTGGTCGTTAAAATATCAGCCATACGCCTAAGATTCTCTACCATCATCAGCGCATATCCACTTTGGTCGTCCTGGTGTGTATCACCAGTGAGTGCGGGCAACACAAAATGCTCCACCACCTCTGTATAATACGCTACCAATTCAGCTGCCTGCAAGGGCTCGGGTTTAAAGAGCAGATTAAAGTGCTCGGGAAGCTCACTCAAGAGCTTTGAGGCAGGGATATACAGGTATTGGTTTTTACTCAAGTGCGAAAGTAGCTTTCGAGTACTATGCGAGCTCAAATAGCTATGTCCCAAACACAACAACACGTCTTGATAGTAGTAGCCCTGTTCGTTGCGGCGAGCCTCCAGAGAGATCACCCTTTGGAAAAACAAATAAGGAGCACTTTGAACAAGGGGTGCCCCCATGGTGACATTAATTTGCGAAATTGCAGAGGGGATATTATGCAGAGCTATGGGTAACAGCGATTCGTCCGTTAGGATAACGGCTGTTTCGTGTGCCAAATAGCCTTGGCGCTCGAGGGTTTCGTTGAGTGCTACCGATAGGGCTCCACACTGCATAATATCATTGGGCGAGGCTATTACCTCTATATTTTTAGTCTTTGCAAAATTGCTGGGAGCTGTATATTCTAGCGACAAACGACGTACATTGTCCCTGAGAAAAAGCCCCGCCTCTTGATGTTTATCATCGAAGAAATAGGCATCGCTATCAAAATAAAAACTAGCACTACCCTGCTCTTCTAGGCAGCACAAGATAGTCTGCTCACAACGATTCAAGGCATTAAAACCCACAAATACATAGTGAGTGGGCTCCAAATTTTGCTCTTGTTTACTTTGAGACACAAAAGCCTCGGCAGCCTCGCGATATATCATTCCACTGTATGCCAAACCCTCCCCTTTGAGTGCATGGGTATAGCTTTCATAAAGATCAGCAAGGCGGTTCCATATATTTTGGAACGAGCTAAAATGTTTGGAACCCGTTTTTTGTGATTTTTTAATATTCTCCCAAAAACCCTTAACCAACTCCCGTTCGGGGTACTCATCCCCTAAGAACTCTTCCATTTGTTGCAGATCATCCATATTGGCGTAGAGCTTGCGGGGATCTATCATATATTTGTCTATGGTGTCAAAATCCACCAACAACATCTTACCCCAGCTATAAAAAGCATCGAAGTTCTCCTTTGCTCCCTCAACGTGCTGGTTGTAGAGCGTCCAAAGTCTTGCAATCAAGGTCAGCTCGTGCGCCAATATCAAGCCCGTTTTTTGCTGCACAAGATCGTCGATAGACGCAAAAGTGGGCTGAAAAATCGGGCGATCAATAATCTTCGCCAGTTCCAGCGCAAAAAACCTTGTAGCACGCCTATTGGGAAACACCACAGTGAGAGAACTGATACCCTCGCCATGTTTAGCGTATAAATCAGCAGCTACTTCCCCTAGAAAAGTTTGCATATCTGTAAAATTTCACTATTCAAACCAATCGCCACGAGCACGCAAAACCTGCTCTATGACATCTCTCACACACCCTTTGCCACCCTCATAGGCTGAGGTATAGTGTGCCTGTTCTTGGACTGCATAAGCTCCATCGGCAGGGGCAACCCCAAGGCGAACCATTGACATGGGAGCTATATCTGGGTAATCATCGCCCGTGTAGATCATCCGATCCAGCGCCACACCCGAGACTCTCGAGAAATCCTCCAGTGCCTCGACCTTGGTTTGACGATTCAGATATATATGCTTAATACCTAGACTCTCCATACGTTTTTGCAACTCACTACCCTTACCTCCAGAGATAATAGCTATGGGGTAGCCCTTGGAGACTGCATGCACCACCGCTAATCCGTCTTTTACATTGTAGCGGCGCGAAAAATCGCCATCAGGGTGGATAGTAATGCTGCCATCGGTGAAAACTCCATCCACATCGAAAACGAAAGCCTCGATGGTCTCTAGTATTTCTTTAAAATTCTTTTCCATAGTTCCAAAGGTAGTAATTTTGGCGCAAAGATTTGTCAAACCCAGCAAAAAATAGTATTTTTACGGCAATGTATTATCTGGAAATTATACTACCACTAGCGTTTGGAGGCGAAACTTTCACTTATAGTTTCTCAAGCTCAAGGGTCCAAAGCGAGCAACTCCCTGAGCTTGGAGCACGTGTGAGCGTACCTCTAAAAAATAGTACGCAGGTTGGTATAGTAGTAGAGGTTCACCAACGAAAAATACACGGAATCTCGATTAAGGAAGTAGGCTCGGTGCTCGATTCTACACCTATATTCACCCCCAGCCAAATTCAACTCCTGCGATGGCTATCGTCTTATTACATGACTCCCGTGGGGCAGGTCTTTAAACATTTCCTACCCACCTCAATACGCACTGGCACCTACAAAGTGCCCACCCAAAAGGCATATAAGCTAGCGGTCGATGGTGACCTAAAAGAAACATACGAGAAGCTCAACAAACGCAAGGCAGCCACGGCGGCTCTAAATAAATTCCTAGGGATGTTGGATCTGTTTAACGAAAATAGAACCCTCACCCACCGCGAACTTTCCGCAAATGGCACATCGCCCACGGGGCTTAAACAACTCATTGCCCACGGGGTACTACAAGATGTGGAACTACCTCGCAAACGCTACCAAAAGCGCGTAGCTCAGAGCTTGGCGCATTATGGTGAGGATGAAAAATCTATTTGCGAAGGAATCACCCAAGCCCAAAATACGGTTCTGCTGTATAATCGCGACAATGAATTACTGGAAAAAGTCATAGCTCGAAAAATAGCCCTTTGCAGCTCGGAGGGTAAGTTGTCCCTAATTTTAATGCCAGATTCTTTCAGCGCCTCGTCGCTTGCGGAGCGTTTGAGCGAGCGTTTTCAGGTCGTTGAGCATCACTCTGAGATCAGTCAGTCCAAGCGCAACCAAAACTATTTTCGCCTTTTGGAACATTCCCACAGTGTGGATGTGGTGGTGGGAACGCGCACTTCGCTTATGCTGCCGCTAGAGAATCTAGGGTTGATAGTGGTGATGGCTGAAAATGATTATGGCCACAAAGAAAATCAACGTGACCCACGCTTCAACGCCCGCGATGTTTCCCTAAAAGTAGCACAATTAAGCGGTTCGCAAATCATTCTAACTACCCCCGCGCCCTCACTCGAGGCTTTTTGGAGATGTTATCAAGGCCACTGGACTAAAATCAATATTGGCACTCCAAGCAAAGTAGAAATAAAACTGTTAGAGAAAGGAAAATCGCAGATTTTCTCAAAATATATGCTCGCTCGAATAGGCGAGTCCCTCGATGTGGGCAAACGAGTGATTATCCTGCAAAACAGACGAGGATATGGCGGAGCTATGGTATGCGGCGACTGCGGTTACACGTTCTACTGCCCCCGATGCAACGTATCGCTGAGCGTACACCGCAGCAACAACACCCTCAGGTGTCATCATTGCTCTCACACTCAACCCATCCTGGAGCAGTGTCCGAGTTGCTTGGAGCACAATCTATCCTCGCAAGGCATGGGAACCGAAAGGGTTAGCGAGGAACTCTCGAGTGTCTTCCCACATGCGCTTATCACTCGTGTGGATTCGGACACTCTACCCAAAAAAGCAGGACAAAAAATTCAAGGCGACATTATCGTAGGCACCCAACTAGCCCTGAGAGCTCTTCAAAATGAGCGTTTCGCTCTTGGTGTGGTGGTCAATGCAGACAACTTGTTTCTCTCGATAGATTTTCGCACCTCGGAGCGAGCTGTGGCATCATTACTCGCACTAAGAGGCATGATAGAGCCCTCGGGTGAAATGATAATGCAGAGCTGGAATACCCAAAATCCAGTACTCAAGGCTATTGAATGGAACCTGGTGACCGAGCTTTTCTATATCCCCGAGCTCAAAGAACGCATCGCTCTGCGCTATCCGCCCATCGCTCGACTGGTAGTGCTCAGGTTGCGAGCCAAAAGCCGTGCCCAACTATTTAATGCTGCCATGGAGCTCGACTCTGTGCTCTCTAGCACTTTGGGCTCTAAGACCTCGCCACCTTATGAGCCCGCCATAGATAGAACGCACGACCATTTCTTGCTCGAGATCATGCTGCGCCTTGATAGGGATCAAAGCCTAAGGGATAATAAAAATTTCATTTATCAGACAATCAAAGATTTTCGACAGCGCCACTCCAATGTCACAGTGGTGGTTGATGTTGATCCACTTTAAGAGGGAGCGAATAAAATCAAGACGCTAGATGAGCAGAAAATTTTGTTTTTTTAAGATAAAGATTGTATATTTGTTTTATACAGTTTAAAAAAAATCAAAATCTCAAGTTTAGCTATGAAAAACGCTCTACCCTCCCTCTCTACAATCCGTACGGGTGTAACCCTCAACGTAATTGGATCTATCATTGCCACCATTGCAAGTTTTGCTATTATGGTGGGTTTGATTATAACCCTACTTAGCATAGGCATATATGAAAGCTGGAGTGATCTGGACTTTGACCCCGAAAACCTCGAAAACCTTGGAGCTGTGCTAGCTGTAAGTTCATTTAGCGTTTGGGTTTTAGTGGGGCTTGTAGTGCTTGGTATTTCGCTTATTATTTCGGTGGTGGGCATGAGTTTCTACTATACTGGTCTTCGAGGTTTTGCTCACTATCTCGACAGAGCTGGCGCTGTAGCAACTAGACAAATCGCCATCGCAACCCTAATTGTTATGCTCTCCATAGCGACCATAATAGTATTGGCGTGTGTTATGGCACTAACAATACCTACGATGGGAGCCGCTGCGGCAGTGATCATAGCATTATTCGGTTTTATCTTAGTGGGTGCATTCATCACTGCCCTTGTATTCTATATCTTGGGTTACAGCCAACTGAAACATTCTGAGAGCTTTGATGAGCTTGCAAAACGTGGTGCAAACAAACTATTCTGGGGCTTTATTATGGTTATCATAAGTGGCGTGATTAGTGCATTCCCCGTCATAGGTGGAATTGCATCGCTGGTGCTCACCATCCTCTACTGGATATATATGATTCAGGGCTGGGGCATGATTCACCGCTCGTTTGCTCAGCGTGCCGATAATCAGGAGCTTGCTCAATAGAGAACAACTACATAATTCCAACTCAAATAAACGCAAATGATAAATCACATCAAGATTCCCAAACAACCAACACCCCCCACAAAAGCAGTACAAAACAACATAGTCTCCGACACTCTAGTGTCAATTTTGATAGTCTATGTGATTGTTTCTTATTGTATGTTGGCGTTTGGAAACCTAGATGCTGAGATGAGAAAATTGCTCTTATATTATGATATTTGCGCATGCGTTTATTTCTTGTTCGATTGGTTTGTCAGGTTTTTCCAAAGCGACAATCGCAAGAGATTTGCATATCGCAACTCTCTCGATTTTATCGTCAGCCTCCCCATTGTAGAGGTATTCCATTATATAGGTTTTTTGAAAATCATGCAATTTATGCGTATTTTCCGCCTAATGAAACTATTTACCTCGCTTGATCGCATACGTGGAATATCAAAAGTCAATCGTGCTCAACTCCTAAAGGTTGTGGGTTCGGTAATATTTGTAGTGCTGATGATAATTAGCCCTATCTTGATGTTAATGGTTGAGCGCCCTGCTGGCGGCAATATAGACTCAGCATCCGACGCTATTTGGTGGACCTACTGTACCATCTCGACCATAGGTTATGGTGACCTCTACCCCATCACAGGCATTGGCCGACTCATTGCGATTGGGGTCTCGATTGGAGGCATTGCTCTCTTTGGTATGGTTTCCGCCCTTTTGGTGAATTTTGTACTCACTCATATGAGGAAATAATCCATAAGAACACACTAAAACCAACAAGGGTTAAGCTACATAAGATAGCTTAACCCTTGTTGGTTTTTTGGTTAGAGCGAAAAACTCTTACCTTAGAACTTCAACCCCTCGTTGCATGGTTTTATCTAGGGGATAGAAGTAATAGCTGGCTGCGTTTTCCGAGAGATCCGTATTACGGCCTATGTAACCACGAAGTTGACTCAGGATAATCTCACGGCTGTCTTTCAGTTCTTTTGAAGTTGGAGATTTTGCTCCATTTGCTTTTGACCAACGAAGGAAACCGCTCAGAAGATAGTTGTCGGTGACAATACTCTCAAAATCCTTAAAAGTCTTCACGCGGTTAAGCTCCCCGCGATGATCTTCGGTATACTTAGTTGCATATCTGAAGATATAATTCCCTCCAACTAGCGATGCGAAATAGGGTGACACACTGGTGGTATCCATGGGTACAAACACATCGGGAGCAATGCCTCCTCCACCATAGAGCACCTTACCCTTGGCGGTAACATAGCGATCAGTGGAGTCTATCTTCATACTATCGGCATTAAGCAGCTCGGCACTCGAGAGTCTTTGGATAATCTCCATTTGATAGTCTGCCTTTTTGCCCAAGGTGTAGGGCTTTTGAATCGAACGACCAAGAGGGGTATAATAGTGGGCGATGGTGATACGCACCGCAGCATTGTCGTTATATCCGAACTGTTCTTGTATCAAACCCTTGCCAAAACTGCGCAAGCCAACCACCGTTGCACGATCGTTGTCTTGGAGCGCACCAGCAAAAACCTCGGATGCCGAGGCGCTCTGAGGCCCCATCAGTATCGCCACTTCTAGGTCTTTATACTCGCCCCTTCCATCGGCATTCTGTACACTACGAGGTAGTTTAGCCCCTTGGGTATAAACTATACCCTGGCCTTGCTCTAGGAATTCGTTTGCCATATAAATTGCTTGATCAAGGTAGCCTCCGCCATTTTCGCGAAGATCGATAACCACGCTCGACATGCCTTGTTTTTTAAGTTCATCTATAGCCTTTTTAAACTCTGTATGGGTGGTGGCCGAAAATTTATTGACGTTCAAATAGCCCACACTATCTGTAACCATAAAACTAGCATCTATACTGTGGACAGGAATTTTATCGCGCTCTATGGTAATGGGGATAAGCTTAGAGGTTTTACCACGCTGCACTCCAAGGCGAACCTCAGTGCCTCGCTTGCCACGAAGTCTACCAACAAGGGAATCGGTGTCGAATTTTATGCCCGCCACCAGAGTGTCGTTGATGGTGATAATCTTGTCGCCCGCAATTACTCCTGCCTTAGAGCTAGGGCCACCTGCAATTACATTGGAAATCACAGCTGTGTCGGTGAACATGTTAAACATCACACCTATGCCCTCGAACTCGCCCGAAAGCTGCTCACTGACTGCATCCATATTCCTTGAGGGTATATATTCGGAGTGGGGGTCGAGCTCCAAAAGTAATTTAGGGATAAGTTTTTCTATCAGCGAATCACGACTGAGCGTATCAACATAACGGCTTTGGAGTATATCCAATGTGTATTGGAGCTTATCCTCAGCGGAGGAGTGCGAAAAGGATGAACCCGAAACTACTCTATTATAGTTGACCCCTAGGAATACACCCAGGAGGAGGGTTACGCTGACAAGAAAAAGTATATTAAAGGCTCTCTTTAGTGGGCTCATTGATTTTAGAATAAGTTTAAAATGCTGTAAAAGTTTTCAAAAAACGTTCCGCAAAAAGTTAATATTGCTCAAAAATAGTTATTTTTGGGCAGAAATACCACATAATGAAAGCAAAAATATCAATAATTACCGTTGTACGCAATGCACCCCAAGCTCTTGAGCTCACACTAAGCGCCTTGAAAAGACTAACTTACCCAAATGTAGAGTTAGTTGTCATTGATGGAAATTCCACTGATACGACCCACGATATTATCGCTCGACACAGCGACGCACTAGGCTATTGGGTTAGCGAGCCTGACGGAGGGCTTTATGACGCGATGAACAAAGGCATACGAGCCGCTAGCGGGGATTATCTGTGGTTTATCAATGCAGGAGATTTACCCTATGATGATGGAGTGTTGGATAGAATTTTCATGGAAGACAACACCCAACTATCAGATGTGTATTATGGTGAGGCCATGATAACTAGCGAAAATGGAGAGGAGCTTGGCTTGCGCAAGAAACGTCTACCCCGCACGCTGGGTTGGCGTTCGCTGTGGCGAGGCATGGTAGTGTGTCACCAAGGGTTTATTGCCCGAAAAGAGATAGCTCCCCCCTACGACACAAACTATCGTTTTGCCTCAGACATTGACTGGGTAATCAAGGTGCTTAAAAACAGCACCACCATCACCAACACTGGCCAGATACTCTGCAAATTTGCCGAGGGAGGAATCTCGACCATCAATCGCAAAGCGAGCCTCAAGGAGCGCTTCAGGATAATGCGGCAACACTACGGGCTACTCCCAACCCTGCTCTACCATGTATATATATTCGCTAGTGCGCCTTTTTCAAAGTCGTATCGCAAAACAAAATAAGTATTTTTTAAATTTTTTCTTATCAACCTTGGATGTAAATCAACTAATACTTACATACGAACCATAACTTTTATAATAAAAAGAAGGCGGTGTAAAATAATTTACAAAATAGATAGAATTAATTTGGAAGTTGATTAAAAATTTGTAACTTTGATATTGGCTAAGCGCAAAACAGTCACCCTTTGACTGCAACAACTCGCGCTAGGCTTTAAAAACAAACGTCAAACTCAAACTTATAATCAACTACTATGAAGAATTACACTAGCTCCGAACTAAGGAATATTGTGCTGCTGGGTCACTCCGGCAGCGGGAAAACGACCCTCGCTGAGGCACTTGCCTACGAAGGCAAAGTAATCGAAAGGCGAGGGTCGATAGACAAAGAAAGTACCCTGTCGGACTACACCGACTTGGAGCATCAATACAAGCGTTCGTTGTTCTCGACGCTAATCTACACAGAATATATGGGCGCCAAGCTCAATATCATAGACACACCAGGCTCAGATGATTTCTGCGGCACGATATATAGTAGTTTTAAGGTTGCTGACGTTGGAGTGTTGGTAATCAACGCACAAAATGGATTTGAGGTGGGTACCGAGATTCAGGCTCGCTATGCTCGCCGCCACGAAAAACCCGTGATTATTGCTGTCAATCAACTCGACCACGAGAAAGCATCATGGGAGACAACGGTAGATTCTATTTTTGCCGCCTCGCAAGCCAAACCAGTCTTGGTACAGTACCCTCTGAATCCCGGGGTAGATTTCAATTGCTACATAGATGTTCTGATGATGAAGATGTATCGTTTCAAGGGCGACACAGGAGAGAGAGAGGAACTGGACATCCCCGAAAATGAACTAGAGCGTGCATCTGAGCTTCACAACACCCTTGTAGAGGCTGCAGCCGAGAATGATGAAGCGCTAATGGAGATGTACTTCGAGAAAGGCAACCTCACGCAAGACGAAATGCGCCAGGGACTGAAAATTGGACTTGCAAAGCGTGACCTAGTGCCCGTTTTCTGCCTTTCGGCAAAGAATGATATCGGAACAAAACGCCTGATGGAGTTCATTATCAATGTTGCCCCTTCGCCAGTGGATGCACCAAAATTCCGTCTGCAAGATGGCACGGACATCGCAGCCGACGACTCGAAACCAACATCGCTATTTGTGTTTAAGACCTCACTAGAGCAGCACGTGGGCGAGGTAGCCTACTTTAGGGTTGTCAGCGGAAAACTCACCGAAGGCATGGAAATTGTGAATCAAACAACAGGCGTCAAGGAGAAAATCTCGCAACTATTCGCTGTGGCTGGCCGCAACCGAACTAAGGTTAGCGAGCTAGTGGCAGGCGACATCGGTTGCACCATGAAGCTCAAAGGCACTCGTGTGAACCACACACTCTGCAGCGCTGGAGCATCGTGGAAGGTGAACCTTATTGGGTTCCCACCCCCTAAATTCCGTACTGCTATCAAAGCAAAACTCACAGCCGACGACGAGAAATTGGGCGAACTATTGCATCGCGCGGCTATCGACGACCCATCTATCATTGTTGAGTACTCTCGCGAGTTGAAACAAACCGTTATTCAGGGTCAGGGCGAACATCAAATAAATATCCTCAAAAAACAGCTCGCTGAGCAAAATAAAATCGAGGTCGAACTCTTTGAGCCTCGCATCTCATACCGCGAGACCATCACAAAAACCGCAGCTGCCGACTATCGCCACAAGAAACAATCGGGCGGTTCAGGTCAATTTGGCGAGGTTCACATTGTGATAGAACCCTACTACGAAGGTTGCCCAGCCCCAGGAAAATACAAGATTGATGGACGCGAAATGCAGCTAAATATCAAGAACACCGAAGAGCACGACTTGGAATGGGGCGGTAAGCTAGTATTTTGTTCGGCAATCGTTGGGGGTGCTATCGATGCTCGTTTCTTACCAGCGATTCTCAAGGGAATCATGGAAAAAATGGAAGAAGGCCCACTCACCGGTTCACTCGCTCGCGACATTCGAGTTGTGGTCTATGACGGTAAGATGCACCCTGTGGACTCAAACGAACTTTCGTTTAAGCTAGCGGGTCGTAACGCCTTCAAGGAGGCTTTCCGCAAGGCGGGTCCAAAGATTATGGAACCCATCTACGCGGTGGAGGTTCTAGTGCCAAGCGATAAGATGGGCGATGTGATGAGCGACCTTCAGAATCGACGTGCAATGATAGAGGGCATGAGTTCTGAGAAGGGATTTGATACTCTCAATGCCAAAGTGCCTCTAGCAGAATTGTATAAATACTCTACGGCTCTGAGTTCAATGACCAGCGGTCGTGCGAGCTACACGATGAATTTCGCTAGCTTCGAGCAAGTCCCCTCTGACATTCAGGACAAACTTCTCAAAGCCTACGCAGCTATGGATCAAGAGGAATAAACACCTCACAGCAGACGCAATACAGGCGCGCAAATATAAATGTGCACGCATCAAGCATGTGTTCACGAACACAAAAAAAGAGGGCCCTAAAGCCCTCTTTTTTTATATAAAATTTAGCCTACACGCTACATTAAAAACTCGAGCAGTTGTAGTTTACGTTAAAGAATTGTCAGTGCACTCAATCTTAAGCTATGGTGCAGTAGTAATCCCACCGCTGCATAACCTTATCCACAAAGCCTCGAGTCTCAGGGTTATTCACGCGTCCAAACTCTTTGAGTTCCTCCCAAGAGTTATAGTTTACACCTGCTGCATAGGCTGCTTTACGAGAATTGAGCAGGTTGCCTATGCCCGAATTATAGCCAGCTAGAATAATTTTCACTCGCTCCTTTTCGTTCACACCCTTCAAACGAAGTGAACTCTCGATCTTGCGAATTACATTAACCGCAATCTCAACATTGATTTGAGGATTCAAAGCCTGTTCAACTGTATAGCCTTGTGAGCGAGCAATGCGAGGCATCACCTGCATCAGGCCAATTGCGCCAGCATGGGAGCGAACTTCGCTTTGAAAACGAGATTCTGCATAGGCGATTGCCGAGATCAGTCGCCAATCCATCCCCTCTCTCTGGGCGATTTCCCGAATAATAGGGTCGTACTGCGAGATTAGAATGGCGGGGGGTGGGGGAAGAATCACATCCTGAGTCTCTGCAGGGGTGCATGCCATGGGGAGTGATTCGAAAGTTGTTGCTCTTACTTGATTGTTAATCGCAAACAATGCGATTAGTAGTTCGAAAAACAGTGATGAAATTATCACCGTTACTACACGTTTTTTCTTTTGTAACATTTAAAAAGTTTTAAGTTTGCCTCATAACACACGCACACATATTGTCTCATTGATCTATTCTTGCGAACAGACCAACGTGCAATAACAAAGTAAGGTAAGGATTGGGATTGGGGGGCAGGGAAAAAGATGGGTATAGCTGGGGGGAGCTACTATTAATCGTAGAACGACCACGAGATACCAAGCTTGAACATCATGCGATTTTGCGGATAGTGCAGAACTTGGAAGTAGTTACGATTATTGCTCATATTGGCATTGAAGTGTTGCAACTTCAATCCTATGCGCATACGCTTCCACTTGGCATTTACAAAGGCATCGAGGTAAGGGTATCCACCGAGTTCTTTTTCACGTTGGTTGTAGAATTTACCCAACGCGGGGTCATAGCCGAAAGCATAATAAGCTGTATTATAGTGAGCATCAACACCTATTTGCATCTCCAGCACATTGCGGGTCACAAAGAACTGGAAATAGTAGCTCAAATAAGCTGACAACTCGGGTACGGGCGCCACTTCTTGATTGGAGCTCACCTGTGCCAAAAGTCTATGGTTCAAATGGAAACCTCCTATCTTAAAATCTTTTTGGAGGTATACAGCCAACATCGAAAGTGCATCATTATATTGGGCTGGCAACGATTGAGCGTCATAGTAAATCTTGCCCGTGGTTAGCGAATAATCAAAGCCTGCATACAATTTAATTGATGGCACAGATAGTTTAGCGTTAGCGGCAAAGATATTCTCCTTTGAAAATGAATTTGCCCAAGCATAGTGGTTCGAGAAATAATTTTGATCCCACACATCGGGAGTCTCTAGTGCCACCTTCACCGAAGCGTCCAGAGTAATGGGGCGCTCTTTGACGTAGGCACTCAGCGACATATTACCACGAAGGTTCATATCTGCAGCTCGATGCCCCGTAAGGTAGTATTTCAAAGCAGCGTTCCATTTAAAGTACTTAGACACCTGCCCCTGAAGATCACCATAGAGGTAGGTCGAATTGGTCGAGAATTTACCACCAGTGCCATACTGCTCACTATATTCAGTGGGCACCAACTCGCCATAGTAGCTATCAAACTCTGCACCTATACCTGCCGATATCAATCCCAGAGCACCATCGCGATTGTAGGGTTGCAACTGCACAAAGGCATTTACATCCAGTCTACTCTGTGCCATCGAGTCGAAAGTGTTGTCGAGGTCAATGAAATGTGTATCATAGAGCGCAGTGTCGCTAACTGCAGAATAAATCTTATAAAACTGTGTGTAGTTGAACGACTGTCCGATATACACTGATGGTATCTTCTGAATAGTTAGCTCATCTTCGGTTTGCGCCCTTAGGGGGATACCATAGGATTGAGTGTACCAGAAAGTATTACCATTATAGTAGTTACGCGCATCGGTTAGATTGACTGCCACTTGGTCGGGCGAAGATAACACTGTATCCAAAATCTCCCTATCGTCTTTCACCCCACCATTCTCTTCTATTGATCCTCGGTTAAAGATATAACCACCGTGAATTGCATAGCGCTTGCCTGTATGGGCAACATTGAATGAAAGATTTCTATCAAGGGTAGATTGATTCATGTACATACCTCGAGTACTCTCGGAGTTGTAGACAAAATTAGCGGAAGTCGAGGGCGATATATTGTGCGATAACACGAACTCAAATAGCTGCTCCTCAAAACGGCTCTGACCCGACATTTGATAGCTCAAGCGAGTGTATGGAGTCTTCGAGTTGTAAAACAATACTTGTTCGGGCTTAAGGATATAGGGTGCCCAAACCTCAAGGAAAGAAAAATTTTGCCACGATGGACGTTTAAAATAACTCAAAGGCATCACCGCTCCTCCCACATTTCCCAGCGAGGCACTCCCCACGCCATCTTCCATATAAAGGTAGTCGATCTGAAAATCATCCATCAAAGTGTCAACAACTTGGCGCTCTATGGTATTAAACAGTGGATCAACATTCCATGCAAAGATGCGTGTGGCACGCAATGAGTCGTCGAAAAAGAAGGATTCAAGAGGTTTACGAGGCTTACGTGACACAGAATCGAATGCTGCTTGGTTTTCACCGCCCTCCAAACCATTTGGAGCGTCTTGATCTGGGTGATAATTACTGCCCATAGCACCATATCCATCTGGAATTGCTCCAGTGGGTGCCTGTGAATGGCTTGCGGCAATTGATATAAAAACGCTCACAAGCACTAAAACTATGTATCTTAATTTGGTCATTAAGTTGAAAATTCTGGGAGACTTAATTATTGTTTTTACACAAATGCACCCACTTTCACGGGGCAAAGATAGTAAATTTAATTGAATTTATGTACTTTTGCACTCTAATTACTTAAAATTTTAAATAATCATGGATCAACAAGAAATCCAAAAACGCGTTGAAATCGCACGCGAACTCTTCGCCACGGGGGGTCGTAACTGCGCTCAAGCTGCCGCACTTGCTTTCAAAGACAAGCTAGAATTACAGGACGATATAATCGATGGGCTCACCGCTGGTTTTGCTCGCGGAATGGCCTATCAAAAGGATGTTTGTGGTGCACTATCGGGTGCAATCATGGCTTTGGGATTGATTCTCTCAAAGAGAGAGGGCAATTCTAATGCCATTGTTAAATCAAAGAGCGAGGCACTATGTGCTAATGCCACAGAGGTGAATGGCTCGATAGTGTGTCAAACTCTTTTGGATTATCGCTCGGGAAAATGTGCCAAACCTCAGGGGCGCAGCGATGAGCAGTGGGCAAAACAACAGAGCTACACTTGTGTGGACTACGTAGAGCATGCCGTGCGTGCTTTGGCCGCACAGCTTTAGTGTTTACCAAATAAACAGTCATAGTTCTTTAGGGTTTAAACCCTTAAAGCAAAAAAAGTCTTAACCGCAATGGTTAAGACTTTTTTTGCTTTAAGGGAACTCTGCCCCACTATTTGCGATTAAATTTACGAGGCTTGGTCATATTCTCTGGCTTGAGTACATTATCAAGCTCTTCAACTGACATCAATTTGCGCTCCAACACCAAATCATAGATTCCGCGCCCCGTAACCAGAGCCTCTTTTGCTAGCTCGGTGGAGGTCTCGTAGCCTAGGTAGGGATTCAGGGCGGTCACCAATCCAATAGAATTATAAACCAAGTCGCGACAGTGGTCCACATTGGCAGTGATGCCCTTGATACACTTCTCGCCAAGGGTATTCATCACACGAGCCAACATATTAATCGACTCAAATATACTATGAACAATGATGGGTTCCATCACATTAAGTTCCAGCTGTCCCGCCTCAGCAGCTATGGTCACCGTGAGGTCATTGCCTATCACCTTGAACGCTACTTGGTTTACGACCTCTGGGATCACAGGATTTACCTTCCCTGGCATAATCGAAGAACCAGGTTGCATGGGTGGAAGGTTAATCTCGCCAAAGCCAGTGCGAGGACCCGAAGACAAAAGACGAAGGTCGTTACAAATTTTCGAGAGTTTCACCGCAAGGCGTTTCACAGCCGAGGAATACATCACAAAAGCTCCCGTGTCGTTGGTTGCCTCTATCATATTCTTTGCAGCCACAACAGGCAGACCCGAAATTTCACGCAGGTAGCGGATACAAATATCAGTGTACTCAGGATTGGCGTTAATACCCGTTCCAATTGCCGTAGCTCCCATATTCACCTCGGTGAAAAGGTTAAGGTTTTGTTTGAGTCGCTCCACCTCTTCGGCTAGGGTTGCACCGTAGGCTCCAAACTCTTGCCCTAGGGTCATAGGCACTGCATCTTGCAGCTGAGTGCGCCCCATCTTAATAACATCGGCAAACTCCAAAGATTTTGCATCGAAATACTTGATTAGATTCACAAGAGCATCAATCAGAGCCGTATTACGTATCATCAAACCTAGCTTTACGGCTGTTGGATAGGCATCATTGGTGGACTGTGATTGATTCACATCGTTATTGGGATGCAGGTATTGATATTCTCCTTTTTCATGTCCCAAAAGCTCCAACGCACGATTGGCTATCACCTCATTGGCATTCATATTAGTTGAGGTTCCAGCCCCTCCCTGCACCATATCCACCACAAAATGTTCGTTTAGTTTTCCTTGTATCACCTCGTGACAAGCGTCTATAATCGCCTGAGCTTTCACAGGATCCAACTCCCCGAGGTCTCGGTTAGCCTTTGCGGCTGCCTCTTTGACCATAGCCAAAGCAGATATCAACGAGGGATAGTACAACAATCGAGCGTGAGAGATATGGAAGTTTTCCAAGGCACGCATGGTTTGAATACCAAAATAATATTCTACGGGGATTTCTTTATCACCCAATAGGTCGTGTTCATTTCTAGTCTTACCCGAAAGACTCTTTTTAGTTATATCCATTGTATTGTTTACTTGATTAATGTTGAGCATTTACAAAAGTTCGCTCATCTGCTCTTGGAGTTTTTTAGCCTCCACCGCTGCCGCCGAGGCGAAGTCCTCACCTGTGCTTGCATAAATAATGCCACGCGACGAGTTTACAAGCAGTCCACACTGGGCGTTTTTGCCATATTTAATTACCTCCTCGAGCGAACCACCCTGTGCGCCAACTCCTGGCACCAAAAGGAAGTGGTCGGGAACAATCTGTCGAATTTCCTCCAATGCAGTTGCTTTTGTTGCTCCCACTACATACATCATATTCTCGCTCGAGCCCCACTGCGAACTCACAGAAAGCACTCTTTGGTATAGTTTTTTGCCCTCTTCGAGCATTTGGTTCTCGAAATCCTCGGACGATGGGTTAGAGGTCAAAGCCAGCACCACCGACCATTTGCCTTCGTACTTTAGGAAGGGTTCCACACTATCGCGTCCCATGTAGGGTGCAATGGTGATAGCATCGGCATTCATGGTCTCGAAAAATGCACGCGCATACATATCGCACGTATTGCCTATGTCGCCTCGTTTGGCATCAATAATTACCATAATCTCAGGATAGTTCTCCTTGATGTATTTCACGGTTTTCTCTAGCGCAATCCACCCCTCGACACCCGATGCCTCATAGAAGGCGGTGTTGGGTTTGTAGCACACCGTATAGGGCGCTGTGGCATCAACAATGGCGCGATTGAACTCAAATATAGGATCTTCGCCCCCCATCAAACACTGGGGAACCTTACGAATATCTGTGTCAAGACCCACACAAAGAATACTACGTTTCGCGCAAATTTGCTGGTATAATTCTGCTTTTGTCATTTTATTTACTTGAAGTTACTGGGGTGAATCACCCTTATGATTTATTAATACAAAGTTAAAAATTTATTCCCAAAGTCGGCGCGCAGCACCGTTTTTTTTCATCGAACTAATAATACTCTTTAGTTTGCAGCGCAAAAGGTTGGCTTTCAATCGAGGAGCATTAACGGGCATAGGCTCTGTGGTATAGGGTTCGCCACGGCGTAAGATATCGCGTGTGAAAGTCGAAGAGGTAATACCCCATTTACTGAGAAACTGACGTGAACCCTTGTTCTTTTTAACCCTCCCCGTGCTGCGAGCCTCAAAATGATAGACCCTCGAAGCGCTGAGTCCTTTGAAGATGCGCACTCCTGCCATGTAGAGTTTTGCCGAGAAATCGGGATCTGAATACATCCCTGGGCTATACTCCACAGAGTAACCACCCACCATATCCCAAACATCACGATGCACCACATTCAGCGGCCAAGTAGAACCCGACCAGTCGTGGTGCTCAAGGGTGAGGTATTCATCCAGAAGGCGTTGTTTTTGAAAACTCTCTACACTCTCACCATAGTTTGCAGGAGCAATCACACTGGGGCAGAAGAATTCACGAGGTTGGATCAAAGTCGAGGAAAGGAAAAACATCTTATGACCTATACGCTCAATCTCGCGCGCAAGTTCCACATCCCACCCCGGAAGCAGGTACATATCATCGTTCGAAAACACTATATAGTCGGTCTCGACCAGCCCTCTTAGGCCGTTGAGTGAATAACACACCCCTATATTCTCGGGCGAATGAGTATAACTTATATCTTTTTGCTGGGTAACCCAATCCAGAGTACCGTCATTGCCTTGATTGACGTGCACCAAGATTTGGTGTTCATAGGCTGAGTTCTCGCGTATGCTCTCTATGCAGAGTTTGAGATACTCAAGATTATTCCACGAGGGAATTAGTATAGAAAATTTCATTATTTATATTCCTTAATTTAACGCTCCTTATTTAACCAGGGACTCATACAGATTCATCATTTGAGTGGTCAGATCCTCAACCGAGAAGGTTCGCAACACATACTCCCTACCCTTTTGTGCCAAGTCCAAAGCAAATGCTCTATCTGAGGTTAGTCTCACAATAGCATCGGCAATCTCTTGAGGCGAGAGCGGGTCTACATACAGCGCACCATCGCCCCCTGCCTCGGGCAACGAACTGATAGAGGAAGTAACAACGGGCACCCCACACAGTAGCGATTCGGCAACTGGCAGCCCAAAACCCTCGTAAAAAGAAGGGTATACAAGCCCCAAAGAGGCAGTGTAAAAACATCGCAGGGTCTCGACCAAAGTCACCTTATCCAAGAAATGCAGCAAATGCGAGAGATCATGACTTTGGGCGTACTGTTCCACCTCTTTTTTATATGCGCCTCCCGATCCAATAATAACTAAAGGCACTCGCTTTGTGGGTTCTATCAGGGCGTAGGCTTTAACTACCCCCAGGAGATTTTTACGCTCATTGATACTGCCCACATAGAGCATATAATCGCCCGTGATGCCATATTTCGCTACCACCTCCCGAGCCTTCGCCTTGTCCATCACATCATAATAAATGGGGTTGAGACTCTGATAGATAGTCGTAATTTTGCTCTGATCCACCCACGGGTAATATTTCAGGATGTCGTTTTTGGTGCTCTCAGAAATCGCAACTATCGCATCGGCAGTTTTGAGAGAATGCGCATATTTTTTTCTATAAATCATTCTCTCGATGGGAGCATACATTTTGGGGAAAGTGAGAAAACACACATCATGGATGGTCACCACATATTTTGCTGTGCCCTTATTCTTTCGATTCACCGAAAAAGGTAGATCGTGCGAGAGTCCGTGATAAATATCTGGTTTGTCGGCACGAATATTGCGCACCACTCCCCACGAGCGCCACAGCGAGCTAAAACGTTTGCTACTGGGGGTCACAATCTCGAAAAGCTCGGGGTTATTAAAATGGGCAGTGTCAGCACTATTGCGCTCGCGGGGAGTGTAGAGCACATAGCGATGCAAGGGATACTGCTTTTGAAGATTTCCCACCAGAGTTCGTGCATAATTGCCAAGTCCTGTGAAATTATTAAAGAGCCTTTTGGCCTCAAACGCTATTTTCATTCTAGCTATATCATTATAATTTTTACTGTGTGCCTCTGACACACTACAAAGGTAGCACTTTTCGGTGAGTTGCGTAGACCAGAGTTTAAAAAAATGTTAAATTGAGATGATTTCGTATTATATTGTCAAAAAAATGACTACCTTCGCATCGAAAATATATTGGGATAAATTGTGCCAATAGTAAAGGTCAGCACTAAAACTGATCAGAAAAATCCTTGATTAACCGCATATAAATTTAACAATGAAACGAGTATTATTATTAACCTCAGGGGGCGACTGCCCTGGTCTGAACGCCGTTATTCGCGGGGTTGTCAAGCGTGCTGCGCAAGAAAATGGCGAATGGGAGGTACTTGGAAGTATCCAAGGTTACAACGGAGTTTTGTGGGAGCCTA
>CAYJLY010000002.1:0-20281 GCA_964371385.1 uncultured Rikenellaceae bacterium
CTCACCACTCTTGCGCCCTAGAATACGACATATATTTTTTATGTCCTCTCCCCACACTTTATACTATTTTATCCACAAAACAAATCCCCCACTTTCTTAAAATTTAAGAAAGTGGGGGATTTGATCATCTTATTGAATACAAGGGAAAGATTATTCCAATGCGTCTATCCATTTTTCGATGTTAGTTGCAACGGTCTCAACAAAAGCATTAGGCTCTAGTGGAGCACCCTCCATGCGGCCAAGTTCTTCGCCCTCGCCAATGAAAAAAACAAGAGTTGGATAAGCACGTACGCCTAGTTTTTTAGCGATTTGTATACCTTCGCCTTTCTCAGCATCGACTTTGTAGCCAATCATAATCTCGTTAAGATCCTCAACGTCTGGGCTTGGGAATACGTCTGCCGCTAGACGCTTACAAGGTGGACACCAAGTTGTGTAGACATCCAAAAGAAGGATTTTATCTTGCTCGAAAGCAATCTTTTGAGCCTCGGCCAATGAAGATGCTTTAATAAACTTTAGTCCTTCGGCATTTGCGGTGCCAGTTGCCATAAAAGCTAGTAGCGCAACGGCTACTAATGTTAGTAATTTTTTCATGTTTTGTGATGTTTTTAGTTAAAAATCATGTTGTTTTTTGGATTTACACAAGCAAAAACTGCGCCTATCCATGAGCAAACTTAGTGATTTTAATTTGAAATTCCAAATTTTACTAAAATTTCATAACATTTTGTTATTTTACAAATAACTAAAACATTCTTCCACCGCCGCCGCCCATGCCGCTACCGCGACCACCAGAAGGAGGTCCATCAAAACTACCACCCGATGGACGACCATCTTCGTTTTCGTTTTGTTTTGACTTGTTCTTGCGAGTGTCAATGCGCCATGTAAGGGTTGCCATGAAGTAGCGTGGCATAACAAGGGTGCTCATTGTTTGGGTGTAGGTATCATTGGTTGATTGGCGGATCGCTGTGTTTTGGTTCAACAGGTCATAACCCGAAAGAGTGATCTCGAAAGTGTTATTTGCAAACTTCTGTGTCAACGAAGCATTCAACAGACCATAGTGTTGATCGTAGCTCTCTTGAGTTCCGTAGGTGTTGCGCCATTGTCCGTCGGCACGCAAATAAAAACCTTTCCATAGATTCCAACTAATGTTAGCCGAAACTGTGTGCGACCAGTAGCGGTCAAACGCCCCCGTGCCTGCATTACTAAGATTGATCGAAGGAGAATAGCCCACATTGAAATCCACACCCTCTATGTTTGAGGCCAACTGGAAACGAGTACCTATGCGATTGCTGGTGCTCATATATTCAACATTGTTTTCGATTGATGGGGTCTTAGCATAATTATAGAAACCCATAATAGAGAGCTTAGATTTCAGAGGATTAACACCAAGGGTTAGGTTCGTAAAGATATTACCATTGAAATATCCATCCAAGTTCACAGGTTCAATAAGTTGCGCTCCCGAGGGGATAACCGTACCATCGACCTCCATGGGTGATGTTAGGAATTGACGGTGATTGGCAATATAGTCCGCGATGATGCTAGCACGACCGCCCACCATAAAGAATATGTTCTTTTGCATATTATTGTAACGATATGTAAGGCGCATATTGTGATTGTAGCTCTGCTCAAGGGCGGAATTACCACGGCTCACCTGAAGAATGTTCGACACATCGAGAATGTCTTGCAATTGGGTTACAGTCGGGAAAATAGAGTTGGTATTGTAGCGGAATTCCAACACTGTACTCTTAGAGGGATTATAGCGCAGATTGAACATAGGCATAAAGGCCGAAAAATCATAGCCGCTACCTGGAGGAGTTATCACGGGGAATTCCTGAAGCGAGTTCAGCTCGGCATACTGGTAACGCAACGAGGCGCTAAGAGTAAACTCATTACCAATATTATAACCATAGGTCAAGCCCACGGTATTAGTAGTGGTGTTACGGTTCATGTAGTTGGTGGTGAGGGTGTCAAGCTCCATAAGAGCAAAGGTCTGCATCGCAGCATCATACTCTAGTTGGTTCCATCCTTGACGATCCGAGATAGTGCGGTCGTAGTTGATCGAGTAGTTCAGACTCAATCGTGAACGCTCAGAGATAGGCTCTGTGTAAGTTGCCGAACCAGTAAGGGCATAACGTGACATATCCACATAGCCCAACTGGCGAATAGAATCAGGCACAACAAGTAGTGTGGTAGGATCTTCGGATAAATAGTCAGACCACTGCTCCATCTCGCCCCATGATTTTTGACCCGAAACTATACCACCCATAGATAGCACTCGCCCTGCCTTGCCAAAGCGGTGTTGCCACCACAAATCGCTCGATACATTATAAGAGGTCAGCGCACGATCGTAGTCACTCACAGCCGAGTTAAGTAGCGCTCCGCCATAACCCTCAAGGGTTTGAGAATTTTCGTAGGTGATACCGCTATTGGTGGTATAGTTCACACGAGGAGAGAATGTGATACGGTTGGTTTCATTGGGCATCCATTCGATTTTCGAAGAAAAACGGTGGTCGTACTGGGTACCATTTATGGTAGCGTATTCGGTGTAGTAGCGTGGATTGGTCAAGAAATCCTGCGCGATGGTACTAATCTGCTCATTGTCGGTTTGGTTGAAGAAATAGCTAGCAGATAGTTTCAGATTGTCATTATAATCGCCACTATAATTTACACCAAGTGCTTTGGTGTCACGGATACCACTATTCACGTTGGTTGAGAATGGACCCAGATCCACGCCCGAACCGCCACGCATTCCGCGTCCACGACCATAGCCACTGCTACCGGTGATGTCGTTCATCGAGAAGCCTTGGTTGTTGGTATTATTGAGTTGGGCGGTAAGAGCAAGGCGCGTATTGTCTGTCATCCAGTTTCCACCAGCGCCCGCACCATAGCGACCATCGGTTCCTACGCCAGCAAAAGCCTTACCTATCATATTGTCCATCACGTTGCGCTTGGTGACAATATTTACGGTCTTAACCCTCTCGCCAGTGTCGTAGCCCGAGAATTTTGCATCGTCGGTTTGGTCGTCAAAAAACTGCACGCTCTCTACTGCATCCACTGGTAGGTTTTGAAGAGCAAGCGCAGGGTCGTCATCGAAATACTCCTTGCCATTGACAAGAACCTTTGCGATTTTCTCGCCCTCAACCTCAAGGTTACCATCATCATCGGTGGTCACCCCAGGCATTTTGGCAATCAAAGCTGCACTAGTTGCATCGGGGTCGGTCTTGAAAGCAGCAGCATTAAACTGAGTGGTATCTCCCTTGATTTGACCCATGGTTGCTTGGGCAGTAATGACAGCCTCTTCAGCCATAGCAGCATCAACGGTAAGGGTTATGGTACCAAGATCAACCGTAGGGTTGCCATCCTCGATAGTGATATATCTATCCTTGAAACCCATATACGAAATTTTAATAGTCGAGGAGGGTTTGTTGGTTTTGATGGTAAATTTACCATCCACTCCACTCGCCACAGTACGCGATGGGCTCGAAAGGCCTTCGCTGTCGGTGGGGTTCATCTGGATAACGGCTCCAATGGCAGGGTTACCCGAGGTACCTCCCTCGATGATTTTGCCGCTCACCTGTACATTCTGTGCCCATAGCGTGGAAATCGAAAACAGGGAAGCTGCTACTAAAAATAAGAGTCTTTTTTTCATTGTTTTATATGTGTATTTAAATTTTTCTTGTCTGCTCGCTACCTCTTTGACACAACAAATAGCCAAAAGTTCAATCGAGGTAGTAAAAATATTTTCTCGCCCAGCAATATTACCATCTAGATTGGTATATATTTTGCTTTGTGAGGAGGTAAAAAAATCGAAGTAAAACCACAAATAAAATCTCATGAAATATTTTTACCTCCTCCCACTTTTACTATTTTCTTCTTGCTGGCACAGGGAGCAGCCTCTAGAGATCGTTCGCCCCGTGAGCCTTGTGACCCTTGAAAACATGGGGCAATACCAGAGGGAATATCTCGGTGTGGTGAGCGCCGCTCAAGAGAGCCCTTTGGCTTTTCGAGTGAGCGGACTGGTGAGCGAGGTGTACGTAACCGATGGTTCCCCCATCAAAAAAGGGCAACTACTATGCCAACTTGATGGCGAAGATCTCAGGCTCAAACTCTCTTCGGCCGAATCTAACTATCTCACCTCGAAATCCATACTTGAGCGCAGCGAGCGACTACTTAAACGTGAAGCAATCTCCCTACAAGACTACGAAATCTCTAAAGCAAACTATGCTCAAGCAAAATCTGCCTATGGTTTTGCCCAAAACCAACTGAGCTACACTCGTCTGTATGCGCCTTTTTCGGGTTCGGTACTCGCAAAATATGTCGATCAATTCCAACGAGTTAGTGCAGGAGAGACTGTCTTTAAGATAATTAAACCCGAGAACCTAGAGGTGAAATTCACTCTCCCCCAAGATGAATTATCGTTGCCGCAGGTGGGAAAATTTTTTGTAGAGTTTGAACATCTCCCCAATCGAGAGTTCACGGTTTCGGTGGCTCAGGTGGTCGAGGCATCGGTGGGTGGAGCTGGCATTCCAGTCTCGCTAAGGATAACAGACCCAGAGTTTGATGCTTTTAAAGACGGGGTGCGAGCAGGTTTCCCAGCAAGAGTCAAAGTTGTGGTGGATACCCAGAAGTGGGTGGATCTGTTTAGCGTCCCGTTGAGCGCTGTTTTTCGAAGGGATGCTCTGAGTTCGAGCGATTCGATATGGATCTACGAACCCTCGCTAGGGGTGGTGCGCTCGCGGGCAGTGAAGATTAAAGATATTTTTGACACTTCGAGCTACATCATCGAGGGCGATTTGCGTGAGGGGGAACAAGTGGTTAGCTCGGGGGTCTACAAACTCGTGGATGGGCAGAGGGTGAGAGTGCTTGAGGGAACTTCAAACTAAAGGCGATTTTTTCTGCTAAATTATAATTATCAGTAAACCATGAATATACCAACTTTTGCGCTGCGCAACTACAAACTCATATATTTTATCTTGACCGTGATGCTCTTTGGGGGCATCGTGGCATTTGGTTCGCTGGAGAAAAAAGAAGACGCACCCTTTGTTATCAAACAAGCCGTCTTACTCACCTCCTACTCGGGAGCCTCGCCCATGGAGGTCGAAGAATTAGTCACCGAACCCATCGAAAGGCAGCTTCAAACCATGGCGGGGGTCTATAAAATTCGTTCGGACTCCTATCGTGGACTTTCGAAAATCACCCTCGAGCTCGACCCTGCAACACCTCCCGGGGAAATTCCCCAAAAATGGGACGAACTGCGGCGCAAAGTTTTGAGCGTTCAAGGAGAACTCCCATCGGGGGTTTCGACTATTACAGTGGGCGATGATTTTGGCGATTTGTATGGTATTTATTATGGCATGACAGCCACAGAGGGCTTCTCGAGCGAGGATATGCGCACATGGTCGGAACTTTTGCGCAGCGAGCTCACCACCCTTGAGGGTGTACAAAAAGTCGAGCTATGGGGGCAACAAAAAGCCGTGATAAACGTATTTATCGACCCCGAGAGACTCTCAACCCTAGGTATCAGCCCAACGCAAATCACTCAGATAATTTCAAGTCAAAACCAGTTGGTAGCTAGTGGTTCTCGCAGCTCGGGACCATTGGAGCTAACCATAGCCAGTAGTGGGAGCTATCAAACCATAGAGGACATAGCCTCTCAGCTTATCTCTGTTGGTTCTTCGCAGCTTGCCTTGGGCGACATTGCTCGCATAGAGCAAGGTTACCTCGATCCTCCCTCACAGATACTCACCGTTGATGGCGTTCCTGCCATAGGGGTAGGGATTTCGACCCTTGGGGGCTACGATGTAGTTGCAACGGGCGAGAGGGTACAGCAGCGCATAGAGGAATTGATGCCTCAGATCCCAGTGGGCATAGATCTAGTGCCGCTGTATTTGGAAAACGAGATTGCCAAAGAGGCCAATAGTGGTTTTATTTTGAATCTAGTGGAATCGGTGGGCATAGTAATTTTGGTTATTCTGCTGATTATGGGTTGGCGGGCAGGGGTGCTCATCGGCAGCTCACTGCTGTTCTCCATTGGAGGGACGCTACTGATAATGTATTTCATGGGCACGGGACTAAACCGCACCTCGCTGGCAGGATTTATCATAGCCATGGGAATGTTGGTGGACAATGCCATCGTTGTGACCGACAACGCCCAAATTTCTATTGCACGAGGGCAAAACAGAATAAAGGCATTGGTCTTTGGAGCGACTTCGGTGCAGTGGGGTTTGCTGGGGGCTACTTTTATCGGTGTTGCTTCGTTCTTGCCTCTTTATCTTGCCCCCTCGTCGGTCGCCGAGATAGTGAAACCACTGTTCGTTGTGCTTGCCCTCTCATTGGGACTTAGTTGGATATTGGCACTCACCCAAACTCCTCTGTTTGGTGCTTTTATTCTCAAAAAAGCCAGTTCCCAGGGCAATACCAACCCCTATGACAAGCCTTTTTACAGGTGGTTTGATGAGCTCTTGAGAAGGTTTATCGCCCATAGAATTTTGGTTATAGTGGTAATGGTGGTGCTCCTTGGAGGGTCGCTATGGCTCATGGGGCGTGCACCTCAGAGCTTTTTCCCTAACCTGGACAAGCCTTATTTTAGGGCGGATTGTTTCTTGCCCGATGGATACAGCATAGAGGAGTCCCAGAAACAAATTACGGAGCTTTGCGATTATCTCTCAGGGGAGCCTGCCGTCAAACGAGTGTCTATGAGCGTTGGAGCTTCGCCCCTGCGCTACTATTTGGCCAGCACGTCCTTTGGTCCTGAGTCCAACTTTGGAAACATCCTCGTGGAGCTTCACACCAAAGATTCGACCGCTACTCTAGAGAGGCGTTTTGCAATATATGCAGCCGAAAACTATCCCGACATGATAGTTCGCAGCTCTCTGTTTAAACTCTCCCCTGCGGTCGAGGCGACCATAGAGTTTGGGTTCTTGGGCGAGAATATCGACACGCTGGTGAGCCTTACCGCGCGAGCTCAAAGCCTTATGCAGGAGTGCTCACTTGTGGATAATGTGCGTGGTGATTGGGGGAATATGGTGCCCGTGGTGGTGCCTCACTACTCTCGTGCCAAGGGTCAGATTGTTGGGGTGTCCGCTTCGCAGATGGCTAACAACACATCACTCTCGACCACAGGAATAGCCATGGGGCAGTTTCGTTGGGGCGATCAAGAATTGCCCATACTGCTAAAAAACTCTCGTAGTGAGGATTTTCAGCTCTCTAACCTGGGCTCAACCCCAATATTTAGCGATAATGCTGGTGTGGTACCTCTCTCACAGGTTGTCGATAGCATTACAACTGATTACCAGTACAGCGTAATTAAACACTACAATCGCTCGCGAGTAATGCGAGCGCAATGTGATCCTCTTCTGGGTGCAAACGCCATAGAAGCATTTACGCAGGTCAATACTATTCTCACCGATAGTATGACCCTACCCCAAGGCTACCAGATGAGAGTTTTTGGCGAGCAGGAAAGTCAAGCTGAGTCGAATGCCGCGCTGGCGGAGAATATGCCCTTGACCCTGATTTTGATACTCTCTACCCTTTTGATGCTCTTTGGTTCGTATCGCAAACCTATTATAATAGTATTGATGTTGCCTCTGATTTTCATAGGCATAGTGCTAGGGCTTGCCGTGGCGGGCAAGAGCCTCGATTTCTTTGCCATACTCGGAGTGTTGGGTTTGGTGGGGATGAATATCAAAAATGCGGTGGTTTTGGTCGATCAAATCGGGATGGAAAACGCCTCGGGTGCAAAACCGCTGGATGCGGTGGTCGAGGCAACCAAATCACGCATAGTACCCGTTGTGATGGCATCGGGAACAACCATCCTAGGGATGGTACCCCTGCTCCCTGATGCTCTTTTTGCGGGGATGGCATCGACCATAATGGGCGGACTGCTGATAGCCAGCCTGCTGACAGTGGTGGTGCTGCCCGTGAGTTATACACTAATAATGAGAATACCAAGACGATGAGAATTTTTTATGTCATACTCCTTGCTCTAAGTTCAACTGCGAGCCACTCGCAGCAGAGCCTCAGCCTCGAGCAATATAGATGGATAACCCAGAAAACCAACTTTGCCCTTCAAGCAAAAGATGAACTTGCCAAGGAGCGTGAGGAACTTACTCGAAGCCTCGAGAGCGAACGCCTACCTTCATTGAGCCTCAGCGGCACTGCCAGCCACCAAAACACCCCCTCGGGAGATGCCCTCAGCAATACCCTACAGGCGAGTGTCGCTCTGAGCCAAAGTATCTATGATGGCGGAGCAAAACGCAGCGCAGTACTCAGCTCACAAATCCAGCAACAGATCATATCACACAATATTTCCTCTGCAAGGCGAACGCTATGGCTCGAGGCCGACAATAGTTACTGGGCGATGGCATGGGCGCAGGAGCAGTTGAAAATCCGCGAAGAGTATGTCTCGATTATAGGCGAGCTAGAGAGCGTGGTGAGCGAGCGTTTCGAGCAGGGACTCATCTCAAGAACGGACTTATTGATGGTGCAAACACGCCTTTCGGGGGCGCAAATTGAACTTGCCGCAGCCAAAGAGACTTATCTCACGACGCTCGAGGATTTTGTGCAAAATGGTGGGCTCACCAGCTATGATTTCCTCCTTTTGGATTCACTGCCCACACCCATAAGCTCCACCCCTAAAATCCCCCTTGAACAGGCACTCGCAATGCGCCCCGACTACCAAGAGCAACTCACCCAAGTGGAACTCGAAAAACAAAACATAGTGAGTACACGTGCGCTATATAACCCCACCCTTGTGGCGGGGCTGAAGGGCGTTGTTCATAATAATAACTCGGTGATGCCCGACAACTTTTACTATAATGCCTATCTGAATTTGGGTGTTACTATTTTCCAGTGGGGAGCGCGCAGGCACAGTGTCGCAGCCGCTCGAGCAGCCGCACAAAGCGAGGAACTCACCCGCGAAGATCTAAAAACCACTATAGCCCAAGCGCTCAACAACAGCTACACCACCCTCACCCAAAGCGCCCAGCAAGTAAGCCTGAGCAAACAGAGCCTCCAGTACGCCCAAGCGAACCTTTCGCTAAGTACCTTTAGTTACAGCGAGGGCAGCCTGCCCATTATAGATGTGCTCTCGGCTCAACTCTCTTGGCTAGATGCGGTGACCTCACAGCTAAACTCCCTCTACAATTATCGACTTGCCCAAAGTGCATATATGTGGACATCGGGAACAGATTTCACATTGAGCCCCATCGAAAAACAGTAACAGGGAGTTATAATTTTTCACTCCAAAAGTAGAATTAGCTTTAAAAAAGTTGTTAATTAGGAAAATTTTTAGTTATTTTGCACGTTTTGTATAAAAATAACTAATTATATTTCTCAATGAAAAAATTATTCTTCGCGCTTGGTCTGCTTGTATTCTCGGCGCATAATACGTGGGCTTCAAGTCCAGTAAACCCCGACACCCCAGCGGATGATTCGGTGAAAATGGTCGAGTCGCAAGACGTGGTGATTGTGGGTAGCGCCAAAGAGACCCAAACTCTGTGGTCGTCGCCTACCGCACTCTCGCTTATCAGCCCTTTCAAAGCCCAGCAACGTGGCATTGAAGATATTAAAGGTCTAAGTGCTGTGGTGCCCAATTTATTTATTGCCGACTATGGCTCAAAGATGACCACCCCAGTGTACCTGCGCGGTGTGGGTACTCGTAGCTCAGGACAAGGCGTAGGTCTGTATGTAGACAACATCCCCTATATGGACAAATCAACCTTCGATTTCGAATTGATGGACATCCAACGCATAGAAGTACTTCGTGGCCCTCAAGGTACGCTTTATGGTCGTAATGCTATGGGTGGTATTATCAATATCTACACCCTTTCGCCTTTTGACTATCAGGGTACAAAAATCCAGATGGGCGCTGCCAACTACAACACTTACAATGCCAAAGTATCGACTTTCCAAAAATTCAACGAAAAAGTAGCTCTTAGCGTAGGCGGCTACTGGAATCAAACCGACGGCTACCTGACCAACCAATACACTACCCAAGAGGCCAACAGCGGATGGGACGCGGGAGCACGTGCTAAACTAGAACTACGCCTGAGCGACAGACTAAACATGAGCATAGCTAGCACCTATGATTACACGGATCAAAACGCTTTTCCCTATGGACTTCTAAATTCAACCACGGGCGAGATTGCAGACCCCTCGTACAATGATCGCGGTAGCTACCTTCGCAACCTATCGAGCAACTCGGTGCGCTTGGAGTACAAGGCAGATAAATTCACTCTGACCTCAAACACAGGCTATCAGTGGCTCTCGGATGAAATGTGGATGGACCAAGATTTCTCGCCCGCTTCTATCTTTACTATGACCCAACGACAGCTGCAAAATTCTATCAACCAAGAGATCACCATGAAATCTACCCACAGCGGTAATTACCAATGGTCGGTGGGTATGTTCGGTTTCTACAATGCATTGAAGACCCTCTCGAATGTGACCTTCAAACAAGACGGAATAGATAACATCATTGGAGCGAACCTTCCTCCTTTTATCCAGATTACCGACACCGAGATGCCTAACCCAGGCGATTTCTTCACTCCCTCGTGGGGTTTGGCTGCGTTCCACCAATCGACATTCAACAACGTCCTAACCGATGGTCTTTCGCTAACGCTTGGTGTACGCTTGGACTACGAAAAACAATCTATCGACTACCACACCCAAATGGAGCTAAACGCCATGGTTCAAGCGCCAGGCATGCCAGTGGCTACCCCCTACAAGCATCAAGTGGTGATGGATAGCTCGCTAAATCAAGATTTCTTGCGCTTTTTGCCCAAGGTTGCTGTGACGTATGAACCTCACGATGATTTCATGGTCTATGGTTCTCTTTCGAGCGGCTACAAGACTGGGGGCTACAACAACCAAATGTTTTCGGAGATTATCCAAGACATGATTAACCCTATGGCAGCGCCCTCGACCACTCCACTGGGTGATGTGATTTCCTACAAACCCGAGCAGAGCTGGAACTACGAGGTTGGTACTCGCGCTCGTATGTTTGGCGATGCACTATCAGCAGAACTTGCACTGTTTTATATGGATATCACCGACATGCAGCTAACTCAGTTTATTGATGGCGGCAATGGTCGCATCCTAAGCAATGCGGGCAAGGGTCAAAGCTATGGCGTTGAGCTTGCTCTATCGTCAAACCCTGTGGGTAACCTGTTCCTTGATGCTAGCTATGGCTACAATCACAGTACCTTTAGCGAGTATTCTCTGGGCGAGAGTGGTTCGGGAATGGTAGATTACAGTGGCAACTCCACTCCTTATGTCCCTGCACATACCTTTACCATTGGAGCCTCTTATGGATTTGATTTGAATGGTTGGTTCCGCAACTTGACCCTATCGACTCAGTACAAAGGCAACGGCAAGACTTACTGGGATGAGGCAAATACAGTCTCGCAACCTTTCTACGGACTACTTTCAGCCAAGGTGAGCCTTCTAACCCAGAGCAATGTTCGTTTGGATTTGTGGGCAGATAATATTACTGGCACCGAGTACGAAGCGTTCTACTTTGAGTCTTTCGGATCTAAGTTCCTTGAGCGTGGTCGCCCAGCAACCTTTGGTGTCACTCTAGGGATTAACCTCTAAGAGTTTTAAAACATCTAAAAAAAACGAAAGGGATAAACGCCAATTAGTGGTGTTTATCCCTTTTGTTATATCCTTATTTTAAGGGGCTATGTATAGGCATAAAAAAAAGGGCAAGCTACTTCTATCGCACCGCTACAACCCACTACCCTTGCTGCATTCCTGCCCTGGGGGATTTGCGGGGAGCTGGTCGTAAAAGACTTACCCTTATGAGGGACAAAGATATATCTTTTTTCTTATTTTCCCACGCTTTTTTATTAATTTTGCGGTTTAATTTAACGAACAATCAAGCGATAATGAATAAAAAGTTACTGATACTAATAGTTTTAGCCCTTTTGGCAGTGGGTGCAATATTTTTTGGACTACCCCAGTATCGCTACCGTT
This sequence comes from uncultured Rikenellaceae bacterium, assembly GCA_964371385.1. Taxonomy (GTDB): domain Bacteria; phylum Bacteroidota; class Bacteroidia; order Bacteroidales; family Rikenellaceae; genus Mucinivorans. The sequence continues at coordinate 11,974 of CAYJLY010000002.1, forward strand.
ATAGCGAAGTTATAAGCAAAAAAATCACCCTCAAACTCCCCACGACCATCAGTTTTGAGCAATTAACAAATGATCTTGCAGCGGGGAACCATATTGTGAGCGACCCTAAAGAGCTTGCTAAATCGCTTACATCTCAAGCCGATGGAGACACCATCAAGGCGGGCTATTATGTTTTGGAGAAAGGTTTTACGGCTCGCCAAGTTGTAAATACCCTAACGCGCGGTTATCAGAGCCCCGTTCGTGTGACTTTCAACAACGTTCGCACCATAGCGCAGTTGGCAGGACGTGTGGCACGCTACACTATGGCTGATTCACTTGCGTTTATCACCGCTTTTACTAGCCAGCAATTGCTCGACAGCCTAGGGCGCACGCCAGCGAGCCTTCCTGCGATTTTTCTGCCCAACACCTATGAGATGTATTGGGATGTCACCCCCGAGGAATTTGCGCTGAAGATGAACGCAGAGCAACAAAAATTCTGGAACCAAGAGCGTTTGGCAAAAGCAAAGGCGCTAGGGTTTACCCCCGATCAAATTACCACCATAGCATCCATCGTGAGCGAGGAGACCAACAAATGGGACGAGATGACCACCGTGGCGGGAGTTTACATCAACCGCCTGAGAGTAAAAATGCCCCTGCAGGCAGATCCCACAGTGAAGTTTGCCATAGGCGATTTTTCTATCCGACGAGTGCTCAATCGCCACCTAGAGTACCCCTCGCCCTATAACACCTACCTTAATGCTGGATTGCCTCCGGGGCCTATTTGTTTGGTCGATGGCAGAGTAATAGACAAAGTGTTGGATTATAATGGGCATAAGTTCTATTACTTTTGCGCCAAGGATGATTTCTCGGGCTATCACGCCTTTGCAACCAACCTCTCGCAGCATAATCGCAATGCAGCCGCCTATCACAGAGCTCTGAATCGCCGTAATATTAAATAAAACAGAAGCATGTCAAACCTACTAGATAGCGTTGTGGGTGAGCTCTCGAAGCTCCCTGGCGTTGGCAAGCGTACTGCCCTGCGCTTGGCTTTACATATTTTGCGCTCTGACCAAAGGGATGCGGAGCTTCTCAGCGGAGCAATCCATGATTTTCGCTTCAAAGTCAAGCAGTGCACCCAGTGTAATAATATTAGCGATGAGTCGCTGTGTCCGATATGCTGTGATGGTTCCCGAAAAAGCGAGACTATTTGTGTGGTAGAGCATGTGGGTGATCTCATCAACATAGAACACACGGGACAGTATCGTGGGACGTATCATGTGCTGGGGGGAGTAATCTCTCCAATGAACGGGATAGGCCCATCGGATCTTGCCATCGACAGCCTAGAGCGCAGACTAACCCAAGGGGGCGTAAAGGAGGTGATTTTAGCACTTCCCACCACCATGGAAGGCGAGACCACTTCGTATTACCTTTCTCGCCGTTTGGCGCGCTGTGGGGTGATGGTGAGCGCGATTTCTCGCGGAATAGGCTTTGGCGATGAGATAGAGTATGCCGATTCGCTCACCATCTCACATGCCCTCAAACACCGCAAACCCATAGAGGGTTAATGGTTCTCAAAAAAGATACTTTACATCCGTATATGGAGGGATAATAGAGAAATAAACGTTGAATAGTTGCTAAAGTTACAAATTATCATTACATTTGCGCGGGTATAGGGATTTAAACGTAGTAAAACAATCACCGCACTTATAGATTTTTAATTAATATTACATAATAAATAATGTCAACAAAATATAACCTTGACGACGTAGATCGTAGAATCCTCGGATATCTAATAGAGAATGCACGTATGCCTTTTCTTGAAATCGCTCGCGAGTGTAGCATCTCGGGAGCTGCTATTCACCAAAGAGTTCGCAAACTCGAAGAGGCAGGCATAATTGCTGGTTCGAGTCTAAAGATAGACCCCAAAGCATTGGGCTATGACGTATGTGCCTTTGTTGGGGTTCAACTAACCGACCCTCAGTGGTATGACTCGGTGGTTCGCCGCCTAGAGGATATCCCAGAGGTAGTAGAATGTCACTTTGTAACAGGAAACAACGCTCTGTTGGTGAAGATATATTGCACCGACAATGAACACCTGATGACTATGCTTGTTAAGACCATCCCAAAAATCGAAGGCGTTAGCCAAACTCAAACTTTTGTGTCTATCGACCAAGCTTTTGCACCCCGTCAAGTCACAGTTCTTGAGAAAGAGTAGCGCAGTGCGTGTGCTAGCATATTGCCAGATAGCACCACTTTTTCTTTTGAGACCCATTTTCTCACACTACAACTAAAGCCCGAGGATCCCCCACGTTAGTTTTAAGCTAAAGCCAGATGGAACAGTTGATTTTAAAATACCTAAACTTTTTTGGAGCACTTGCATTGGTGTACTTCGCTGTTCGCATGGGGAGCTATTGTTTGGGTAGTCTGCTTGGTGGGCAATGGCGTGGTGATGATGACAGTGAGCTTTTACGTGGAAGATCACCTCGCGAAATATTCTTTTGGGGACTCTTGGGCTCTGGGCTTGAGAGGGACCCCCGCAATACAACTTTTGCTATACTAGAGTTTGCCAACTCACGCATGCTCTCACTCAGAGAAAGCCTCATTGCGCTACGTGGCGCAGTGGTGGGCGACAGTTATCTGTTGTGGGTGGCAGCTGCATTTTTATGGTTTGTACCCTCGCTACAACATTCCTTTAGCATAGCCGCCATGCTCTCTTGTGCGGCTATGCTGGTTTACTGTATACGCCCGTCTAATAAATGGCTTTTTTATGGCGTGATTGCGCTCTCGCTGATGATGATCTCGGTGAGTATGACAAATTACGCTCTGAGCGATATTGCCTTACTCGAGAGTGCTAAGGGTGGAGGTGTATTGGCTAGCGTGTGGAGATATACAGCCTCTAGTGTGGGTTATACTTTCTTTGTGGGGGTGTTGATGGGTTTGCTTATTGGGAAAATCAGCGCTAGTGCTAGCTTTGTTGCCATAGTGGCCCTTGTGTTGAGCTACACTGGTTTTGGAGTGAGTTTATCGCTGGGTATGATCTCGGCTGCTCCTCTGGGTGTGTTATTTAGTGTGGTGGGGGTGGCATCGAGAGCTAACAGTACCTCTCAGAGAGCCTTCGCCCTGCATAGTCTGACCCTTTTTGTAGTGATAATTATTGCTGGTGTTTTGAATTGGTCGCTCTATTATGGTGTGATCGATCGTTTGATACCTTACGTGGCTGTGCCTTTGGCTTATTGGGTGGTGACTATTATCCTGCCCAGTGTGGCATGGAGGGTGGTGCGACCTGCCTCGAGGGTAGTGTGTCGTTTGATTCCTCAACGCACTTGCAAAGCGCAACGCCTGTGTAGTCTGGGCGAGACTCCCTCGCTTTATAGTGGATTTTCACTCACTTTGCTAGAGAGCCAGAGAGACAAAGGTTTTGCTCGCACTCACAAGATACTTAGCTTTTTGGTGCAAGTATTTAATTCTCAATCTCCCAATGAAGTAGAACATAACGCAGGGCGAATAGCTAAATACCTAGAACTATCGAGCAATGCAAAAGATGAGATAGTGGATTATATCCAGCAACTCGACACTCGCTCTTGGAGCCCTAGGGCTAAAGGCAGAGTTATTGCTGTACACAACGATGTGATGAATCTGGAGTACATGGGAGCCAGCTTGCGCACTATCAGTGAGCTGCTAGGGGAGATGTGGAGCGAAAAATCGGATGAACTTAAAGGCACTGTGGTGAGTTTTTCGCAGAGTCAGAAACAGATATTAGGCGAACTCTTTAATGACATTGACACCATTTACAAGCTCTACCTGCTCGATAAGAAAACTGAGCAGACACCTGAACAAACCCAAATTGAGGATGCCCTAGGCAAGATAAAGAACGCACAAGAACTATACTATGTCTATCACAATGCAAAGATGCTAGAAATCTTAAGCCGTGGCAGAGAAGTTCTACGACTGATATATAAACTAAAGGGGAATTTCCCCACTAAAAAATAAGCAACAATGACAACACAAAAAAAACAAGCAATGCCCGACTATCTTTTTGAGGTTAGTTGGGAGGTGTGCAACAAGGTCGGAGGTATCCACACGGTAATTGGTACCAAGGCTCGCACACTGCTGGAGGATTTGGGCGATAATTACATTCTCATCGGCCCTGATTTTGTGGGAGGGAGCACAGAGTTTGCAGAAGATAAAACCCTTATGAAGGGATGGGTAAAGGCGGCTGGCGAAGATGGACTAAAGATGCGTGTGGGCAGGTGGCGTAATATTGTCGGCAATCCGATTGTGGTGCTGGTGAGTTTCTCGCATTTGATTCCTCGTAAAGACCAGATTCTAGGGGAATTGTGGCAGGAGTATAATGTGGACTCTATGGGCACGGGCTGGGACTATGTCGAACCAGTACTTTTTGGTTACGCGGCCTACCAAGTGGTGGCAAGTTTCCACAAACATGTTTTGAAGACACCCAAGAGAGTTATTGCGCATTTCCACGAGTGGATGACAGCCTCAGGAGGACTTTTCATTAAGCGTGATTTTCCTGATATAGCTACAATGTTCACAACCCATGCCACTGTGATGGGGCGATGTATTGCAGGAAACGGCTTACCACTGTACAACGAACTATTCAACTATAACCCCGATGAGCTTGCCGCTCGTTTTGGGGTGGTTGCCAAGCACCAAATTGAGCGTGCCGCAGCCCATAGTCTCGACTGTTTCACTACGGTGAGCGATATCACCTCGCGCGAGTGTGAGGCGCTGCTGGGTAAGGCGGCAGATGTGGTTACACCCAATGGCTTTGAGAAAGATTTTGTGCCCAAGGCACGTGCCTTTACCACTGCCCGAGCGAAGGCTCGTAAGGCTCTGATTCATATCGCCCAAACCACTCTCGAGAGAGAGATCCCCCAAGATGCGATGATAGTTGCCACTTCGGGTCGCTATGAGTTCCGCAACAAAGGCATAGATGAGTTCATCGAGGCTCTATCTATACTCTCGCGCGATGAGAGTCTCACCCGCGAGATACTCGCTTTTGTGATGATACCCGGATGGAATCTAGGTCCCCGCGAGGATATCCAGGCCATGCTCAAAGGCGAAACCCCTGCGGAACGTTACCATCTCAGCAATGTGACCCACTATCTCGGCGATACGCATGGCGATGCTATTATGTGTAGGCTTAGAGATTGTGGACTTCTAGGAAACGAAGGCAAGGTTAAGGTTATCTTTGTTCCATCCTACCTCAACGGAACGGATGGTATCTTTAATATGAACTACTATGACCTGCTCATCGGGATGGATCTCACTGTATTTCCTTCCTACTACGAACCTTGGGGCTATACCCCATTGGAATCGGTCGCTTTTGGTGTTCCGACCATCACTACGACCCTTGCGGGCTTTGGATTGTGGGTCAATGACCATGTGAAAGGGAAAAATTCAGGCGTAACGGTTATCGAGCGTGATGATTACAACAATGCTCAGTTGCGCTCGGAGTTGGCCGCTCAAATTAAATGCTACGGGGAACTATCGCCCGAGGGATGGGCCAAGGTTTCCACAGCCTCTAAAAAGACGAGTAACATCGCACTATGGCAAACACAAATAGACTACTATAAAAAATCTTACACCATGTCACTAGATCAGACACAACAACCCTCCTCTGCCCAAGCGCAGTGGGATGGTGGCGAAAGCCACGAACAGGTGAACTTCCTTCGCCAACAATTACTCTCGCATTCTCGCCCCAATTGGACACGCATGATCGTTGAGCGTGTGATGCCCGAGGCTCTACAACCCCTAGAGGATCTAACCAAGAACCTTTGGTGGTGTTGGAATACTGACGCAATCAAACTATTCGAATCTATCGACCCTGCTGCTTGGCGCGAAACAGAGCGCAACCCCATCGCTCTACTCGACTCTCTTTCTTTGGCTCGCCTACAAGAGCTTGAGGCTGACGGAGATTTTATTGCTCGCATGAATGCGGTCTACGACAACTTCCGTGGCTATATGGCCAAGAAAAAGGTTGACGCTCGCCCTCGCATCGCTTACTTCTCTATGGAGTATGGTCTGCACGCCTCACTAAAAATCTACTCAGGAGGTCTTGGTATTCTTGCTGGTGACTACCTAAAAGAATCTTCAGACAAGAACGTTCCTATGGTAGCAGTGGGACTACTCTACCGCTATGGTTATTTCACTCAGAAGCTATCTGCCAAGGGTGAGCAAGAAGCTGGTTATGAGCCTCAAAACTTCCACAAACTCCCCATCTGTCCGCTGCGCAATGAGCAGGGCGAATGGGTTACTGTGACTGTCGATTTCCCTGGCCGTCAAGTTGTAGCTCGCGTGTGGCGCTGCGATGTGGGCCGTACAGACCTATACCTTCTTGACACTGACCACGTACAGAACCTCGAAGAGGATAGATCTATCACTCACCACCTATATGGTGGCGACTGGGAGAACCGCATGAAACAAGAGTTCCTACTTGGTATTGGTGGTATCCGCACCTTGAACACACTAGGCATACAAAGCGACATTTACCACTGTAACGAAGGTCACGCTGCATTTATCGGCCTAGAGCGCATACGCAATGTCGAGGAGCAAAACAACTTGAGTTTCTCTGAAGCTCTTGAAGTTGTTCGTAGTTCGTCTTTGTTCACAACTCACACCCCAGTGCCTGCGGGTCACGACTCTTTCGACGAGGGTATGATTCGTCAATATATGGGACACTATCCAGAGCGTCTGAAAATCACTTGGGACCAGTTTATCAACCTTGGTAAGACCAACCCAAATGATCACAACCAGAAATTCTCTATGTCAGTCTTGGCTGCCAATCTCTCGCAAGAGGTGAATGGTGTGAGCTGGCTTCACGGTGAGGTATCGAAAGATATCCTTAGCGATATGTGGCCAGGGTATATGCCTTCGGAGCTACACGTGAGCTATGTGACCAACGGGGTTCACTACCCATCTTGGACTGCATCTAACCTCAAGCGCCTTTATAATAAGTACTTTGGCGAAGGCTTTGCCGAGGGCGACTACTCAAAAGAGAATTGGGACAAAGTTCATAACATCCCCGACCAAGAATTGTGGGATGAGCGCATGAAGCTCAAAACTCGCCTTATCGATTATATCAAAAAGCGTGTTGAGGATCCAGCTGACTTTAAGTTCGATTCACCAAGCCAGCTTGTACAGCTTCGCGAACAGCTTAGCCCCAAGACCCTAACCATAGGTTTTGCTCGTCGTTTTGCGACCTACAAGCGTGCCCACCTGCTATTTACAAACCTTGATCGCCTGAACGCTATCGTTAATAACCCTCAGCGTCCAGTTCAATTCCTTTTTGCGGGTAAGGCTCACCCTGCAGACAAAGCAGGTCAAGACCTTATCAAGCGTATTGTTGAGGTTTCGAAATATCCACAGTTTGTTGGAAAAATCATCTTCCTTCAAAACTACGACATCGAAATTGCTCGCCGCTTGGTTCAAGGGGTGGATATATGGATGAACACCCCTACTCGTCCGCTAGAGGCATCTGGAACATCGGGCGAAAAGGGTGTAATGAATGGCGTTATGCACTTCTCGGTGCTCGACGGCTGGTGGGTAGAGGGCTACAAGAAGGGCGCTGGCTGGATGCTGCCTCAAGAGCGCACTTTCACCGACCAACGTTTCCAAGACGAATTGGACGCAGAATTGGTTTACTCAACTATCGAGGATCAAATCGCACCGCTTTACTACGACACCAAAGATGGTGAGGATTACTCAGAGGGCTGGATGCAGACCATCAAGAGCTGTATCGCAGATGTTGCCTCAAACTTCACCACCGACCGTATGATGCAAGACTATGAGGATCGTTTCTATAATCCTCTCTTTGATCGTCACCAAAAGGTGGTTGCCGACAACTTCGAGATGGCGCGCGCTATCGCCTCATGGAAACGCCGCGTGAGTGGTCAGTGGGACGCCGTTCATATTGTTGAGGTTCATCAGTATGACATCATCAAGGAAGCTATCCTTATGGGTAAGGAGTATAAATTGGATGCAGTGGTTGATATTGCTGGTCTTTCGCCCGAGGATATCGGAGTGGAGCTAGTGGTTGCCGAGAATGTCAAAGGACGTATGGTTATCAAATCAACTCAACAGTTTGAGTATGTGTCGTGTGAGGGAACTCAAGCTCGCTACCGCTTGGATTCTGTGCCTCAAACCACAGGATTGTTCGAGATCGCAACGCGTATCTACCCTAAAAACCCACTTCTGCCACACCGCATGGATTTGGCGCTGGTTAAGTGGTCATAAGGCAAGTAGTAATACTTCTATAAACACAATAGCGGGAGATTTTCATATTAGAAAATCTCCCGCTATTGTTTATGCG
>CAYJLY010000002.1:20381-26655 GCA_964371385.1 uncultured Rikenellaceae bacterium
CGCTATTGTTTATGCGTGGGTCTAAGTAAGCCCGAAAATTCTACAACATCATTGTCGTTATTAAAAATCCTTGACCCAACTAGCTATCACCTCCAGCACTTTGGGGTCTATGGTCTGTTCTATACGACTATATTCGCTTAGAGCACCCGTTCTAGCTTGTTGAAACAAGTGATTGAGTCCTACAAGACTGTGCACCTCGAAACGGGGGGCATCACTTTTGCTCAATGCTTTTTCGAGAGCTATGGCATTTAGAGATTCTAACACCTGAAAATCTAGAGTACCAAAGAGCGCCATCACGGGGCATTTTATCCCCGAAATCACCTCCGATGGGTCAAACTTAATGAAATTATACATCCATGGCGCGCTCACTATCTCTATCAATTTATCCGCTTGGGCTGCCCCTTGGGGCGTTTTAGCGAGCTCCTCTCTAATAGTATCTTCCAAGTGCTTATTCCAACTTTTGGAGCTAACTATCATAGGATAAATCGCCTTATTGGGGCTTTGTACATAGTCTATATACTCATCGCTCAAGCCCATCAACTCCATAGCTCTACGCTGTTGGGAGAGCAGTATTTCCGCTCCACTAACGGCAGTGCCAGCTAGGGAAAGCACAAAATCGGGGCTTCTATATGAGGGGTCGCCTGCCAAAATAAAGGCTATCGTTCCTCCCTCGCTATGACCAATGACCCCTACGCTCGAAAAGCGTTTATTCTCTCTCAAAAAATCTATCGCTCCTTGGGCATCCCACGCCAAATCGTGCGTTGTACCCTCGGTGGCAACCTCTTCACTTTGCCCCACTCCTCTATCGTCATAGCGCAACACAGCTATGCCCTCTCGTGTGAGATAGTCAGCGATCACCAAAAAAGGTTTATGCCCTGCAAGTTCCTCATCGCGATTTTGCGGCCCTGAGCCACTAATAAGCACCACGGCTGGACACTTCTTTTTACCCTGTGGTGTGGTGAGTGTACCCTTAAGAGTATTACCCTGCTGAGGGTTTACAAAGCCCACTTCAGCAGATTCATAAGGAAAGGGTGGCCGAGGGGTTTGAGGACGATGAAGCGTCATATCGCTCTTCTCCCCACGAGTCATCCTCAGGGGCAGAGTGCGATTATTTTGTTTGAATTTCCCCACCAACATAGTATCGCTAATTGCAGCATCATAACTCACTCCAATATCCAAAAACTTCAAAAACAGACTATCACCCATTAGGGCAACATAATTTGCATCTATCGGTTCAGCTCCTTGATCTAGCGAAATGAGGGTTGCACTATGGCCTGCGCCTGAATTCTCACGAATCTCGATAGTCAAACGCAAGGGTTGAATCATCGAGGCTTTCAGTTCTCCTTTCCACACCCCAAGTGGCTTTTTCTCTCCGCCACTATTGGCAGTAGGGTTTTGCGCCTGAGCGCTAAAGTTCACACAGAGCAAAGAGAGAAGCAGAAATCTTTTCATATATTTTTACTCCTCAACACTTACTTTGACTATCACCTTACGAACAGTGCCCTCGCCAATAATAGGCGCGTGACCATCGTGGGGGAAGAAAAATAGCAGCTCACCCGCATTAGCCTTTAACATTTGGGTGGGAGCATCCTCAAAAAACACAATATCATCATTGGGGCAATAGGGCGTTTTTATGGTCGCACATTCGCTCAAGGGTGCCCACGCATAGCTCTCTCCATTGGTGAGAGGCATTTGGATGTCGATATAACGCTCGTGAGCCTCCAAAGCGGCATCGGCAGCAGGGCGCATAGGCGCGCTAACGATCATCGCATAAAGTTTATCGCCCTCCAATTCATAGCGGCCATCCTCGAAAGATGAGGCGGTGGCGAGAAATTCGAGAGCCTTAGCAAAGCGAGAGTTTAGTTTTGAGTAGTGCGCTGCGTTTTTTAGAGCGTTGTCGAGTGTGTCTAGTATCATTGTATTTTTCCTTTTAAGATTATTTTATCAATATGATTTTCAGTGTGGTAATAGGGGATATGATCAAGTGTTGAGCCTTTTTTCATGATAAGGAGGTTCGCTGTTTTCCCCACAGCTATGCTGCCGTGAGTGCCGTCCAATCCCATTGCATAAGCTCCATTAATAGTGGCAGCAGCAAGAGCTTCGGTGGGCAAGAGTTTGGATTTAATGACAGAAAGAGCCATCATAAAAGGCATATTCCCACTGGGTGAGCTCCCTGGGTTAAAGTCCGATGCGATAGCTATGGGCAGCCCCTGATCGACCATCACTCGCACAGGGGCATAGGGTATTCCCAAGAAAAACGAAGCTCCAGGCAAAGCCGTCCCTATGGTGGTTGCACCTTTTAGGGCGTTTATCGAAGCCCCGTTCATCTCCTCGAGGTGATCCACCGAGAGAGCCCCGTGCGCCACTCCCAACTCCACTCCACCCGAAATGGCTAGTTCGTTGGCGTGTATCTTGCCTTGTATATTATATTTTGCTGCCTCATCGAGTATTTGTGCTGTTTGGGCGGTAGTGAAAAAGCCCTCATCACAGAACACATCGACATAATCCGCCAAACCTTCGGCCGCAACCGCAGGGAGCATCTCTGCGCAGAGCATATCCACATACTCTTGTTGCCTACCTTGATATTCTCGTGGCACAGCATGCGCCCCTAGAAAAGTTGCTCGAATTTCCAGCGGGAGAGCCTCTTTCAGGCGAGCCACAACACGCAGCATCTTCAGCTCACTCTCCACAGACAAACCATAGCCGCTTTTAATTTCCACCGCCCCCGTACCCGTGAGTATTATTTGCTGGCAACGTTCTTTTGCGCTCTCAAACAGCTCATCCTCGCTCATCTGTCGCAATTTATCTGCGCTATTGAGTATACCCCCACCCCTCTGGGCAATCTCGGCATAGCTCAGACCTCTCACCCTATCAATAAACTCTTCCTCGCGCGAGGTGGCATAGATCAAATGAGTATGCGAATCGCAAAACGAAGGCAACACTTCCGCACCTTGGGCATCGAGAATCTCACCCTGGGCGCTTAATTGCTCCATCGCTCCAAAGTCTACAATTTTTTCGCCCTTTATCTTCACAAAAGCATTATCAATATAGGGAATCGCAGCCATCTGTTCGCCACACAAACGCGAGAGAGAATGCACCCCCCAAAGGCGAGATATGTTGGTTATTGTTATCATAAATGCGTCTTAACAAAGGTGATACTATTTTCTATGTGCTCATACATCACCTGATCGGTCTCGATATAGGGCACTACTTCTCTGTACTGCTTGAGTACGCTCTCAATCTTATTTGAAGAACGCAACGGACGGCGGAACTCCAGAGCCTGAGCTGCATTAAACAGTTCGATGGCAAGCACACGTTCGACATTCAGCGCAACCCTCATTAGTTTGGTAGCCGCATTTGCTCCCATCGACACGTGGTCTTCTTGCCCTTGGCTACTCTCAATGGAATCGACCGAAGCTGGGGTTGACAGCTGTTTATTTTGGCTCACAATCGAAGCGGCTGTATATTGTGGAATCATAAAACCACTATTAAGCCCTGGGCTTGCCACCAAAAACTGAGGAAGTCCTCGTTTCCCTGCAATAAGCTGATAGGTGCGTTGGCACGAGATACTCGCAAGCTCCGAAATGGCAATAGCCAAAAAATCATAGGCTAGCGCAAGAGGCTGGCCGTGGAAATTGCCTGCCGAGATGATTTTATCCTCCTCGACCACAATATTTGGATTGTCGGTCACACTATTGATCTCCGTATCCACCACTCCTTCGACATAGGATATGGCATCTTTCGAGGCTCCGTGCACTTGGGGCACACAGCGGAACGAATAGGGGTCTTGGACGTGTTGTTTCTCTTGAGAAATCAACTCGCTACCCTCCAAGGCTTCTCTCACAGCACGAGCAGTGTCGAGTTGCCCTTTGTGAGGACGCAACAAGTGCACCGCCTCATCAAAAGGTTCTATGCGCCCATCATAGGCATCGAGCGACATTGCAGCAATAAAATCCGCAGCACGTGAAAGACGCTTTGCAATCACCAAATTATAAATTCCATAAGCACCCATAAATTGAGTTCCATTGAGCAGTGCCAAGCCCTCTTTCGATTGCAAAGTAATGGGCTCCCAATTCAACTCTTCCAAAATATCGGCAGTCTTACATCTCTTGCCGTTATAAATAACTTCGCCCAAACCCAACAAAGGGAGCGAGAGGTGTGCCAGTGGAGCCAAATCGCCCGAAGCACCAAGTGAGCCTTGGGTGTAGATCACAGGCGATATACCTCTATTAAACATATCAACAAGCCTTTCGACCGTGGCAAGTTGCACTCCCGAAGCTCCATAGCTCAGGGATTGGATTTTTAGTAGCAGAATGATACGCACAATAATCTGTGGCACTTCCTCGCCCGTTCCACAGGCGTGTGAGACCACCAAATTGTGTTGCAATTGAGATAGTTCATCGGGGGAGATGGTTATATCACACAGCGAGCCAAATCCCGTACTCACACCATAAATAGGGCGGTCGATATTCTCCATTTTCTTATCCAAATACTCCCTGCAACGCACAATACGCTCTTTGGCTGCGGGTGATAGTTCGAGGCGGAAATTATTATCAATTATCTGTTCAACTCTATGGGCTGATAGATGCTGGGTGGGATCAATAAGATGGGTTTGCATTATGATTTGTAAATTATGAAATGAAACTAGATGTTTAAATGATTAAAAGTCTAACTGTTCCAGTAACTCTGAACTAACAAGATTGGGGATAGTAACGCTAAGGTTAGGGGTGCGAGCGACTTCTCGCTTGATGGCATCCATAGCTCCCGAGTTGCGAGCCCACGCACGGCGTGCAATGCCATTATTCACGTCCCACAGCAGCATAGATTCTATTCTCTCACTTGCTTTTTGCGAGCCGTCAATGACCATCCCAAAACCGCCGTTCACCACCTCGCCCCAACCAACACCGCCTCCGTTGTGTAGCGACACCCAAGTGGCACCACGGAACGAATCGCCCACGAAGTTCTGAACCGCCATATCGGCAGTAAACTGCGAGCCGTCATAGATATTGCTTGTCTCACGATAAGGCGAATCTGTGCCGCTCACATCGTGGTGGTCACGCCCAAGAACTATGGGAGCTGTGATTTCACCTCGTTTGATAGCTTCATTGAATGCTAGAGCAATGCGAGTGCGCCCCTGAGAATCGGCATAGAGAATGCGAGCCTTAGAGCCTACGACCAATTTATTTTCAGCTGCAGACTCTATCCAGCGCAGGTTATCTTCGATCTGCCCTCGAATATCATCGGTCGCCTCTGAGAGCATCTCACGCAGCACCTCCGCGGCAATGCGGTCGGTGGTTTGCAAATCTTCTTTGCTTCCCGAGGTACACACCCAACGGAAAGGACCAAAGCCATAATCAAAAAACATAGGCCCCATAATATCCTGAACATAGGATGGATAGCGAAACTTATCGCCCGACATTATCTCCGCCCCAGCACGCTGCGCCTCCAAAAGGAAAGCATTTCCATAGTCAAAGAAATACATCCCTCGCTCAACTAGGGTGTTGATGGCTTGGGTTTGACGGCGCAGGCTCGCCTGAACCACCTCTTTAAATCGCTCGGGTTCGTGGGCTATCATCTCGTTGCTTTGCTGGAGGGTATAGCCCACAGGGTAGTAGCCCCCTGAATAAGGATTGTGCAATGATGTTTGATCGCTACCTAAATCCACTTCTATGTCGCTCTGCGCCAAGGCTTCCCACAGATCCACTACATTGCCCATATAGGCAATAGAGGGGGTCAATCCATCACGCAAGCACTGCTCTACACGCTCCAAGAGATAATCCAAGTTATCAAAAACCTCATCGACCCACCCTTGCTCAAAACGCCTTAGAGTTGCCTTCGGATTAAGCTCTGCCACCACAGTCAGCACACCCGAAATCACACCCGCCTTGGGTTGTGCTCCGCTCATGCCTCCTAGCCCACTGGTGACAAACAATTTTGCACCTCCTCGCTTGCGAGCGGCATTCATCACCGTGATGGTCGTTCCGTGGACTATTCCCTGAGGACCTATGTACATATAAGACCCTGCGGTCATCTGTCCATATTGGCTCACCCCCAGCGCATTGAAACGCTCAAGATCATCGCCCGAAGAATAATTGGGAATCACCATACCGTTGGTCACCACCACACGTGGCGCATCGGGGTGCGAGGGGAAAAGCCCTAGAGGATGCCCCGAATACATCACAAGAGTTTGATTCTCGTTCATCTCGCTCAAATATTGCATCACTAGGCGATACTGCGCCCAATTTTGGAACACAGCACCATTACCTCCATAGGT
>CAYJLY010000002.1:26755-43022 GCA_964371385.1 uncultured Rikenellaceae bacterium
CTCCTTTAAAATATCTTTACGTTTGGGAGCGTGGTTCTCCGACGGGTCGTACTCCGCTTTTGGGGGTAGAACCGCAGGGATTCCAGTTCTAATATCGTCTTGAAATTGTTTTATATCCATCATTTTAGTTAGTCTATTTTTTGATTAACAATCTCTAGTATCTCATTTTCTAGCTCTTGCACCTGGGAGGCCATCACTGCCGCTTTGGCGAGTAGTTCACCTGCAAGTTCTCGGTTTTTTATACCGCTAGCATTAATCTTCACATTGAGCCACGCACCCAAAACAGCCCCTCGCAGAGCCAACGCTCCAACGCCTGCATCGCTCACCGAATTGGGGTTACCACTCTGAGCCATAGCCCTCACTAGGGGCATCACCTCCATCGCTACCTGCATAGTGCGCAGGGGTACTTCGGTGGCATAGACGGTCGCCTCTTGCATTGCTTGATTGCGCTTGGTTTTTTCTGCGTCCGTTGATTTTGGTAGTTGCATCGCCGCCATAATCGCATTAAACGAAGCGGTGTCCTCATCGACCAAAGCCAAGAGTTCACCCATAAGTTCTTGCCCCCTTTGGGCATAGTCCGAAAATTCTTTCCAGCGGCTATCCCAACCAGCCTTGTGGCTACTCAGGTTCGCAACCATAGTCCCCAGAGCAGCCCCTAGAGCACCCATATAGGCAGAGATCGAGCCTCCACCTGGTGCTGGTGACTCGCTCGCAGTCTCCACAGCAAAACCCTTGCAACTCATATCAATCAGACGTTTGACTGAACTATCCTCCAATAAATATTCAATAACACGCTCACGAGGCTCGAAAGGCGAGAGTTCGTCCAACCCCATAGTACGAGAAGCGATGCGGATCAACTCCTCATCACCCACCCCGATAGAACGCTCTTGTTTTTCAAGGAAATATTTTCCAGCCTCAACCAAAACCCTCTTGGGTACTAGTCCCACGATTTCGGTTCCCGTCACTCGTAGTCCTCGTTTTGCTGCCGCCTCACACACAGCCTCAAAAGCCAAGTGCAGAGGGGCTACGTTAATATCCGTTATGTTCATCGACACCTGTGCCACGCCATACTCCTCAATAAACCATCCTATCGCCTTGGTGCCTTTCATTGTGCCCTCTATGGTGATGCTCTCGCCACTTTTCTTACCACCCTCACGGCGCACCCACAGCCCATTATCACCTTTGTGCCATTGTCCCAAATCGAGCGTGCGCCCTTTTTCACGCACGTCGAAAGCAACGGCATTCGCTCGTCGGGTAGAGGTGGTATTGAGATTGAAGTTCACTGCCACCAAAAAGTCTCTCGCCCCCACACAAGTTGCACCGCTGCGGCGAGCCTGATCGGTGAACTTCTCGCCCCCGAAATCGGGCGCCTGAGCAGTTCCCATCTTGCGTTCCAAACCCTCATATTCGCCTGCTCTACAATGTGCCAAATTGCGATTTTCGCTCTTTAGGGCTGCCGATTCATAGCAATATGTCGGGATGGAAAGTTCATCATAGATTCTCTTTGCAAGCCCTCGTGCTAGCTCTGCGGCCTCCTCTAGCGTGATGCCCGATATGGGCACTAGGGGCAATACGTCAGTGGCTCCGATGCGAGGATGCTCACCCTTGTGGGTGCTCATATCTATCAATTCACTCGCTCGCTTTACGCCCTCGAATGCCGCCTCACACACCGCAGCAGGGTCGCCCACAAAAGTCACAACGGTGCGATTGGTTGCCTCGCCTGGGTCTACGTTCAACACTCTTACGCCTCCCGAGAGCTCAATGGCAGTGGTGATTTGGTTGATAATCTCTTGATTTACCCCTTCCGAAAAGTTGGGGACGCACTCAAGGAGTGCTTTAGAAGTGGTTTGGGTAGTAGTTTTCATTGTGATTTAAGACTTGTTGTGTCTAACGTTTTTGGGGGTTATTTTTTCTCAATTATATACACCAGCTCGTCATCCTCAACGAAGAGGTAGTTTTCGCGGGCGAATTTCACCAAAAAAGCACTATCCTCGATGTTGCGTATCACATTGCTGTCTTGGGCTATCTTGTGAAGGAGCGAATCACGCTGGGCCTCCAGCTCTTCAATTTGCTCAAGGACTTGCTTGTTATTGAGATAGCTGTCGTTGTCAAAAAACAACAACCACACAGCAAAGCCCACAACCAGCAGGATAATGATATTTAGGTTCGTAGCGTATTTTCGTATTCTTTTCATCTATGTTGATATGTAAAGATCGTTCGAGAGGGTCTTGCCCTCTTTATTTCCAAAGTTTATAAAAGTGCCTGATAGGTCCGTGTCCTTCGCCCAATTTCCATGAAGCGCCAGCCTCTATTGCCTCGCCCACATAGAATATTGCACGCTCCACCGCATCATGCAACTCCATTCCAGCTGCCAAAAAAGTTGCAATAGCCGCGGAAAGCGAGCAACCCGTGCCGTGTTTGTTGGGAGTGTCAAAAAATGGTGCATTAAAGCTAAGGGGCTCTCCCTCACTAAAGAGCACATCGTGCACTCTGCCCTGCTGTGGGTTATGCCCGCCCTTGATTAGCACGCTCCGAGCTCCCATTCCCTGCAATTCTCGCCCCATGGTCTCAATATCTTTTCGTTCGCCACAAAGCACCTCTGCCTCAGGCAGATTAGGCGTTAACAAAGCGCACAAGGGAAACAGATGCTCTATCATAGCACTTTTCACACCCTCCCCCGCAAGCGAATCGCCCGAGGTAGCAACCAACACTGGATCGAGCACCACGGGAAGCCCTTTGGAAACATAGGGCTCCAAAGAACGAGCTATCACGCGTATATTTTCACCACTACCCACCATGCCAATCTTAACCGCATCGGCTCCTATGTCCTCCATCACCGCCTCGATCTGCGAGGTTAGCATCTGCGAAGAAACCATCTCAACCGATCTTACCCCAAGGGTATTCTGCGCTGTGATTGCCGTGATGGCTGTGCACGCATAGACACCAAGAGATGAGATGGTTTTTATGTCGGCCTGTATGCCGGCTCCCCCACCGCTATCTGAGCCTGCGATAGTGAGCACTTTTGTGTATTGATTCATAAGCACAAATATAACGATTTTTCTCTCACAACGCCTAACGCTATCCCCACTAACGAAATTTTTATTACAAAAAAGGCAGCCCCAGTTTGGGACTGCCTTAATCTATCACCCTTACAAGTAAGAGTTAGCGCACACTAAGTATTATTCAGGTAGCTGAACCAGCGTGATAAGATTATCTTGCGAGAATAGCGCTTTAGCGATCTTCTTGATATACTCGCCATCTATGCTATCCACAACCTCATTATAATTCACTTGGTCGTCTTTCTCCCAAATGTAGTGGTTGTTGATGCGACCCATCCAATAGCCATTGCTAAGTTGATCTTCAGCATAGTTTTTCTTGTAGTTTTCTTTCACTTTCGAGAGATCCTCCGCTTGTGGACCATCTTTCATCAAATCGTTAACCTCTTTGTAGATGATAGGAAGAAGAACATCAATCTTGCTTTCGTCCGTGTTGAACTGCATTAGTTGAGCGTAAGTTCCACGCTCATCGTTTTTTTGCATTGCGGTACCCACGCCGTAGGTTCCGCCCTGCTCCTCACGGATAGATTTGGTGTAGCGAATCTGGAAGATATCGCCTATCATATTCATTGCAATTGCTTGCTTTTGGTTGTATTTCCAATCGCCCGAGTAAACAACAAGAGCTGTTACTTTTTCCGAGGTCATTGGAGTTGCGAAACGGTTGGTGATCTCACCCTCACGAATATCGTTGAATGTAGTTCCTGATTTTGGAGTCTCACCACCAACTGGAAGCGAACCGATGTATTTTTCGACCAATGGACGAAGAGTGTCCGCAGAGATATTACCAACGATAGTAAATACCATATCCTTAGCCGAACTAAAGGCTGCATCGTTCACACGCTTTAGACCTTCGAGAGTAATCATATCGATTTTCTCTTGTGTGAGGCTATTGCCCAATATTGGATTCTCATAGAGGGTTTGCGCAATCGAGTCACTAAGAACGAAGTCGGGGGTGCCTTGCATATTGTCATACGCACTTTGAACCTGAGTTTTGATGGTCTCGAACATCGTTGTGTCATAGCGAGGCTCAACAGCATTCAGATATAGAAGTTGGAACATAGTCTCAGCATCCTTGGGCGAACAGTTTCCGCTGTAGCCCTGAGATAGTTGCCCTAGGCTCTTAGATGCACCAGCAATCTTGCCTGATAGTTGCTTAGAGAGTTCGTTTGAAGAGAAGTCTCCAACTCCAAACTGATCAACAATGTCAAAGAAATCAGCATTTACTTGATCTGCGGTTTGAGTGAATTTAGAAGTACCACCCATTTGAGTTCCACGCAGCATCAACTCATCGGCTTTCAGTTCTGATGGTTTGAAGATAACCTTAATGCCATTCTCCAGCGTCCAGATAGTGGTTTCAAACTCACCGCTTTCGGTCTTGGCAACTGGCGAACCTTTAAGCTCGGTGGTGATAAGTGGACGTTTTACGATGTCGTTTGCTGGAGCTTCAATCTCTGAGGTTTTTACCTGTTCGAGTACTGCCAATAGATCTTCGTTGGTAGGCACTTCCTCGCCTTCTTTTTCAGGTAGGTTAGCGAGCACTGTCCAACCACGATCAGTCACCCACGAGGCGATGGTTGCATTGACCTGCTCAAGGGTTAGGTTCTCAAGTATTTTTGCGCCATCCTCATATTTATCTTCAGATGAGGGGATGTAGCGATTGCTAAGAAAATTGCTCTCAAGTTGGTTTACATAGTATTGGTTCGAGTGGTCATCTGCATTTTCCATATCACGCTTCATGTCAGCAAGTATATTAGCTTTTGCACGCTCCAACTCTCCCTCGGTGATACCATAGCGTTGCATGCGGTAGACCTCTGTAAGTAGAGTTTTGTAGGCATCCTCCCATTTGTCTGCTGATTCATAGATCACAGTACCATAAAGTCCGTCATAGCCATCTATGCCGAATCCAAACATATCGCCATAGTCAGTATGATAGCTATAAGCACCCATAAAAGGAGCATTTCCTTTTTGGATAATATCCTCAAAGCGCTCGTTCATAGCCATGTAGTACACACCATCTACCATATCGTTCATAGCCGACATGTAGGTATCGTTGTATTTGTTGGCAAGGCCTTTACCTTGGATACCAAACGAGATATTGTATTGCGTCTGCTCAGGGTCGGTAAACACGCCCACCTTTGGAGTTTCGCTATATGGAATTTTGATTTTCTCCTTGGGTGCTTTTTCTGCTGATGGCTCCACATTAGCCATAACCTTCTTTAGTTTCTCGACCATCTCGTCGGCATCAAAATCACCCACGATGATAAACGCCTGAAGATCTGGACGGTACCACTTGTTGTAGAAATCACGAATGTCATCATAAGAGAATGACTGCAACAGCGAGTCGGTTCCAATCACATTGCGCTCGGCAACGATAGAACCAGGGTACTCAATCGCAGCGTTTTTCTCCATAAAGCGAGTATAGGCGCTGTTGCGCTGGCGCAATTCCTCACGGATCACACCACGCTCCTCGTCAATATCCTTGTCCGCCAAGGTGATAAACCCTGCCCAGTCGTGGAGCGCAAGAAGCAATGAATCGACAACCGTTTCACGCTCGATAGGCACATCGGTAATCATATAAGTTGTGTATTGTTGTGCCGTTCCCGCATTAAGGTTCTCGCCAAAACGGATACCTATGCTTTGAAGATAGTCGATCAGGCCATTGCCTGGAAAATTCTTCGAGCCATTAAATGCCATGTGCTCTAGGAAGTGAGCCAAACCGTCCTGAGGGTCGGTCTCCTGAAGTCCTCCCACCTGATACACGATGTGGAAGTTGGCACGATCTGGATCTTTGTCGTTAGAGCGCACATAGTAGCGAGCGCCATTGTCGAGTGTTCCCACGCGAACCTCGGGGTCCATGGGGATTTTATCCATCAAATCCTGAGCCCCAGCTGACACAATGCCAACTAACAGCAAGAAAGAGAGAAATAAATTTCTTGTTTTCATAATTTGTTTATTTTAAAGATTGTAAGTTATCTAGCCTAAGGAGGTGATAAGAAATCAGTTTTGTGTTTAGCAATAAATTTTCAAAACTCACCTCGATATACAAAAGTAATATTTTTTATTAAACAGAGCGTAAATTTCGCTCTAAAAATTTATTAATTTTGCGCCTTGGCAATTTTTTTGTACTTTCGCATAGTATACATCAAAACGTTTTAAAACAAAAATAGTTACAAAAAAACCTTAAAAATCATGGAAGAAAAAGTATTCGAGGTGCTAAAAGCATCTCAGGTGCCAATGAAAGCTGGCGAGGTTGCCGAAAAATCAGGCATAGACAAAAAAGAAGTAGACAAGGCTATCAAGAAACTCGTTGCTGAGGGTCGCGCCGAATCTCCAAAGCGCTGTTTCTATGCAGCGAAATAATCAATAGATATTGATCTTTTACAAAAAAAGACCTGCAAAATGTTTTGCAGGTCTTTTTTTTATTGATTTTCTATCAGCATTTCACACAAGCGAGGAAGCCCGCTCACCGAATTTTCGCCTATGTAATGAATCTGGTTTGGAATACCGCTCACCTCGGGGGGATTGGGATCAACCAGCCACACGGGCACATCGGGCGCAATGTAGCGCACCAAAGATGCCGCAGGGTAAACCGCTAGCGAGGTGCCCACGATAACAAATATATCCGCCCCTGAAACTATCTCTGCCGCTCTCTCAAACATAGGCACACTCTCGCCAAAGAACACCACAAAAGGTCTTGCTAGACTGCCATCGGGCGCTTTCTGTTCAAGGGTCTGCTCCCACCCCTCAAGAGGAAAAGTCTGCTCTTCATTGCTCGAACTACGGAGCTTGCGAAGTTCTCCATGAAGATGGCACACCTTAGAACTCCCAGCTCTTTCGTGCAAATCATCGATATTTTGGGTCACAACGCTCACATCAAAATGCTTTTCCAGCTCTACCAAGGCATAATGACCTGCATTGGGTTGTTTTTCAAGCAGTTCTTTGCGGCGAAGGTTATAAAAATGTACAACCTGTTCACGATTGCGTGCCAATGCCTCGGGCGTGCATACATCCTCTATGCGATAGTTAGCCCACAGTCCGTCTGAATCCCTAAAAGTTGCGATTCCGCTATCGCGGCTCACTCCAGCACCGGTGAATACTACTATTTTTTTCATTTAATTTGATGATTTTACAATACTATAATTGTCTATTATAATTTAGCTCTAAGAACGACTTTCAAATCACATCGAAAATGTCCTTAGAGCTAAATATTAAATGGGGTTTTATGCCTCATTAATTGAGATTAATGATTGCCCTATCGGCTTACACTGCCGTTGGCATCACGCTAGATTCCTTTGGCGAATTTCATCATCTCTTGGATATAAGCAACCAAATCCTTAGGTGCTTCTTGAGGCGAAAGGCCTTTTGAGTTTTCAACCCAATCCAATTCCCATGCAGCATAGTCGAACGCTTTGCCACTTTTCTTTGAAGCGAAATAATGTTGCCAACGTGGTAGGTAGTAATCACGGATGTGACCCGACCACACACGAGCCGCATAGTCATCTACGGGAGGCCCCCAAATAGTCACTAGGCGTTTTGCATTGCTCTCATACTTATCGGATTTTGCCTCACTATCGCCCTGAGAGCGCGCGAATGCTACCCAATCTTCGAGTCTTAGCACGGGGTGGCTATAGAGTATTTTGTCGATTCCCTTGAGGATGTACTCAAAGTCTGCCTCTAGTTTGGTTGCTGTTTTCACGTCACCATCTGCGTAGGCCTGCTCGATTTTATAAACCAAGAACTCAGCTTTTCCACCAAGATACAGTGCCGAAAATTCCATCAAATCCGCCATGTACAGCTCGCTATCTTTCATCTGAGGTGCAACCGATGCAAATTCCTCTATCCCCTTGAAGAAACTATCCGAGAGATTGATCGTACCCGTTGAGTTTACCCCTGGGCGGAATTGCCAGTTGTAGCGAGGGTGGTCGGTGAAGGTGCCATACACAGATTTTTCTAGCTCTTTCCATGTATTGCGAATTTCCTTAGGGTAAGAACCATAACGGTTTATAGAATAATTCTCGTACCAAGCATTAAGGTCTATCTTCGTGCTACTCCAACCAGCGTCGGTGTAAAGTTCGTAGATCACCTCGTTGTTTTCTATACCCTCGGGAGCAAGTCCATGACCCACCAATTTACCACGATTTGGCGAAGCTAGAGCCTCTAGGTGGCCATTGGCATAGAACTCCAACACACCCGTAAGGCCTGTTTTGCCACCCATATTTGGGATTACGCTATACACCCAAGGCTTGTTGTAGAATCCTTTGTAGAACTCCCAATTCACTTGCGATTTCCAGAAGTGCTTGTTATAGTCAACAGCCAAATCCAACAGAAGAATTTTATCATCAGGCACATTCTTTAGCAGCGCTCCCAAAGTTTCATAATCCCAAATTGTGCGCTGATAGCCGAACATCCATCCCTGCATAGTCCACACAGCGTCTGGATTGGCAGCCTTAATAGATTTATATACCTTATCGCCATACTCGTTGAGTAGTTCATAGCGCTCGGGGTTACCTTTCTCGGGCAGTGGATTATCCATCTCGTTGAAACTATCCACTAGGTAGTATTTCGCCTTGCCAAATTCTTTTTCCCACTCCTGAACATACATAGTCGAGATTTCGCTAAAGAGGGGCTCACGAGGCGAGATCATCCAGTTATGGAAAGATCCATTACTCCACGAGGTCTGCGAAATTTCGAGCTCAGGGTGCAAACGCTTGAAAGCCTGAGGAATAAAGCCTGGAAAACCATGCACTATGGGTTTCATGCCCAGTTCGTGCATTCTTTCCAACACTTTGTGTTGTAGCTCGATGCGGTTGTCATACCACGCCTGATCCAACGGGCCGTTAATGCCGCTGATATTACCCATTCTCATCCATGGCAAGTGGGCAGGACCCACGAAGTAGCTATTAATTTCCTCGTCTGTAAGTCCCATCTTTTTCCACACTCTCGCGATAATAGCCTCGTAGGCAATCAGCGAAAGGGGCATATCTAGTCCGTGAAGAGCCATCCAGTCAAGCTCCTTTTCCCAGCGCTCCCAATCCCAATAGGGCATAGTGTAGCCGTAGGTTACCACGTTGAAATAGTAGTGATGTTCAAAAGGCGAAGTCACTTTGGTTGTGCTTTCATTCTCGAGAGTCGACGGTAGGTTCAAACTCGAACCAGTCCAGCTATAAAGTCCATAGCCATGCTTTTTTGCATAGTCATAGAAACCACGACACAAAGCCACAGGCGAGCTACCGCTGATGTGGAGGTTGCCATTTTTCACTTCATATTCAAAAAATGTAGAGTCTGCTCCTTCAATCTGATTCAATACTACGGGTAGTTGAGAATTAGAGGTAGCACGCACAAGCACGCTCATGGCTGCATCTTCTGCGGAGGTTTGCGCAAAGCTTTGACACACAAAGCCTAATAAAAGTAGCGCAAGCAAAGAAATCTTCTTCATAAAGTTAGTTATTAGTTTTTGTTATAGCACAAATATAGTATTTGTTTTACAAATCACCAAAATCCGCTAAATATCCTGATAGTTTTTTGAATTTTTCTAACAGTAAGTTATATTGTTGCTGAATTTTGTCTTCGGGCAAATAACTATGCTCGATATGGTGTTGCGAGGCGATGGGACTAAAATCGCTCCACAGCCCACTGCCCACCGCTGCCAGAGCCGCAGCACCCAACGAGGCGCACTCTTGGTCAATGGAACTTTTCAGACACTCCACCCCATAGATATGGGCAAATAGTTGCATCCAAAATGGATTCTTAGCACCTCCGCCCACCATCAACATCTGCTCTATGGTACAGCCTCCAGCCCTGAGTTCATCGAGTGCCACCCTCAGGTTCAGAGCTATGCCCTCGAGGGTTGCACGTAGCATATCCGCTTTGGTGTGCGAGAGGTTAAGACCTGCAAATCCGCCCAAAATATTCGGGCTTTTCTCCAACATAGAGCCCCCAGCCAGCGAAGGGTTGAACATCAAGCCGCCCGAGCCCACAGGGGAACTCATCGCCGCGGTGGTCATTCTCTCAAAACGCTCGCTCTCACTCCACCCATCGCAGAGATTATCCAACACCCAGCGCAGCGAAGTACCAGCCGAGAAAATGCAGGTTGCCGAGGCGTACATCCCCTCAACCACATGAGCAAAAACATAGGGTTTAGTCGAAAAACTAAGAACGGGCTCGCGCGAGGACAACGCAACCCATGCCGATGAACCCAGCGAGGTGTACACATGCCCATCGGTATAACCTCCTGCCCCGAGCGCCATGCACGAATTATCCACTCCTCCACAAATCACTTTGGTCGAGCGAGAAAGTCCCGTTTGCTGGGCTGCCCATTCGTTTATGGTACCCACAACAGCAGTAGAGGGCAAAATTTCAGGTAAAATCGCTATATCTATGCCCGAGGCGGCGATATATTCATCGAGATATTTTCGCTCTTTGAGTGAGTACACCCCACTACCCGAGCCGTAGGAATGGTCGGTGGCAATATTGCCCGTGAATAGATAGTTACAGAAATCCTTAGTTCCCACCACATGGCGGATTTTGCTATACATCTCGGGATGATTATCCCTATACCACAAGATTTTGAAAATCGAATAACATTCCGCAGGGAAGCCATTGCCCGTTGTCATATACCATTTTTCATAGTCTACGCTCTTGAAAAACTCTGCGGCTTGAGCCGATGCTCGTTTGTCCGACCAAATCGGAGTACTATCCATCAACAGTTGCCCGTCTTTGTCCAAGGGCACAACCCCTAGGCTATGCCCCGAGATAGCGAGAGTTTCGATCTGCTCGGGGTCTATGAAGGTATTTCTCAATAAGCGCCCAGTCGCCTCAACAATAGCATCCCACCAGTGCATCGGGGATTGTTCCTGCATGTGGGAAGAGAGGTTCGAGGTTGGATAGTTCACAAACTCAAAGGTCTCTAGTTCACCCGAAGCAGAAAACACAGAGGCCTTCAATCCTCCTGTCCCCAGATCGTAAGCCAATATCTTTTTATTCATCGTCCAAGCTCTCTAGTATATCCACAACAGCTCCGTAGCCTATACCAAAGCGAGTAACGCCCGTCTCATACATGGTTTGTAGGGTCTTAAAATCGCGCACTCCACCCGCAACTTTTAGCTCTATGGTATCGCCTACGGTGTCTTTAATGAGTTTTACGTGTTCTAGAGTTGTATTGCCCGCCCAGCCAGTGCCTGTTTTGACAAAGGCAGCACCAGCATCACGCACAATCTGCGAGGCTTTAACGATCTCCTGATTGCTCAACAGCGCTACCTCGATAATCACCTTTAGGGGCAGAGGCGAGACAGCATCACGCAGTTGTTCAATCTCATGGCGAATCTCATCGTACATGCCCGACTTGAGCTTTCCGATGTTCATCACCATGTCTATCTCAGTACATCCCTTAGCTTTTAGCTCGTTGGCTTGAAAGAGTTTAGCCTCGGTGGTTTCGGCTCCCGAGGGAAAACCCACTACCCCACCTAGCCCCACAGTGTCATAGCCAACTATACTCTCACGAGCATAGTCTACAAACGAAGGCATGGTAAAAAGACACACCAAGTTGTATTTTTTTGCGGTGGCGATTACATTATTTACATCATCTATCGAAGATTCAGTCTTCACGGCACTAATATCAATCAGGCGTGCCACATTTTGTTTTGTATATTGCATAGCTTTTAGTCTAAAAATTAAATTGAAGTAAAACCACCATCAACAACTAGATCCGTACCGCTGGCATACAGCGAGGCATTGCTAGCCAAATAGACATAAGCCCCTATCAAGTCTTCGGGCGTACCTAGACGGTCTTGAGGGATGCTTGCGAGCCATATTGGGTGCATATCTTTCATTTGAGCCACAAGCTCCGTTGCGATATATCCTGGGCTAACAGAATTAACACGTATGCCATATTTCGCCCACTCCACAGCCAATGCTTTTGTTAGCTGGAGAACTCCTCCTTTCGAGGCGCAATAGTTAGCGATGGTCTGGGGGCGATTAATGATGTGCGCCGACATTGAGGCGGTGTTAATAATCGAGCCCTTGACCCCTTGAGCTATCATTAGTTTTGCAGCAGCTTGTGCTGTGAGGAACACGCCATTGAGGTTTACGTCAACGACTTTTTTGAAGTCCTCAAAAGAGATCTCCTCGGCAGCCACAACATTGGCAATTCCAGCGTTGTTGACAGCAAAATCGAGGCGGTCAAATTCTTTGCTATATTGCGCAATCATTGCATCCACGCTCTCTGGCGAGGTTACATTACATTCGATTGCCACGCATTTCACACCATAGGTCTCGGCTATATAAGATGCCGTTTTTTGTGCCTCGGGAAGATCAATTTCGACTATGGCAATATTTGCACCTAGATCTGCGTAGGCCTCGGCAATACATTTACCGATGCCACGAGCACCACCGGTGATGAAACCACATTTTGAAGAAAGGGAAAATAGGTTTAGGGTTTTCATAATTTGTTGTTGGGTATTTAGGGTTAAATAGTTAGTTTTTACTTCACGAAATGCTCCAGTACTTTGCGATTCAAGGGCGTTGGCACTGCATATTCTGCGCCCAGTCGGCACAGTTCGCCTGCAAACATTTCGACCTCTGTGACTCGTGCAGCCTTTACATCTTGTGCCATTGAGCTGCGATCCTCGGGTTCGAGTATATCAAAAATCGTCATCGCCCGCTCAGTAAGAGTCGAAGCATTCGAGATGCCTAATTTAAGAGCAACACTTTGCGCTTCGTCCATCAGATCGCGCGCCATTTTCAGGTGTTCGGGGTTTGAGCACACCTCTCCATAGCTTTCATTGTAGAACGCTGTTGTTTGATTGGTTCCAATGTTTATCACAAATTTTTGCCAAATCGAAGACAACATATCGGGGTCTATGCGATAAGGGATCTGAGCCCGATCAAAAAGTTCTTTAACGCTCGCAACCCTTGAATCTAGGTTCGAGAGATCATTCTCTTTTGCTCCAAAAACAGTGGTATAGCTGCCATCTTGAGTCACCTTTCCCGAGCTATCACGAGTGGCAGTGTGGCCTATAAAATAGCCATAGAGAACCTTCTCCCAACCATAACGTTCGGCTGCCAGTCTCTCTGAGCTTATTCCATTTAAAAGGGGTAATACCACCGTATTCTTCCCGATTAAAGGTTCAATCAGATCCAGCACATCCATATAGCCGCCCCATTTGGTAGCTATAATAATCAGGTCGGCTTTAGGACAGTGGGCATCGGGTGTAAAATAGTCAAACTGGTAATCCTTGCCATTAAACACAAAGGGCTCGGCAAGGTAACGTTGCAGTCGTTGCGCATCCATAGCCACCCGAAAAGCTATGTCGTGACTCTTGAAAGCCACGGCATAGACTCCTCCAATAGCACCAAGGCCAACTAGTACTATATTTTTCATACTCTAAAACTCCACCATCTGAGGCCCCATCACAAAGCGCAATTCGCCTCCTGCCATAATCTCATCGTAGGTGATGTAGCCCGAAGTGAGAGCTTCTCCATTTAGAGTTACCGACTGAACATAGATATTTTTATCGCTGTAACCCTCGGCAACCATTTTAAAGGTATTACCCGAGGCGCCCTTGATAGAGGCTCCGTGCATCATAGGCGCACCAATGTAGTAACGTCCATCGCCAGTATTGAGGGGGTAGAAGCCCATAGATGAGAATATATACCACGCAGACATCTGACCGCAGTCATCGTTGTTGGGCATACCAGCGCGCGAGCTATTGTAGTACATATCGCTCACGGTGTGAATCCAAGGAGCGATTCGCTCAGGCGCACCAGCAGCGTTGTACATATAAAGGAACTGATGGCCTGGCTCATCACCGTGACCATATTTACCCACAAAACCCGAAAGGTCTACGTGAGTGTCGCCCTGCATTTGCATCTCCTCCGAGAGCAACTTATCCATTGCCGCAACATATTTATCCTTGCCGCCATAGAGTGAAATCATAGTATCAATGGCGTGAGGGTAGAAGTAAGAGTAAGCATAGATGTTACCCGAAACGTAGTGCTTTTGCAGCGAGCTCCAATCTGTTAGATCTTGCTCAACCCAATTTCCGTCTTTATCCTTAGGCCACATCAACATTTTTTCGGTGTTCCAGTGATTCAAGAAATTCAGTGAACGTTTCATAAAGAGATCGTAGTCGCTGGTTTTACCTAATTTTTTTGCCACCTGCGCAATCACCCAGTCATAGTAGGCATATTCCATGGTCTTGGCAACCGAGGCGTGAGAGGGAGCAGGCACATAGCCCAAAGCGATATAATCCTCAATGCCGCTCTCGCCATCCGAGCTCGAAACATAGGGCGTAAAGGCTGCATTGCGCATAGCCTCATAGGCTTTCTCATAATCAAAGCCTTTGATGTTTTTCAAAATAGCATCGCCAATAATAGACACCGCAGGGTAACCTATCATACAAGTATTGTCAAAGCCCAGCAGCTCCCAAAGAGGCAGGTTGCCGTTAGTTTCGTAACGCTCCACAAGCGAGTGGATGATATTCGAGAGAGTCTCGTGGTTAGTGAAAGTCAAGAAGTGATTAGCCGCACGGAAGGTATCCCAAAACGAGAAAGTCGAATAATTAGACCACCCTTTAGCAGTGCGAACTTCGCCCGATAGATTATCTGTACCCGAAATGCCACCCGAACGGAATTTACCGTCCACGTCCATATTTAGGTTTGGTTGCAAGAAGGCGTGATACAAGCCCGTGTAAAGAATCTTTAGTTGATCCTCGCTCACAGCCTCAAACTCATAGGGCGAGAGCTGCTCGTACCACAGATTTTGACACTCATTCACAATAGCATTGAAGTTCTTACCCGCGGCAGTGGCCAAATTCAGGTCTGCACCCTCGGGCGACACATGCGAAAGAGCAACTTTAATCTCTACCACCTCGCCAGCTTTTGTATCTGCAAACTGCACATAACCTTTTTTACCCTCAACCACTTTATCAAAGGGTTGTGAGAAACGAGCCGTAAACCATACCTCACGCTCGCCACCCCAACCAGTAGAGCTACACCATCCAACGATGGTTGAATCATTAGGCGAGGTGATCTTACTATCGAACACCTGTCCGAAAATCTTATGCGAGGGGTCGATGACAACATTAGCCATCGCAGCCTCGGGAAAAGTATAACGATGCACACCAACACGCTCCGAAGCGGTAAGCTCTGCCTTAATATTATAATCCAAAAGATCCACCATATAATAACCCGCCTTGGCTATCTCTCTGTCAGGGGCATGCGAAATGCGAGAGCGGAACCCTCCATCAGGGTTTTCACTAGTGCCCGCCTCCAAAGTCGGCTCACCCACAGTTGGCATAATCAAAATATCGCCTAGATCCGACCAACCCGTACCCGATAGGTGGTTGTGCGAGAAGCCCATAATAGTGGAATCCGAGGTATGGTAGCCCGAACACCAGTTCCATCCCGTGGTGTTATTGTCGGGCGAGAGTTGTATCATCCCAAAAGGAGCAGCCGCCCCAGGGAAAGTGTGCACTATGCCATCGGTGCCGATAAAGGGATCGACATATGCCAGAGGGTTATTTATGGGGATAACCACCGTTTTTTGGTTACATGCCACTAAAGAGCTAGCCAAAGCTAGGAAAAGTATATTTTTCTTCATTTGTAAATTGAGTTTTAATCCTGCGAATATACAAAAAAAAATGTTTTGTATGCCCAATTTTAAGGCTCACAAAACATTTTTTATTTCTTTTTGTCTTATTTTTTAAGGAAACAGCACTTCAAAACTATGCTACTGCCCTCCACTTTGCAATCCACATGCTCGGGATCATCGGTCAGGCGTATGCTCTTGACCTTGGTGCCTCGTTTGATGACCATAGATGAGCCTTTGACCTTGAGGTCCTTGATCACCGTCACCGCATCGCCATCAAAAAGCTCTGCTCCGTTGCTATCTCGGGGAGTTGTGTCTTGAGCGTTCTCGACTGCATCGTCCGAAAACTCGTGGAAACAATCGGGACACACGTTCATCGATCCATCAAAATAGGTATTCTCGCCCTCACACTTGGGGCATGCCATAAATTCTGCCATTTTTTAGTATTTTTTTGATTTTATGGCGCAAAGATAGTAATAAATAATTAACTGTACTTTTGCGCTTCCATCGCCCTTGCATTTGGCATGATCATCTCGTAAAATAGCGCAATCAAACGCGTACAATAGGCTTTTTGGTAAGACACGATAGAGCTATAGTTGATTGCCACTGCGGTTTGGAGTTTGAG
>CAYJLY010000002.1:43122-84550 GCA_964371385.1 uncultured Rikenellaceae bacterium
CTAAAGATCATAAACTTGCGAAGAAAAGCCATTGCCCGTGCGGCTCGCACCTAGAACTCAATGATTATACCAAAGGTTGGGATTATCGTGCCACCTATCTCGTTGGGGTAGCTCTCCATCACATAATACCCTGGGCGTGAGGGGTCGGTGATGTAGTTTCCGTTAGCATCTTCGGCGGGCAACAGAATATCTAAACCATAGGCCTTGTAGTTGTATAGGTTCTGAATATCCACATACATCGCAAGCGTCCATTTATCGAAATACCACGATTTATCGATCCTTAGATCCAGTTGATGGAAGGCTGGCAGGCGCACAGAATTGACCAGCGAATAATCCAACACAGCTTGGCCATTGGTGTTCCAAGAGCCAATTTGCGAGGATTGTATATAGTCGTAGGGTGTTGTGGGTGCACCTCCCATATAACGCCACCTGAGCCCCACGTCCCATCCACGCCCCAACTCTCGAGAGAGCGTGAGGTTGAAAATGTGGCGATAGTCCCAATTGGTGGGAATATAATCGCCCGTGGGTTGGAAGTTTTTATCGAGCTTGCGATATTCGCTGTAAAAATATGTGTAAGAGGTCGATAGATTCACACCCCAAAGGTTGGAATTATTATATGCAAGCTCCAAGCCATACGCCCTAAGGCGCCCCACCGAGGCGGTCGGTTCTGTGCCCACTGCAAAAACCTCGCTACCCGTGCTGCCTATGGCTGTGGAATCCACCAAGGACATGGGGTAATCGCTATAATTTTTATAAAAACCCTCAAAAGTAAATTTTTGTTCTTCGTTGGGGTTCAACTCAAAGCCAGCGGTTAGTTGGTTAGAGCTCATATATTTCACTCTATCTTTATTGACCAACACCCCTTGGGAATTGCGATAGCCCATGGTCGAATAGCCTGGTTCTTGATAGTATCGCCCTATGTTGGCATTGAATTTCCATTTGGGGGCAAATTTATAGCTCAGAGCCAGTCGTGGCGAGAATTGCTCCAAGGGATTGGAAGTCATACCACTATAAGTGTTTCCATCCACACGAAACGAGAGATTCAATCTTAGGCGAGAGTCAAAATAGCTCTTATCTATCCCCCCATAGAGGGCATAACGCGAAAGGGCGAGTTCGCTGGAGTATTGATTGAGCACCGTGGAAAGATCGTCCAGATAGATCAGCTGCGAATTATAGCTATCATACCACCCCTTTTGGTAGGACACACCCGTGTTGAGCGAATAGCCTCCACCCAATGACACGTTGTAAGCCACACGCGCCTTTAGTTCCGTCTCGTTTGAGAGGTAATCCAAGGTTTTTTGCTTGGCCTTGTCGTTATCGGCCCATTTTTGGAGTTTATTATTGAGTTTATTGGTACTTAGGATAAAATCCAGCGAACCACTCTGGGTGTAATGCGTAAATACACCTCCTGCCACATAACTCCATTGGTCGTTCTCGGGCAAATAGTCCAGCAGTTGTTGAGCAGAGGGGTCAAGATCCTCCATGTCATCATTCAGGCGATTAATATCATAAGAACCCAAAGCCAAAAGAGTCAGCTTATTGCGAGAATCAAATTTGTGGGTGTATTTGAGTTGGGCATCTTGGTAGGTCGGCAAAAATGGGAGTTTTAGAGCCGAAAATAGAAATTGCAGATAACTCACTCGATACGAAGCAATAAGTCCGCTGTTTTCGCCAAGCGGTGTGTCGATAGTGAGTGCCACATCGGAAGCTCCCACCGAGATTTTGGTGTCTAACTCGTCGGTGTTGGGGTTTTTCATCCTCAGATCCAGCACCGAGCTCAGGGCATTACCCCGCGAGGCAGGGAAAGCCGAGGTGTAGAGCGTGGCGCCACTCAAAAAATCACTATTCACTATAGAGGCATTACCCCCGCTGGCACCTTGGGTTTGAAAGTGATTGAGCACGGGAATTTCTATGCGATCAAGATAGAATTTATTTTCATTAGGTCCCCCACCCCTAACTATCAGGTCGTTACGATTGATATTAGCAGCCGCCACACCTGGTAGGTTTTGCACCACTTTAGATATATCGCGATTACCCCCTGGTGTTTTTTCTATCTGCTGCACATTGAGCTTGTAGACTCCAAGAGGCGGAGTTTCTATGCGCCGACGACTACGCCCCACCACCTGCACTGCTTGAGCACTGACCGCGTCTACCTGCATCTCAACATCGAGGGTTTGCACCTGAGCCCGAGTCACCAAAAGCGGATCGGAGACTACATTCTCAAAACCTATGGATTGAAACAACACTTTTTGATAGCCCGCAGGTACACGCTCTAGGGTGTAGTGCCCAAGAGTGTCGGTGTAGGCATAGATGGAAGTGCCCACCACCACAACTTGTATGAAATCCAAACCTTTACCATTGGCGGTATTGGTCACAGTGCCTTTGATAGTACCAGTGGGGGTTTTCTGCTGGGCAATAAGCGACGAGCTGCAAAGCAGCAGCACAGACAATAGAAGAGTTGTTTTAATGAAATTCATCGAGAGTGTGAGATAAATACTATGTGTACAATTAATTTCGTTTCACCTCCCCCCTGTGCAAAAATTGTGCTAAAGAGAGGATTATTCACCACTTTTCTCTAGTATTTTCTCAACATCTTCTTTAGTTTTACGCAATTTCTCCTTACAAATAGCCATTAGCTCATTGGCACGCTTGACTTTTTGCGCCAGTTGATCTAGCTGCAAATCAGAGGAATTCATCTGAGCGAGAATAGTCTCAATCTCAGTCATAGCCTCTTGGTAACTAATGTTTTTCTTGGCACTTTGGGTGGTAGTTTTAGCTGTTGGCATTAGTGAATTTGGTTTTATTTAGTCTTCGCTTTATATTTCGAGCCATCAGGATAATCGGGATAGCCCCCATCTTTATAAATGGGCATTTGCGCATCGGTGCGCTTGAGATAGCGCGTAAGGCGTTTTGCTAGATCTTTTTGTATTTTACCGTAGAGAGTGTTGCCCTCTAGGTTAACGATCTCTGATATGTCCTCTTTGATGTTGAAGAGTTTAGTCTCGCCAGTGGTGTAATAGTAGATGAGTTTCATGTCGCCCGAGATAATCGCACTCCAAGTGCCTATGCCAGGTCCCGAAGCGCCCCACTCATTTGGGAAATGCCAGAACATATCTTTCGCCGAGAGAGTATTATGTTTTGGAGATGTTAGCAGTTTGGTTATATCACGGCCCTCTACTTTTTGCACCGTTTTGTAGTTGTCTACATCTGCAAGACTTAAGATCGTCGGCATCAAATCTGTCACATCAACACTCACCCCAGTGGTGGTGTTCGCTTTCGCACTATTGGGTAGTGAAACAATCAAAGGTACACGAATTCCACCCTCATAGGCTGAACCTTTGCCTGAGTTTAGTGGGTAGTTGATTCTTCGTCCAAGGGTTGGGTGAGATTCGCGAGCGGAGATAGCAAAACCACCATTGTCGGAGATGTAGAAAATAATAGTGTTATCTTCCAGATTATTATCCTTTAGGTATTGCATCAAATCGCCCAAACTCTTATCGACCCCCTCGACCATAGAGGCATACTGTGCCCATTGGTGAGAGTGTCCCATGTCTCGGTATTTTTGATAAAAACGATTGTCTGCCTCGAAGGGAACGTGAACCCCATAATGACTCATATACAAGTAGAAGGGTTTATCTTCCGCTTGAGCCTTGTCCAGAGCTTTAATTGCCTCCAATGTTAGGGCTTCGGTTGCAAATATATCCTGCCCCCAGTATTGTTCCAGCCCCGGAATCGCAAAGGGCGATTGTTCGGTGGCCCCTACTTTATTACCAAAATTCTTTGTCCCAAGAAACGAAGCAGGTCCCCCTGCTGCATGTCCTGCGATGTTCACATCAAAGCCCAGATTCAGGGGATTCTCACCAGGGGTGCTGATTGAACCAAAGTGCGCTTTGCCCACGTGGATAGTAAAGTAGCCATTATCACGCAAGATCTCAGGGAATACCGTCGCTTCAAACGAGCGAGGCACACCTGCCCCTTCGGGCTGCAGGCCATTGACATTCCACTGTGGGAAATCTAGGATCTTATTTGCGCCATCTGTAGATTTGTCATAGTGTAGAGTCCAGTTGGTCACTCGGTGGGTTGCTGGTCTAACGCCCGTCATTAGCGACACGCGAGTGGGCGAACTCACCGCCGAGGCATAGGCGTTGGTGAATTTTATACCCTGTGAGGCTAGTTTTTCGAGGTTAGGGGTGTGGTACATACGGTTGATGTCCGTAGTATCGCCCCACATAGGCAGCGAAGAATCCTGCCACCCTAGGTCATCGACAATAAAGAATATGATATTGGGCTTCGTTTTCTCTGGCTTTGCAGCCTTGGTCGATTGGGGGGCTAGGGCTGCACCTAGCGCTAGCGAGGGTAGGAGAATTTTGTTCATAAATGGGAAATTTGAGTGTGTTTGTGGTTAAGTGGATACAAAGATATTATTTTTCTATTAAAATTCTTTTATTCTCTCGTCTAAATTTGTATTTTTGCAGATATAGCAAAACAACACGCTTTATGTTTAGAGAATTAAAAGAATTTACAACCCTTTGTCAAAGCACCTTTAGCCCCGCATCGTGCCTTGCAATACGCCAAGCACTTAAAATCGCTCTTCGAGAGCTGAAAGATAAAACCAGATATGACGGTTCGCCTTTCGTGCGCCACAGCATAGGGGTTGCAAGCATAGTAATAAAAGACATTGGACTGGGGCGTAACTCTACGGTCGCCTCGCTGCTACATGATGTTTCAAGAATGGGAGCCATAAGCGAGAGTGAGGTCGTAGAACTCTTTGGCGAGAAAGTAGCCGAGATCCTCAGGGGGATGAACAACATCTCGCAGGTTGACCCTAAGACCTCGACCCTTCAGATCGACAACTTCAAAGAGCTTATCGTGAGCTACTCGACCGACCCTCGTGTAATTCTCATCAAGATTGCTGACCGCCTAGAGGTGATGCGCTCGCTGGGGAGTTTCCCCACGGGTAAACGCACCAAGAAATCATGGGAAACCCTGCATCTCTATGCTCCTATTGCCCACAAACTGGGACTCTATAGCATCAAATCCGAGATGGAAGATCTGGCATTGTATAATCTCGAGACCAAAGAATATCAAGCAATCAAACGCTCACTGGCCGAGAGCGAGAGCGCGCGCGAGGCTTTTATTGCAGACTTTGTGGTACCCATCAATGAAAAACTATCTGCAGCTGGCATCAAATACAAACTAAAGGCTCGAACCAAGTCTATCTACTCGATATGGCGCAAGATGAAACGCCAGAATATACCCTTTGAGAAGGTTTACGATATTTTTGCCATTCGCATTATTATCGACTGCCCCTCAGAGCTCGAGAAAAGTCAATGCTGGATATCGTACTCTATCGTAACAGACTGCTACACGCCCAACTCTGACCGTCTGAGGGATTGGATTTCTATACCCAAATCTAATGGCTATGAATCGCTCCACGCAACAGTTGTCACCACCACTGGCCGTTGGGTCGAGGTTCAGATTCGCACCGAACGCATGGACGAGATAGCCGAAAAAGGTATGGCTGCCCACTGGCGCTACAAAGGCGTTGCTGGGGGTGGTGTGAGCTCAGAACAATGGCTCGATCGCCTGCGCTATGCGGTGGAGAACAGCCCCTCGGATCTTGCCTTCAACGAGGAGCTCGACATGCAGTTGGGCAGCAAAGAGATATTTGTTTTCACGCCCACGGGCGATATTCGCAAACTACCCAAAGGGGCAACGCTATTGGATTTCGCCTTTGACATCCACTCTAACCTAGGGGTGCAGTGTGTTGGGGGTAGGATCAATGGGCGCAATGTTCCCATTAAAGAAGTGCTCCAGAGTGGTGATATAGCCGAGGTGAATACCTCGAAGAACCAAAGTGCCAAGGCCGATTGGCTTTCGTTTGTGGTTACGGGCAAAGCTAAATCACGAATCAAACAGGTGTTGCGCGAGGACGAAGCCTCGGCGGCTTTGTTAGGGCGAGAGGAGTTGGAACGCAAGATAAAGAACTGGAAAATCACCCAATACAACATAGAAGAGGCGGTAACCCTGCTGTTGAAACACTACAAACTCAAAACGGGGCTGGATGTCTATATGATGATAGCTCAAGATAAAGTCTCGATGCTCGAGATCAAAGAGGTGCTAACGGGCGGACTTGTCAAAGAGGCTGCCAAGCCAAGGCGCATTGCTCAGAAGGTTGAGAAAAACCCTTCTAGCGACGATGCACTGGTTGTTGACAAAGACCTCAAGGGTATAGACTATAAGTTGGGAAAGTGTTGTAATCCAATTTTTGGTGATGAAATTTTCGGTTTCGTTACTGTTTCTTCGGGTATCACCATCCACAGTTGGAACTGTCCAAATGCCACTCGCCTCAGGGAACAATACCCATACAGGGTTCTAAGCGCCAAATGGCGAGAGAACTTCAGCGGCGGGCAATTCCTAAGTAATATCAAAATTGTGAGCGAGGATAGACAAGGAGTGGCAAATGAAGTTATGGAACTGGTGGGTCGTGGTCTGAAAATCAATGTGCGTTCGATTAATTTCACTGCACGTGGTGGGCTTGCCGAAGGTCAACTATCCATAGAGGTGGGCAGTGCAACCCAAGTGGATATGGTGATTGCCAATCTCAAAAAAATCAAAGGCGTGCTTAAAGCAGATCGCATCAACTAGCAAACTCACCTCGAGGGAGTTCACATCTTCAACTTTGATTTAAACATTTACAATAAAAACCCCAAAAGCTCTCTTAATGATGAGCTTTGGGGGTTTTGCATATGTGCTTATGTGCAACTCTTAACGCAGAGATTCGATAGCTGTGCTTAACATCCAGCCCTTATTTCCATCGGCTAGGCGGATCTCACTCCACTCATCTAAAGTCTGAAGCACATCGAGATAGGTGCCCTCGTTTACGATAAACAGGTCTGTGCTACCACTCGATGGCGAACTCTTCACCGGAGCTGCAGAGTTGATAACCACGGCACCTGAACTCTTAAATTGATTGCTTGCGGTGGCGAAAGAATAGCCCAGCGAAATCACAAAAAGCACTCCACACACCATCCCCACAAAGAACCCCGCCTTGCGCAGTGCCATTGCCCTGCCAAGGAGCCACAGCATCAAAGACAATAGGCTCACCACTAACATCACAAGTGAAAGAGCTGCCCAGCCATTACTGCCTATGAGTCCTCCGAGAGAACGAAACCAGCGCACAAAGAAAATCTGAGGTACAGCCTCTATCTTATCTTTGGTGCGTGCTTGAGCTAGCTCCAGATTATAGAGTATATCCTCATCCCTGGGGTCAAGATTTTGTGCACGGTAGTAATTCACAAGGGCTTTACCCAAACGATTTTGTTGAAAATAAGCATTTCCTAGGTTGAAAAACAGAGCCGCCGAACTCTCGCCACTGGCCAAAATAGCCTCATAATCGCTCACAGCCTTGGGGTACTGCCCTTGGCGATAACTCTCGTTGGCAGCAGCCCATAGCGCATCATTGCCACCAAGAGCCGACATGGGAGTTTTTGCGGTTTCACCCTCAACATTGCTTGCATCTGTGGATGTTGTTTCGCTTGCGGTTTCGCTCACAGCCTGCTCGTTTGTATCCACAACAAGGCTATCGTTAGAGGTTTGCGCCCAAGCTGTAAGGCTCAGGGTGCTAAATAGAGCAAATAAAAATATCTTCTTAATCATAGTTATCTCTGTATTATCTATTTTAATTCCATTGCCCCGATGATTTCAAGGGCTGTTTGATAGGCCTCTTCCATAGGCACCGCCACCGAGGGAGCGTATTGCGCCATTTCGCACTGAGCTATTAACTCTAGAAACATATCCGATTGGTCGGTGTGCACTCCTCTGTGCGTGAGTTCAACCCTCACACGCTCACGCGTGAGCTCCGAGACCTCTATAGAGAGTTTATCACCCACATAACCCCAAAGCGCACGTAGCATCTCCTCGAAAAACACCTCTTTGCGCCCCGCAGCCATAACACCACGAGCCTTGCGCAGGCGACGCAGCGCCACTTTGTTCGCCTTTTTATTCTTCGTGCGTGCAACATCCTCGCGCTTAACTATCATTCCCCTCAAAACCCTTAGGGCCACAAAGAATGCAACAATCAAAGCCAAAACCACAAACCAATACCACACACTAAAGACCATAGCACTCGCTCCTGAGGTGAGTTCGGGATCGCCCACCATTATAAAACGAATATCACGCCCTAGGACTTTCAGGTTTTCACGAGTGACTCCCGAAATGAAGGCTCCTCCGGTGGTTTCACCACTCGATCCTCCTTGATCACGGGTGACTGTCATATTAAAATCACCGCTAGTTAGGGTTTTATAGCTCTTGGTGGCAGGGTCGAAATAGCTAATAGTGACCGCAGGGATGGTATAATCACCCTCGGCACGCGTCACAAAAGGAAACTCCCAAGTGCGAATACCGCTGGTGCCGCCAGTGGTGTTTTGGAGTTTATCTTCGGTTTTGGTGTCATAGAGCTCTATGCCCGCTGGCATCTCAATGCTAGGAACTCCAATCAGAGGGAAATTACCCTTTCCGCTGAGTTTAACAATGATACTCCCTGCACTATTTGCCGATAGCGAGTTGCTAGAAATAGAACTCTCCATAGTAAACTCTCCTACCGCTCCATCAAAACTCGCTGGCGAGCCTTCGGGAGTTGGCAACACGGTAATTTTTACCTTGGGGCTAGTAATTTTAACTCGGCGATGCTCCACATTGTTGTTGTTTCCAAAGAAATCATCGAACAACGAATTGCCGTTGGCGCGCGTAACCAACTGAGCTATGGCATCAAACGAACTAGACTCTATGGTCATCTCGCCCGTACGCTGAGGGAAAATCAACCAGCGGCGCAAGGGTATAACCTCATAACTCTTGCCCGAAACACTCGCACGACTGCGTTCATTTTGTGAGACTTTCAGCTCTTGGCTCCAAAATCCCGAGAAATCCGAATATTTTGCCGACTCAAGGTTAGATATTCCAACTCGTGTGTAGATAGAAAGAGTTGCACTAAGCGCCTCACCCTTATAGGCTTGCGTTTTGCTTACGTCCAATCGCAGCAGTATATCATCGCTTGCCATAGTGGCAGCTCCAGTTGGGCGACCTTGATAAGAACTACCTCCCGAGCCCGCAGGAGCTGCTGCCCCCACTTCGATGGTGGTCGAGGCGGTTTTGTAGGTCTTGCCCGAGGCAACTATCGAAGAAGAGCCCACAGTGATTTTACCACTTTTTGCCTGAAGCACATAGGTATAGCTGCGGGTGATGGTGGCCGAGGACACTCCATTAATATTCGAATAGCTAGTACCTGTGGCTGTGGTTGGTCCCGCTAGCACATCGGCATTTGTGAATTTTGGTTGTGCGAAATCCTTGACATCCTCGCCATTAGTAAGAACAAAAGCGATGCGAAACCTCTCGCCCTCGTTCACACTCAATGGGGCCTGCAGATCATAGCTCACCTGTGCCTTCACCCCAGAGGCAGCAAAAGTTAGAAGGAGGATAAAAAACGATAATATATATTTACTTACTTTCATATTTCTCTAATAAATTGAGGTCTATTTAAAAACTTTAATTTTGGCAAAGATACGATTCTTGCGATCAATCATCAAAAACTCCACCATCAACAACAACAG
The DNA here is from genome assembly GCA_964371385.1 of uncultured Rikenellaceae bacterium. Classification (GTDB taxonomy): domain Bacteria; phylum Bacteroidota; class Bacteroidia; order Bacteroidales; family Rikenellaceae; genus Mucinivorans. The sequence goes on from CAYJLY010000002.1 coordinate 52,731, forward strand.
TGCAATGGCAGCAAGATAGTGGAACCTATCTGCATACTCCTCGAAAACCATAGAGCTAAACTCTTGGGTCTGCATCTTATTAATCTCTGACAATATTTTATCCAATCCCACACTCTGCTGTGAGGCTCGCACATAAGCGCCACCCGTTAGCACAGCAATTTGCTGGAGGGTCTCTTGGTCAAGACGGCTCACCACCATTTGGTCGTTTTCATCTTTTATCATCTCCCCATCAATAGAAATAGGAGCTCCATCGGGCGTTCCTATACCCACGGTATAGATCACCACGCCCGCATCTTTAGCCGCCTGTGCAGCCGCAAGGGGGTCGTCCTGGTGGCTTTCACCATCGGTAACAAGAATTATTGCACGTGAGCGCTCGCTCTGAGACGAAAAAGAGCGAGAGGCTACCTCAATGGCTTTCGAGAGCGAGGTGCCCTGCTGGGGGACCATAGAGGGGGAGAGAGAACGGATAAAACTCTTGGCCGATATATAGTCCGAGGTCACTGGCAGCTGTACATAGGCATTGCCAGCAAAGACCACCATACCCACACGGTCTTTGTCGAGTTTTTCGACCAGTTGCCCCACTGCGTATTTGGTGCGCTCTAAGCGATTGGGCGTAAAATCTTCTGCCATCATCGAGTTACTAACATCCACCGCTAGGATAATCTCGACACCCTCACGCTTCACTTCTTTGAGCTTCGATCCAACCTGAGGTTGCGCCAAGGCTACACTCAAAAATAGTATTGAAACCAAAAGCAATACGAATTTATAGCCTACCCTACGGGGCGAGGCTTCTTTCATCAAGCCCGAAACAATGGCACTATCGCCAAAACGCGCCAAGCGTTTGCGTTGTCCTCGGCGGAAGAGCCAAAACACTAGCATCATCACGGGGATAATCACTAGGCAATATAAATATATAGGTTCTGCAAATCTAAACATTGTTCTTTTTTTATTACGTTTAAGCATTTCCCTCACACATTAAGTAAGGGCGTCTTAAAAAACTAGGGTAACTGACGGAAGTAGCAATAACGCAACAACATCTCCACCACCAACAGCAGTAGTGCCGCTAGCAGGTAGGGTTTGTAGAGTTGCTCATATTTAGTAAAACTCTCAACCTCGACTTTTGCTTTTTCAAGTTGGTTGATTTCTGCGTAAATTTCCGCTAGTTTGGTGTTGTCGGTGGCACGATAATACTGCCCGCCCGTCTGCTTGGCTATGTCGGTGAGTAGCTCTTCGTCTATCTCGACCTTCGCTTGTTGGAAAACCATATTACCCCACGCATCCATCGCAGGGGTTGGGGCAGTGCCCTCGGAGCCCACACCTATGGTGTAGACCCTGATGCCAAACTCTTGGGCAATAGCTGCTGCCGATACGGGGTCAATTTGCCCCGAGTTATTCACACCATCTGTCAGCAGCACCACCACACGGCTAGGGGCATCGCTCTGCTTGAGGCGATTCACCGCCGTTGCAAGTCCGTTGCCTATTGCCGTACCGTCGTCTATCACTCCCATCTCGACCGAAGAGAGCATATTCACCAGCGAAAGGTGGTCGGTGGTGATGGGTACTTGAGTAAAAGCCTCGCCAGCAAAAATCACCAATCCTATACGGTCTGTTGGGCGGTCTATGATAAACTTAGAGCTAATATCTTTGGCTGCTCCAAAACGGTCGGGTGTGAAGTCTCGTGCGAGCATAGAACTCGAAATATCCAGCGCCAGCACTATGTCTATACCCTCAGAATTGGTTTTGCTGTGATCCTCGGCGCTCAAAGGGCGAGCCAAACAAAAAATCACCAGTGCCACTGCCGCCATCCTCAGAACAAACAGAATATGGCGCAGATAGTAATTCAGGCTTTTGCCCCCACCATCGAACCCCTCGGTGGTAGAAAGCGTAATTGCTGCCCGCCCCTGCATAGTGCGATAGATATAGTAGGCTATCATGGGCACCAAAACTATCAACAACCACAATAGGTTAGGGTTTTCAAATTTTGTTATATTGTCAAACATTTTTTATTCGTTTTTTTACATCAAAGGAGACTTTAATTTGCTTCGCTCACTTAGAGTACTACCATTGTTTGCCGCTGGACACTCCCACAGCTTCTGCCTCTTTCTTATCGACTTTTTCTTTAGTTTTATCCTCGGCAGCCTGAACCGCTTGGAGCATCTGCTCACTCTCTTTTCGAGATTGTTGTTGCTGTTGCTGTTGTTGCTGATCTTGTTTATCCTTGTCGTTCTGCCCTTTGTCTTTGTCTTGATCTTGCTTATCTTGATTCTGATCCTGCTGATCCTGATTTTGGTCTTGATCTTGGTTCTGATCTTGATTTTGATCTTGGTTTTGATCTTGGTTTTGATCGTTCTTCTTATCTTCCTCCTCTTTGAGTTTTTGAGCATAGGCAAGGTTAAATTTTGCCTGCATATCCGAGGGGTTAGCCCTCAGAGCCGATTTGTAGCTCTCGATAGCTTCATCCAATTTGCGCATCTGCATATAGCTATTGCCAACATTATAAAGACCTTGACTAGAAGCCTCGCCCGTGGTGGTTTCGGCTATCTTGCCATAGGTCGTAGCGGCTTCCTCCCAGCGGCTTTGCTTATAGAGCGCCCCCCCTAGATTATATTGCGCCTCGAGGCTTTGCACATTCTTGCCTTGCGCCTGTTTGTAGGCTGTTTCGGCCTCGGGGTATTTTCCACTCTCAAAAAGGCGATTACCACGACGAATATCACTGCGTTCACTTTGGGCGCTCGCTAATTGGACGAGCGAAATTGCAAATACTATAAATACTAATAATTTCTTCATCTTAGTTCTCTTTTTCGTTTGGCTTCTCACTTTGGGGCTGCTCCTTTATTAGCACCTTGGTTGCGTCCACAAAATGGCTAACACCCTCGAACGATTCGGAGCAGTCCACAGGCGAGGGCGTAAATTTCGCAAACTTTGCAAGATCGGCAATCTCGAAAAATTCCTTGGCGCGACGCTGCTCTTTCTCTGCACATTCGACCTCCTTTGAGAGTTCCGCGAGAATCTCGGCGCTGGTCATCTCCATAGTCTCTATGCCATAGCGCCCCTCAATATACTCACGAAGGATGTCTGAGAGTTCAGAGTAATATTCCTTGACTTTGCCTTCTTGCCACAGCATCTTACCCCGCAGAGTCTCAAGAGCTATCATAGCGGTAATGTGTGGTGGGAGTTGTGGTTTTTCAGCCGCGGCAGCACGTTTGCGACGACGCAACCACTCGAAAATACCCCACGCCAATAGCAGAGCAAACACACCGCCCGCAATGAACGCCCATTTGTGGCGAGCAATGAAATCCCAAATCTCATCCATGATAAAGGGGGTCTGCATCTGGGGTTTGATGTCATAGATCTGCATCTTGGTGGTGTCAATATCAAAGGTCTGCACCACTAGCATATCCATGCTTGCCGAACGCACAGTATCACCTGAATTTGCTTTTGCATCGTCCATAAACACTACAGGGAAACCCGTAAAGCCATACATTCCTGCATCGAAAGAAGTCAGAGTGTAGTTGATGCGTAGCTTCACACTACGGCCATCCACGCTAAGGGTGTCGACGGTTGGTTGTCCCAAAACCTCGACTTTCTCCATTAGCATATTGTCTTTGAATTGCGGCAGTCCTACCTCGGTCGAGATATCTTTTTCTATCTCTATGCTCAGGGTGAACTGATCGCCAATGATCACAGTGTCGGCATCAACCGAGCTAGAGACAGTGCCCACTCGGTGTTGTGCCCACAAAAGCGGCATACACAAAAGAGCTACACCTAGTATTAGAAAACAACGTTTTATCATCGCTTTTTGAATAATCTTATCAAATCTGTTACATAATCTCCATCAGTGGCTAGTGCCACCGAATCGACCCTATTTCGCAAGAAAGAATCTTTGATAATCTCTCGCCTGCGAGCTGAGAACGCGCGATAGTTCTCACGCACTTTTCTCGAAGAGGTATCCACCCAACGTTTTTCGCCCGTCTCCCCGTCGGCAAACTCCACCATCCCCACATTAGGCATTTCGCCCTCACGCACATCGTAGAATCGCAGCGCCACAAGGTCGTGTTTAGAAGAGGCTATCTTTAGCGCCTCCTCAAAGCGCACCTTACCGCCGTTCATATCCACATCCATAAAATCCGAGAGTACAAAGGTGGTGGCTCGCTTCTTGAGAACGCTAGATAAAAATTGCAGTGGTACAGCCACATCAGTCAGGCGGCTCTGGGGCTCATAGTCCAACAAGTCGGAAATAATACGCAGCACGTGTTGGCGACCTTTTTTGGGAGGCACATATTTTTCCACATGATCGGTAAAAAGCAGACAGCCCACCTTGTCGTTATTTGCCGCTGCCGCAAAAGCTAGCGTTGCCGCCACCTCGCACATCAAGTCACGCTTCGAAGAACCTCGTGTTCCAAAATGTCCACTGCCGCTCACATCCACAACCAGCATCATCGTAAGCTCTCGCTCCTCTTCATAGATTTTGATATAGGCATCGCCCGAGCGAGCGGTCACATTCCAGTCTATGTCTCGAATATCATCGCCCTCGCGATAGTCCCTCACCTCACTAAAAGACATACCTCGCCCCTTGAAAGCCGAATGGTACTTGCCCGAGAATATATCGTGGCTCAGACCCTTGGTCTTAATCTCTATCTTGCGGACTTTTTTTATTAGCTCTTCTTTATTCATTTCTCTAGTTTTGAAATACTAAATGGATAGCCATTAATTAGGGTACCTCTACACTGTTCAAAATCTCGGTGATAACATCCTCCGTGGTGATATTCTCGGCCTCTGCCTCATAGGTCAGACCGATACGGTGGCGAAGAACATCGTGACAAACCGCACGAACATCCTCGGGGATAACATAGCCTCTGCGCTTAATGAAAGCATACGCCTTGGCAGCTTTAGCTAGCGAGATAGACGCACGTGGCGAACAGCCATAGCCAATCATAACAGCGAGTTTGTCGAGGTCGTAGCTCTTAGGCTCGCGAGTGGCAAAGACTATATCCACGATATAACGCTCAATCTTCTCGTCCATATACACCTCGCCCACTATCGCGCGTGCACGCTCAATCTCGGTCGTTGTAACCACAGCCTTTGCCTTTGGGAACTCGCCCATTAGGTTTTGGCGGATGATTTGTTTCTCCTCGGCTTTGGTTGGGTAACCAATCTTGACTTTGAGCATAAAACGGTCAACCTGCGCCTCGGGAAGTGGGTAAGTACCCTCTTGCTCTATGGGGTTTTGGGTTGCCATTACAAGGAAGGGCTTGGGCAGAGGGAAACTCTCATCGCCTATGGTCACCTGACGCTCCTGCATCGCCTCCAGTAGCGCTGCTTGCACTTTGGCTGGAGAGCGGTTGATCTCGTCGGCAAGGACAAAGTTCGCGAAGATAGGCCCCTTTTTCACACGGAATTCCTCTTGTTTTTGGCTATATATCATCGTACCCGTCAAATCGGCAGGCAGAAGGTCGGGCGTAAATTGGATTCTCGAAAACTGTGCATCCACAGCATCCGCCAAAGTATTAATAGCAAGGGTCTTAGCCAAACCAGGAACACCCTCCAAAAGGATATGCCCATTGCTCAGAAGTCCTATCATTAGGCTCTCGACTAGGTGTTTTTGTCCCACGATTACCTTGCCAATCTCCATAGTTAGAATATCGATAAATGCGCTCTGTGATTCGATTTTTTCGTTCAGCGCTCTAATATCGACTGATACATTTTCACTCATCTTTTTCTTGAATTTATATTATGTATAATTAATTAATTTTTGCAGCATACTCAGCCAACTCCCACATAAACACATAGTTGGCTCGCGAGAGATCCATAATCTTATCCCAGTTGAGTTTATCGGCAGTATCCGTAACTTTATGGTAGTCGGGGTGAGCCCCAGTGTGCCAAAAGACGATGGGTACACCATTTTGATTGAAATAGGCGTTGTCGCTACCTCGCATCTTATCGCTCACGGGGCGATAGTCGGGGGCTATATCTTCGAATTCATGATTTTCCATCACCTCGCTGAAGTGCTCAGTGAGAAAAACATCATCTTCGGTATAGATAAAGCTGATTCTCTGCGGTTTGTCGGGAGTGTCGTTACGACCCACCATATCAAGATTTACGTAGGCTTTGACAGCCATTGTGTCCTCCAATTGCTCCACGTAGTATTTCGAACCATGCAGCCCAGTCTCCTCGCCATCCCAAAACGCCAATACGATATTCACATCAGGGGTCTCTCCTGCGGCTTTGAGTGCTCGAGCAACCTGCAACACAACCACCACTCCACTAGCATTATCGTCCGCTCCGTTGAACACATTGCCCAATGAATCAAGCCCTAGGTGGTCGTAGTGAGCCCCTAGAATCACGCTGCGAGTGGTATCCTTACCCTTGATGGTTGCAAGAACATTGCGCATGTCCACCTCTTTTTTATTTTTACGATTTTTATAGTCTATGCCTTCCTCTCCAAAACTCACGCCCTTGAAATCCATAATCTCGGGCGATAGGCCCAGCTCTTTTAGCTCCGAGGCGATATATTCAGCTGAAATTTTTGCAAAGGGAGTGCCCGTAAAGCGGCCTTGCATTTCGTCTGATGCCAAGAATTTCATCTGCGCTCTAGCTTCGGTTTCGTTCATTGCATCGAGTCCTTTTTGCAAAAAATCTTGTGCCCCCACAAGGTTTACTCCAAAGCAAAATGCGCATAGTGTTAAGATAAATTTTCTCATAGTTGGTGTTTTTCTTAAAATACGATTTAGTTAGCAGAAGCAGCGTCTTGGGCTAGTCTCCAAAGCAGCACATAGTTCACACGCGCGATATCCATAATCTTTGGCCAGTTAAGTTTTTCGGCCGTATCGGTAGATTTGTGATAGTCAGGGTGGACGCCTGTGTGCCAAAAAATCACAGGTATGCCTTTTTGTGCAAAAGGTGCATGATCGCTATTGGCTGTAAGTTTTTTCATAGGAAGATAATTAGGGGTGACATTCTCAAACGAAAATTCATCTATAATCTCATCCACCAGCTCAACATATCGTTTCTTTGCCTTCACATACATAAAACCAGCCGACGATGGGTCTTGCCCCTCTTTGTTGCGGCCTATCATATCGAGGTTTATATAATCTTTGATACCCTCTGTCTTATCGCCCAAGAATTGTACGTAGGCAAATGAACCGAGCAGACCCATTTCCTCTCCATCCCAAAATCCAAAGCTAATATTCACCGCAGGTTTCTCGCCCGACTCTTTAATGGCACGAGCGATTTGCAACATAGCTACCACACCGCTTGCATTATCATCAGCTCCGTTACACACATTGCCCTCTTTATCCAGTCCTATATGATCGTAGTGCGCCCCAACGAAAACACTCTTAGTGGTATCCTCGCCTTGGATGTTTAGCACAACATTCTGAAAAAGGTATTTCTCAGTCTCGCCATTGCTGAGTTTTCGAGTGCGGGTAAAAGGTATAATTTGCGCATTGTAGCCAAGCTCCGCTAGCTCCGAGGCTATATACTGAGCTGCAATTCTGCCGTAGGGTGTAGACCCCTTACGCCCTTGCAACAGGTCAGAGGCTAGAAAATCCAACTGGATTTTCGCCTCGCTATGGTCCATCGCATCTATGCCTTTTTTCAGATAGTCTTGCCCCCATGCGTTCCCTGCTAGAGTCACCAATGATAGCAGTAGTATTAAAAATTTCTTCATATCGTTTTATTTTTAATTGACAAGTGAATATTCACGACTGTGCTCACCGCTAACCTTAATCCTAATGCGCAGGGTGTTCTCGGGCAGCAAGTCTTCTATGAGCTCTGGCCACTCCAAAAGACACAGGTTATCGCTATAGAAATAGTCTTGATAGCCCAAATCATAGACCTCGGCTGGGCTTTCAATTCGATAGAAGTCGAAATGATGTATCACCAACCCATCGGCATTGCTATAATCGTTCACCAGCGCAAACGTTGGGCTTGAGGGGGTCTGCTCGACCTCCATCAGGCGGGCAATTTCGGCGATCAGAGTGGTTTTACCACTGCCCATTTCGCCATAGAAAGCCACTACATTGACATTCAATTCAGCTGAGAGTTCTAGTATCCAACGAGCAACCAGATCCAGATCATTCTGGTTTTTGATGCTCATCTCACTCTCAATTTTCAAGTTATCGGTATCCATATTCTATTTGGGGTTCAGGGTTATAAATGGCACTATCATCTCTTCCATGGAGATACCCCCATGTTGGAAGGTATTTTTGTAGTAACGCACAAAATGATTGTAGTTATTGGGGTAGACCAAGAAATCGCGCGTGGTGGCAAAAATATAACTCGAAGATATATTCACCTTCGGCAGGTGTGCCAGTTCGGGCTTGGTGATGGCAAACACATCCTTTTCTTTGTAGCTGAGGTTGCGCCCCATCTTATATCGCAGGTTGGTCGAGGTTTCGCGGTCACCCACCACCTTGATGGGGTTCTCGACCCTTACGGTGCCATGGTCCGAGGTAATCACGATCTTGTGTCCCTTGGCTGCCACACGGCGCATCATCTCCAGCAGATCGGAGTGCTCGAACCACGAGCGAGTGAGACTGCGGAAAGCCGCTTCATCTTCGGCCAATTCACGGATAATCTCTGTCTCAGTGCGAGCATGTGAAAGGATGTCTAGGAAATTATAGACTATCACCGAAAGATCGGCATTATAGATCCTATCCATATTTTCAAGGAGCTGTTTGCCCGATTCTTGTCGAACTATTTTATCAAATGATAGTTTATAATCCTTACCAGCAGTACGCAATTGGCGTTGCAAGAGTTCGTGTTCGTATTTATTTTTTCCGTCCTCGTCGGTTTCATTAACCCACAGATCGGGAGCAATCCTCGAAATAGCCAAAGGGGTCAGACCCGCAAAAATAGCGTTACGAGCATACTGAGTGGCAGTTGGAAGTATCGAGCAATAGAAATCCTCTTTCTCTATATCGAAATAGGGAGTCAGCAGCGAACGCACCATGAGCCATTGGTCATAGCGAAAGTTGTCTATCAAAAACAGTGTGGTCTTGGGCGCCTTGTCTGCCACGGGAAAAAGTTTAGTGCGTAGCAAGGTGTGCGAAAGGGTCGGGCGCTCGGGGTTCGTGTCGTCAAACCAATCCAGGTAGTTGCGCTTAACGAACTTTGCGTACTCCGAATGTGCCTCAGTTTTTTGGTATTGGAGTATTTCGCTCACACTCTTATCCGATGATCCTCCTAGTTCTACTTCCCAGCCCACCAACTTTTTATAGATGGTTTGCCAATGCTCAAAAGTCGTGGCAGAGGACAAGGAACTTGTAATCTCGCCAAATTGCTCGCGATAATCGGTGGTGGTCTGTTGGGTGACTAGTTCTTGGGAGTGGACAATTTTTTTGATCGACAGCAAAACCTGATTGGGATTCACGGGTTTAATCAAATAGTCCGCTATTTTGCTACCAACCGCTCTATCCATAATGGATTCCTGTTCGGATTTGGTTACCATCACAACAGGCACAGTTGGGTTTATCTCCTTGAGGCGAGCGAGCGTTTCGAGACCCGTAAGTCCTGGCATCATCTCATCGAGGATAATCAAATCGAAGTGTTCCTGTGTGACCAACTCCAAAGCGTCATAGCCATTATTGAGAGTTTCGACCTGATAGCCCTTTTGGCTCAGAAAAAGTATGTGAGGTTTGAGAAGTTCTATCTCATCATCAACCCAAAGAATTTTTACGTCCATCATTTCTTGTTCTTTTGTTTTAAGGGACTAAGTTTTAGCCCGCACATGAGTATTCCCTCGTCTTAAAGAGCAAATATTATCCCACATTTATGTGAAACGCTATTTTTTGAGTTTTATTGCGGTATCTATCCTCTTGCCTTCGATGAATTTCAGATACTCACCAAAAGGGGTCACCTCCTTAAGACTAGTACCATAGCTACACTCTAGGGTGTCAAGGGTAAGCTCTCTGACACTATAAACCGTGTCGGGCACTATCCTGCACGCTGCCACATAGGCAAACACAGAATCCGAACGGTTAGGATCCGACATCTCTTCTCCCGCCTCGCTCAAAGACACATTAATCAGAGTGCGCCAAGCATTTTTCTGAACTATCTCCACATTCAGTAGTCCCGCCTCTATGAGTTTGCCGTATTTATTTTGTATGTATTCCTTACTTTTGGTGTGATCCTCACCCGTTAGCATCTGCTCACCCACGGGTAGGGGGTAGTAGTAGATGGTACTGTGCTCGGGGAGTTCTCGTAGCCTCTCGAGCATACTATCCGAGGTAATTTCACCACCTCCACAAGAGATCATAACAGCGAGTGTTAGCAGCGATAGAAATATCTTTTTCATTTTCGTGGTATTGCTTTTTTTTAAGATGGTTTACTTACGAGCCAAACGAGGACAACGAGTGAAGGGTTTTTCGCGATCGAACAAATAGCGGTAGGTCACATGGCGCTTGAATTTTTTGGACATCACATAGCTCTCGCACATGCGTATCATCACGGGGTTAAAATCTCCCACCCAGCCATGCTCAAGGTTAGTGTAGCGTTGAACACCTTTAGCTCTTTGTGCATCGCAATACTGCTCGAATTTATAGATCATTGCCGACTCCAACCCTTTGCCTTGATATTCAGCCCTTACGCCAAACATCAACCCATTGAGGCGAGTGATTTGCTTGGTACGCTTGATGAGCCACAACAAACGGAGTTTATTAATCAAGGACAGTTTACCTTTAAAACGCCCTATGATCTGATTGATATCGGGTATCATGATAAAAAATCCTACTGGCACATCCTTGTGATAGGTCATAAAAATCACATCATTGTCAATAATGGGCACAAGGCTCTTAACAACCTGCATGGCGTGCTCCATGTTCAGAGGTTTCACACCCTCGAAGTGAGCCCACGCGCTGTTGTAGATTTCCATTATATCGTTTGCCATCTTTTCGGGGTTCTTCTTGTCGAAGTTCCCAATGCGGTAGTCGGGGTTTTGATACAGTCGCTCCGCTTTTTGATACATAGCATCTGCCAGGCGAATATCAGCTGTCAATGGACGCAAGAAAGAATGTTGATTGAAATAATTGCAGAACCCGTAGCTCTCAAACAATTTTTCGTAGTAGGGATAGTTGTAGTTCATGCCATAGAGGGGCTGAGTGAAACCCTCAACCAACACTCCCCACCACATCATCCTATCGCCAAAGTTCACCGATCCGTCCATAGCCTCCATACCTCTCTCGCGCAACCACTCGCGCGCGGTGTCAAAAAGCATGTTTGCGAGGGTTTGATCATCGGGACACTCAAAAAAACCACAAGCTCCCGTGGGCTGCAGCTCGCGACTAGCATCCTCGTTATTATAGTACGCCGCTATGCGCCCTATGGCTTTATCGCCATCAAAAAGCACCCAACGAGTGGCATCTCCCCCTTGGAAGCGTTCGTTTTTTGTGCGGTCAAAAACCACCTCTATATCATTATCCAGAGGGTGCACCCAATTTGGATCGCCTTTGTAGTGGTCGACAGCCACAGAGCGAAAAATTTTCGCATCCTTTGAGGTTTTAACCTCTTTGATTGTATAATTATTCATACCTTTGTTATTAGACTAGATTTTTTTCAAGAGAAATCAAAATCTATCGCCATTGGGGTCAATTTTTGAACTCTCTGCAAATTTTTAATAATCCCTACAAAGGTAAAAATATTTATGGAAACTCCCAGCAAAAAAATAGATTTTAGCTCAATGATGCTAAATCGCGTTCGCCGCATACTTCTTGTGAGCAGCCCCTATGATCTATTTATACTCCAGGAGGATGGTCAGCTCCAAGAACAACTCAACCAAGACTACATAGAGCTAAGCCTTACCAACCCTCCGCAGATCACTCACTCACACAATGCCCAACAAGCGCTGGGGCTCATCGAAACTCAAGAGCATTTCGATTTGATTATCACCCTGCACAACATAGGGGAGATGTCCGTCTTTAGTTTTGCTCGTCAAGCCAAAGAGCTCTCACCCGCCACACCCATTGTACTGCTAAGCTCGCTCGCCCAAGAGGTTCATCGCCAAATCGAAAGCCAAGACATCCATCGTTCGATAGACTATCTCTTTGCATGGCAGGGTAACCCCGATCTACTACTAGCCATCGTTAAGATGGTCGAGGATAACGCCAATGCCCAGCGAGATATGCTTGAGTGTGGGGTCCAAGGCATACTTCTTGTAGAGGACTCTGTGAAATTCTATTCCGCCTACCTCACCGACCTCTACAACATAGTGCTCAGGCAGAGTAACACTTACTCATTGGAGAGTTTCAACACACGCGAAATCAAACAACGCAAGCGCTCGCGACCCAAGGTGCTCTTTGCCCAAACCTACACCCACGCAAAGAGACTTTACGACACCTACAAGGGCAATCTGCTGGGGGTAATCTCGGATGTGACATTCAAGTATGACTCCTCGGACACAGACACTCTGCACAGTGCGGGGATAGATCTTTGTCGTTTCGTTCAGAGTGATAATCCGCGCATGCCACTACTGTTGCAATCCTCCGAGAGTGCAATGGCACGAGTGGCAGGGGAGATGGGGATAGATTTTATTGACAAGAACTCTAAAACTATCCAAGAGCAGATGGAAAAATTCATTAATCGCCGCATGGCATTCGGAGCACTGAGCTTCATAGACCCCATCTCTGGAGAGATCGTAGGGCAGGCCATGAACCTCGCCCAACTTCAAGAGGCGCTCGAGAAAGTTCCCCCACGGGTGTTGGAGTATTATTCCAAAGAAAACATGTTCTCCAAGTGGCTCAACGCTCGCGGCTTGTTCGATTTTGCCAACAAAGTCAAGGCCATTGATTTCGACCATTTCGAAACAGTCGAACAGTTGCGCTCATACCTCATTGCCAACATAGAACAACACCGCCGTGAGTCGTGCCAAGGGGTAATTGCAGAGTTCGACCCCAACCAATATAGCCGCTATATCACCTTTGTGCGCAGTGGGTCGGGCTCTCTGGGGGGCAAGGCTAGAGGACTGGCATTTATCAACTCTCTGCTCGAACAACACCGCCTGCACCACCGCTGGGAGAATATGCTAGTGACCATACCTCGCACCTTTGTTGCCGCCAGCGAACATTTCGACAACTTTATGAACAACAACCAGTTGCACTATATCATAGAGGAGGATTTGGACGACAACGAAGTGCTCTCGGAGTTTATGAGTTCACGCCTTGATGACACCCTGACCCAAAACCTCGCCATTTTCCTCGAGCAGATACATCGCCCCATAGCGGTGCGCTCCTCATCACTACTGGAAGATTCTCACTATCAGCCCTTTGCAGGGATATACAGCACTCACATGGTGCCCTATGTTGCCAACAAACAAAAGATGCTGCGCCTGACCATCAAGGCTATAAAATCTGTCTACGCCTCTATCTATTATCGAGCCTCGCGCAGCTATATTGAGGCTACGGGCAATATACTCTCGGAGGAGAAGATGGCCATCGTGATTCAAGAACTGTGCGGTTCGAGCGTGGGCGATATCTACTACCCCACTATTTCGGGCAATGCTCGCTCGGTGAATTTCTACCCCGTGGGCGATGAGCAAGTCGAACAGGGCGTGTGTCAAGTGGCAATGGGACTAGGCAGGGCGGTTATGGACGGAGGTCAGAGCCTACGCTTCTCGCCCGCCCACCCCAAACGTGCACTCACGCTCTCCTCGCCCGAGATTGCGCTGCGCGATTCCCAGAAATATATCTATGCACTGGAGCTAGATCCCAAGAAAATGAAGACTAGCACCGATGAGAGCGTCAATCTTCGCAAAGTCGATCTCTACGAGCTGCAGGATTCGCCCCATCTGAAATTTGTGTGCTCGACATGGAACCGTCAAGATGGACGCATGAGCGAATCTCCCTTCGCCAAGGGCAACAAGGTGGTCACCTTTGCCCCCATCTTAAAATACGACAAAATCCCTCTCGCCGAAATACTATCCTATCTCTTGAAGATGGGCAAGGAGGCTTTCCACAGCGATGTAGAAATAGAGTTTGCGGTGAATATGGATGTGGAGCAAGGCAAGGAGTACAATTTCAATCTACTGCAAATTCGCCCCATAATCTCAACCAAAAGCAACCAACGTATAGACTGGAAACAGATTGACACCACTGGCGCCATCCTTCGCGCATCGCGTGCACTGGGCAGAGGCGAGATTGAGGGTATAACCGATGTAGTGTATATAGTCCCCGAGCTTTTCGACAGCGCCAAAACCCAAGAGATGGCCACAGAAATAGCCCGTATCAACGAAACTCTAGGACAAAGCGGGCGAAGCTACATGCTCATCGGCCCAGGGCGTTGGGGTTCGTCGGATAGATGGCTGGGGATTCCAGTTAAGTGGGCTGATATATCGCACGCAAAGGTGATAGTGGAGTGTGGCACCAAAGACTTTCAGGTTGATCCCTCGCAGGGGACACACTTCTTCCAGAACATCACCTCTCTTGGTGTGGGCTACATAACAATGAACCCCGACCTCGAAGATGGCGAGGTGGATTTCGAGCGACTGGGGGCTATGGAGTCTTTGATCGAGAGTGATTATCTGCGCCACGTTCGTTTCGATAACCAGCTACAGGTGTTGGTGGATGGCGCAGAGTCACAGGCGTTAATAAAACCCCCTCTCGAATAATCGAAAGGGGGTTATAAAAACTGAGCCGAAGAAAATTAAGATACGAGAATAAACTCTCCTAAGGGTAACTCCCCTTGCTTAATCCTGCTCATTATCCTCAGTGTCGCTTTTGATGGGGTTATTCACATAGCCTCTCCATTTCTCTATACAAGCGGCAAAATCAGCTGGATACTCAGAGTTGAATTCCATCACCTCTGCTTTGCGAGGATGCTTGAATCCAAGGGTTTTGGCGTGGAGAGCCTGACGAGGTAGGAGTTTAAAACAGTTTTCAATGAATTGTTTATATTTTGTATAGGTCGTACCCTTCAAGATACGATCGCCACCATAGCGTTCGTCATTAAACAGCGGGTGTCCTATGCTCTTGAGGTGGGCACGTATTTGGTGGGTGCGTCCAGTCTCCAAACGGCACTCTATCAAGGTCACATAGCCAAACCTCTCGATCACTCGCCAGTGGGTCACAGCGTGTTTGCCCTCTTCAGATCCCTCGGGAAAGACAAACATCTGAAGACGGTCTTTGAGGTGGCGACCTATGTTTCCAACTATAGTTCCCTCATCCTCGGCCATATTACCCCACACTAGTGCGTGGTAGAGGCGGTGAGTTGTGTGGTCGAAAAACTGCTTTGCGAGCCCCACGTGGGTATATTCATCTTTGGCAACAACCAACAATCCAGAGGTGTCTTTGTCTATGCGGTGCACTAGACCCGCGCGCATATCGCCCTGTTGAAACAGAGGGACTTTGCTCAGATGGAACGTTAGTGCGTTCACTAGTGTTCCCTCGCGGTTGCCGTGTCCAGGGTGTACTACCATGCCCGCATCTTTGTTCACAACCAACAGTGTGTCGTCCTCATAGACTATATCCAGCGGAATATCCTCGCCTTTGAGTTCCCATTCGCGCTTAGGGTAGGGCAACACCAGCGACACACTATCGTGAGGCTTGACCTTATAACTCGCTTTGACGGGTTTGCCGTTTACCAGGATAGTGCCTGAATCGGCAGCTGCTTGAATTTTCGATCGCGAACGATTCATCAGCTTGGTGTGCAAGAACTTATCTATGCGCAGCAGCCCCTGCCCCGCATCAGCCACCACTGTGAAATGCTCAAACATCTCACTCTCGCTCTCTTCCATTTCCATGTCAACATCCTCAACCGTAGGCACTTGGTTTTCTATTTCGCTTTTTGTGTATTCTTTCATTATATTAACTATTTTTTATTTTATCAAAGTCATCTTTACCCTCAAATATTCTAGCAACGAATCGTCTTCATAGAGCTTCTTGCCTTGGAGTGTCAATCTTCCTTGAGCCGATACAATTCCATCTTCCAGAG
This sequence comes from uncultured Rikenellaceae bacterium, assembly GCA_964371385.1. Classification (GTDB taxonomy): domain Bacteria; phylum Bacteroidota; class Bacteroidia; order Bacteroidales; family Rikenellaceae; genus Mucinivorans. The sequence goes on from CAYJLY010000002.1 coordinate 68,652, forward strand.
GTGTATAGACAATCGCAATATTATACTTCCCTCCAAAATCATATAGATGAAGCATAGGCTTTTTTAGGGATTCATCAACAAATAGCTTTACATACTCATATAAATTCGTGAGAGCCATAAAAACTACTCCATCATCACTTGCATCTAATTGAAATGTGAATGCCTCGATTACAGTATTAGTCAAATTCCTCAGAAGATTCTCATCCATCTGCTGATAACTAGAATCTTGTGCAGTAAGCACATTTTCGACATAGTTCTCAAAATCAGAGATCTGATATACATTTTTGACCCTAGAAAAATCACTCTCCTCACGGATAGCTTTTACCGCTGAATTAAGTTCCTCTTGACCACCAATTAAACATACGGTATATCGCTCACTATGAATCATTTGAGCAATAGTTGAGATTATCTCGGTGGAAACATCCTCGTATTTAATCGCCCCAGACGCCTTGGGTGGTTTGGCTTGCAGGGTGCCCACCGCTAGGGCAAATACAAGGCTTACAAGAATTTTGGTGATTACGTGTTTCATGCTTCGTTTATTTCAAATCTCTACCTGATATTCTACTGCATCAATTCCTCCATCGTGCGATTGGCGATAGAGTCCTCTTGTATCTCTTCTACCACCACACTATCGAGTTCCACAAACTCACGAGCCTGGGCATCAGATTGCTTGGAGCCAGATTTCACTTTCTTTGTATCATCAGTAATATACAGCCTAATTTTGGCTCCAAAATCACTGCGCGACAGTTGATTGGGCACCTGCTTATATACTCTAGCGCGGCTCTCAAAGCCTTCTTCAACACTGTCGTCACCACGTATCTCACCCACATTCAGCCCTACCTCCCACAGACGGCTTTTCGCCTCTGCGAGTGTTAGCCCCACTAGTTTTGGCACTTGCGGTAGGGGAGCTTTAGAGTTACGCCCCACCACCAGCGTCACATTCGAACCTAGGGTCGCTTTGATCTGCCCCGCTCTGTCTATATTGGTTCCTTGGTAGCTCTGAGCGAGCACGTTATTGGTGGCATTATCTGTGCGATAGACAATTTTTTCTATCCCAAAGCCGCTATTCTCTATCATATTCTTTGCCTGACGCAGCGAATAACCCACCACATGGGGTATGGGCGCTTGGCGAGGTTGCTGGGCATTGATCACAACAAAGATTTTGCGCCCCTGTTTTACAGTCGAACGAGGCATGGGGTTTTGATCGAGTATCACCCCAGGGGCTTGGCCCTTGAGAAAAATCGAGTCAATAATTATGATCTGCAATTCATTCTCCGCAACACTATCACTTGCGGCAGCTATGCTCAAACCCTCCAAATCAGGTACAATAAGTCGCTGACCATGGCGAGTAAAAACCCCCAAAGCGAGATTTATCACAAACACCAAAGAAATGATGATCGTGAGTGCAAAAATCAGATTGCGTATCAAGAAATGCCCTGCGATATAGGTTAATATTCGATGAAAGATATTTTTTTGTTCCATTACTGTTCTTTTAAAAAAGAGGAAATAGTTTATTGATTTTTTACGTGATACAGAGTTTCGGGAGCCAGCTCCTCTAGCTTCAATGCGCCATCTAGGTCTTCCAAGGGTATAGGAATCTCTATCTCGCCGAACTCACTGGAGGCTAGGGTGCCAACCGCATAGACAGCCGTGAGCACCAATGAATCTATGGTAAAGAAATCGGGAAGGTGAAGTTTCTTTGATTTCGCTATAGCAATCTGCTCGCCTTGTAGCTCTCGGGCTATGATGTCCAAAATCTCGTCGCCGTCCTCGATAAAATCGCTCCACGCACGCAGTTTTCCACTGTGAGTATCAAAGAGTTCCACTCCTCGGAAATCGCCATGAAAACCCTTGGGAGAGTTGTCAATATTCGTAAAGCCACCCCACTCAAGCGCCACTATCTTCTCGCCATAGTGCATATTCCACCTAAGGGTCGATTCAAAAGCGTTGTCAGCGTCCTTTTGAGAGGTAGCGATGCTTTGCGTTGAAAGTTTTTTCACCAAGCTCTCTATGTGCTCATTGAAGGCCTTATCAAACTCAGTGTGATCAGAACTCACAACCACGGGGTAATTCAGATCCAACCTTACGCTATCATTTTCGATTCTCAGGCTTTTATTTTCTACCCTAAGCGAGTGGGCATGCTCATGAGTTGTGGCAGTCCCCCCGCAGCCCAAAAGCGTCACACTCAACAGGGCTAGTAATATTTTAATGGGTGTTTTCAATTTCTTTGTTTGCTGTGTTGTTTGCATAATACCTAGCAAAGGTACAATTTTTTTACGACTTTCCCTTTTAGCCATCAAAAAAGAGCGAGCGAACCCCCGTGGGTTCGCTCGCTATGGTGTGAAGTCTCTTTAAGATTTATCTTTACTGGTTTGGCTTTCAGGGCAAAAGCGGCGGGATTAACTGCGCCTCGCAAGAAGAGCAGGGCGTGCGCTTGCGGAGCACGGCATTTGCAAAATGCAGGGCTTCCGCGGGGCGAAAGCGCACGCCCTGCCGGGTCTTATGACCCGTGTATATCATTGCCCAGTGCGGGCACGCACTTAAATCATTGAGATGCTTCGCTTAACAAATTCGCTTAGCTTCTCGCCCTTAAGAAGTCCAGCCGAAAGCAAGGCAAGGTCCACCAACTGCGACATTTCTGCCTTGGCTTGGCTTGGCTCACTTTGAGACTGAGCTACCATGCGCACCACCAAAGGGTGATTACCATTAACCATCACCGTGTAGCTGTCGGGCATCTCACCATAGAAATTCATTCCGCCACCGCCACCAACACGGCTCATATCACGCATTCGGCGCATAAACTCGTTTTGTGTGACTACAATGGGTGCACTAGTCTCGCCCATGGCAGAGAACTCCACCGTGTAGTTCACTTTTTCTTCCACTGGCAACAGTTCAGTGAACAGAGGTTTAAGCTGTTCTTGCTGCTCAGAGCTCAGAGCCATGCTCTCGTCGGCCCCCTTGTCGATGAGCCTAGATGCAACATTGGCATCCACGCGAACAAAAGACCAGTCGGTAAATTTATTCTCTAGGAAAGAAATAAAGTGTCCATCCAAGGGTGAATCCATCACCAAAACATCATAGCCCTGTGCCTTAGCCTCGCTCACAAAAGAGTGCTGCTCTGTGGCATCAGTGGTGTAGAGATGAACTATCTTGCCGTTTTTGTCGGTCTGTGTGTCTTTAATGATAGAGCTATATTCTTCGAGTGTGAAGTACTTGCCTTCGCTATTTTTCAGCAGGCTAAACTCCCCTACCCGCTCGCCAAATTTCGGCTCGCTCACCACACCATACTGAATAAACAAACGAAGGTCATCCCATTTCGCTTCGTAGTCCGCGCGGTTCTCTTTGAAGAGCTCCACAAGGCGGTCAGAGACTTTTTTGGTGATATGCGACGAGATTTTCTTCACATTCGAATCGCTCTGCAAGTAGCTACGCGACACATTGAGCGGAATATCTGGAGAATCTATTACCCCGTGCAATAGAGTCAAGAACTCAGGCACGATACCCTCAACCGAATCGGTCACAAAGACTTGATTACAGTAGAGCTGGATTTTATTTTTTTGAACCTCGAAGTTATTTTTCAGGCGCGGGAAATACAAAATACCTGTAAGGGTAAAGGGATAATCCACGTTCAGGTGGATGTTAAATAGCGGTTCGTCTGCCATGGGATAGAGCTTGTGGTAGAACTCTGTGTACTGCTCGGGGGTGATCTCCGATGGTCTTTGTGTCCACAGCGGGGTGGTGTCGTTGATCAGGTTATCCTCATCGGTTTCGACCCATTTTTCGTCTTTCCACTGCTGCTTTTTGCCAAAAACAATCTCCACAGGCAGGAAAGAACAGTATTTTTTGAGCAAACCCTCTATGCGCGTCTTACTTGCAAATTCTAGACTATCTTGTGCGATGTGTAGAACGATGTCAGTACCACGACTGCTTTTGTCACACTGCTCAAGAGTGTACTCAGGTGAGCCATCACACACCCAATGCTGGGCTGGAGCGTCTGCTTTGTGAGACTTGGTGAAGATTTCCACTTTTTCAGCAACCATAAATGCCGAATAGAATCCAAGACCAAAGTGTCCAATAATGCTTTGATCCTTATACTTAGCCATAAACTCCTCGGCACCCGAGAAAGCAATTTGATTGATGTATTTATTGACCTCCTGGGCAGTCATACCCACTCCATTGTCCGAGATGGTCAGAGTTTTTTTGTCCTCGTCCAGCTCAACACGCACCTGAAGTGTGCCCAGCTCACCACTCGCCTCGCCAAGGCGCGAAAGGGTTGAGAGTTTGGTTGTGGCATCCACAGCGTTGCTCACCAACTCACGAAGGAAGATTTCGTGGTCGGAATAAAGAAATTTCTTGATAATAGGAAAGATGTTTTCGGTGGTAACACCGATAGCGCCTTTTGTTTGTGACATATTCGTTATTGTTTTTTTGTTATTATTTGTGTTTTTCTATTTTCAATTTCAACAATATTTATGCCAGCAGATTTCCACCTGCCAAAATGTCAGGATGTACGCTGCGGGGCAAGGCTCGCAGTGAAACCAAGAGCAGGGCTCCCGCGGGAGGGGGAGCGTACGCCCTGCAATAATTTCTTTGCAAGTGTGTTTTGCCTGTGTGGTTCGCACATCTTGAACACACAAAACCGCAAAGATACTTAACGCAGGTAATCCCGCGACTAATCAGCACAAAAACTAACACAAGAAAGAGTTAAACAAAAAAGACACATCCTTAGCATAGAGCAAAAAAGTTAGGTGCGAGCCGCACTAGCAACGGTTCTGTTAGAAATATATCATAAAGACGTCTTGCATTTGTGCACACACCGCAAAAAAAAGCAGGATGCTTTGAAATATCCTGCTTTTTTTGATAGAATTATCACCTAAATATTTTTACTTTTTCGATAAGCAAACAACGCCAGCACCCCAATGAGAGCATAGACTATCCAAATAATATTAAGTGCTGGAGGGGCAGAATCGCCACCATATGAATGCATACCCGAGAGGTAGTAGTTCACACCAAAGAAGGTCATAAGCACAGAGCCCAAAGCCACAACAGCCATTAGCGAGAAACTATAAGCACCTCTAAAACCACGCACAAAGCGGGCATGTAGCACAAAGGTGTACACTATCATGGTAATCAGCGCCCAAGTTTCTTTGGGGTCCCAACCCCAGTAACGCCCCCACGACTCGTTAGCCCAAATAGCACCAAGGAAAGTCCCCACACTCATCAGCGCAAGCCCTATCCACAGAGCAAGTTCGTTGATGGTCACCAGCTCATGGATTTGTTTATTCAGAGCCTCTTTCTTGCCAAGGAGCATGAGTATCATGGTAGTTACACCAAGCAAGAAGGCTATACCGAAGAAACCGTAGCTAGCAGTGATAACACCCACGTGCGACACCAGCCAAGCGGACTTGAGTACAGGAACCAAGGGAGTAATCTGTGGGTCCATCCACGAAAGATTGGTCACAAAAAGTATCACTCCCGCCAAGAAAGTCGCCAAGGCGAAGGTCATGCGAGAGCGGCGCATAAAGAGCAGCCCTCCGAACATCGACGCCCAACCCACATACACCATAGTCTCGTAGGCATTAGTCCACGGAGCGCGCCCCGAGATATACCAACGCATGCCCATGGCAGCGTTTTGCGCAAGGAACATCACCACCGAGAGCAGTATCAAGGCGATAAACAAGCCCTTTAGCCTGCGCCCGGTAACCAAGGAGATAATGGTCGAGATGATAAGCAGTAGCCCTAGGGTCATATACCCAAAACCATTCCACTTGAAAATCTGCAGGCGGTTATAGAGCATTTCCGTATCGATGCGCTCTTGAGAGAAGCCCTCTCCGCTAGCTCTGCGCTGTTGGTAGAGATCCAGTATGTGGAGTACACGCCCCACATCGCCCCAATCACCGCTAAGCGAGGCATTATTAATTTGCCCTACGAGCATGGGCATGAGTTGCAGGGCGGTAGAATCAGTAGTACCCGCGACTGCTGCTGCAAAATCGGGTGACACGGACGAATACCAATCGCCCGCAGGGTCACTTGCCAAGGGGAAAATAGGCAGCATCTCGCCCTGGAAGATGGCGTTAAGGATATTTATTTTTTCGTCGACTTTGATAATCTCCTTGTCGAATTTATTGCGTTGATTGGGTGGAAGAGCATAGCTCGCTTGAACCATAGAATCAAGCTTGTAGGCGCCGTTGGGGTCTATCAAATCCATAAACGAGATCAATTCACCCTCACCCCTAAAACCTATTTCGCTCAGCAGTCTATCGCTACTGACCTCTATCATGGGGACATAGCTCCACAGTTCGGGTTGTGAAATCCAACCCATCAAAGCTGCCGAGGGCGAAAGAGTGCCTATGGAATTATCGCCGTTCATCTTGCGCACCAACTCGCGAGCATAGGTATCTATGGGCTCCACACGCCCTTTATGACTCTGTACACGGAGGCTTGCGAACTTATGGGCAATGGAATCTGGAGCCTTGTAGAGTTCTATATATTTCTGTGCCTGAGCAGCAAGGCTCTCGAGGCTAGCTGGTGGGGTTTGATTTTGCCCTTGCGCGTGTGCATGTCCATGACCATGCGTTTGGTCTTGTGCCCAGCTATGTTCACTAAACCCTAGCATCAAAGCAACAACCCCAAGTGATCGCAACAGTGCCCTAAATCGAGATTTCTTGCCTAGCGCTGCCCACAGAAAGCCTATGGTCAAAAGAAAATACCCAAAATAGGTAATCAGAGTTCCTATGCGGTCGCGATTTACCGAAAGTACCGATCCCCCTTCGTCTTGATCGTAGCTAGACTGGTAGATGCGATAGGCGCCATAGTGCACAACGTTATTCATGTAGGCATGATACTTTTCTCCATCTATGGTCAGAAAACTCTCAAACGAGCTAGGGCTCATAGAGCCGCTGTAACGCTCCAGCTTGAAATCATCGAGCGTTATAGAAAAAGGCAAACGCTCCAAGGGTTGCCCCATATTATCTAGGAGAGTATTGCTGGTTTCACCCTCGCGAATATGCACGATACCCTCGCGTCCGAAAACATAGGTCACCATCGCTCCCACAAGCACCACAACAAAACCCCAATGCAACACAAGCACTCCCCAGCGACGATTGCCTATCATGCGCCCTTTGATGCTCATGGCTATAAAATTCACCACCATCAGGGCGTTGAGAACAAAAAACAGGGGATTGTTATATATCAAGCTCTTGGCAGTTGCCGTAGAGTAACCTTTTTCGATAAAGGTTGCCGCTGCCAACACTATTATGTATAGTACAAGAGAGATCGCCATCATAAGGGGCGAGGAGAATAGGCTAAGGATTTTTTTCATATCAACTTGGGGTAAAAAAAGGGGTTCTTATAATTTGAGTCTTTCGACTAACATTTCGGGTTTTATGTCACCCAGGCATTTGTATTGTTCGTCTTGAGCCCTCAGGCAGGGTTTATTCCCATAGACCGAACAGGGGCGACAGTCCATCTCTAGCTGCACCACATCGCTCGAGCTCTGCCCCCAGCCCAAAAAGCCTGCAAGGGGATGGGTTGCGCCCCATAGCGACACAACTCGCGTGCCAACCAAGGAGCAAAGATGCATAGCCGAGGAGTCCATGGCTATCATCACGGAGAGGTTCGCCATCAGATCCATTTCGCTCTCAAGGGAGAGTCGACCAATAGCGCTGAGGGCGTTTGTGTGCTCTTTCTCTAGGCGTTCTGCCTCTACTCTCTCGCTTTCGCCTCCGCCAAAGATGATAATTTTATAATCGGGATATTTCTTCGCTATCTCACTCAGCACTCCCTCCAATAGCCCTGTGGGCATTATTTTACCCGCAAAACTCGCAAAAGGTGCAATGCCTATGAGTTTATCGCATGGTTCTATAAAATCAGGCAAAGGACGTTGGAATTTCTTGAAATGATTAGAGATTTTCAGCGGAAAGCCCACCGCCGCAAAACAATCTGCATAGCGTTCGATGGAGGTTTTTTGCTGAATCATCACTTTATCTTTCGCTCGCGTGAGGGCTTTCTTACCCGCGCGGCCCTTGTCGATGCTCACACACTTATAGCCCCCCACCCTAAAAAACAGCAACAGGAGTTTGGAATAAATCTTATCATGAAGATCCACCACCACATCTATTTTGTAAGCAGCACAAAGCTCACGGTACAGTCTCCACAGTCCCTTCAACCCCGCATGCTCGCCCTTCAAGCGCAAATCATGCAACTCAAAACGCTCTATGCCAAAGAAAAAAGGACGAAAAAACTCGCGCGTGAGCATCACGACTCTCGCATCTGGGTAACTCTCGGTGAGCTCCCTTAGCACGGGGGTAGTCATTGCCACATCGCCCATGGCCGAACCACGTATAACAAGTATGGTTTTCACGCTAAATAATACAGGGGGCTTAAGATTTTGCGTAAAGCACAGGATTCAGATTCGGATCGTTATACATCTTCATCTGTTTGTAGGTCTTAATAATTTTGCGCCCCGCGGCAATATCCTCCAAAAGTTGGGTGATAGAGACAGTCATGTCGTTTTGCTGCTCCAGGAGAACATCTAATTTTGCCTCAACCGAGGTTTTATGCTCTGGGGAAACATCCTCACGCTGGGTTTGTTCGCGCATATGGAAAATCTTTAGATGCAGAATCGAGTAACGATCTATTGCCCACGCAAGGGTCTCGGTATTGAGAGTTGCATCAGCCAAGGGGCTAACACCAGAGAATTTATCGAGGAAAAAATTATCTATAAATTCCACTTTGTCGGTGCGGTCCTGATTGCTAGCATCTATGCGACGCTTGAGCGCGAGAGCCTCCACAGGATCGATCGAAGGTTCACGGATAATATCCTCAAAGTGCCACTGCACAGTGTCTATCCAGCATTTATGGAAAAGTAGCATCTCGAAAGTTCCAGCCTCAAAGGGAGTGGGCATGGGGTGATCAACATTGTCAAATTGGTGGTAAGTCGAAATTGCCGAGCTAAAGATGCTATCGCACAGTTCTATTAGTTTCATGTGGGTGTTTATTTAAATAGGATCGTATTTGTTTGTACAAAAATAATAATTTATCTTTGCTCTAGCAAATAACACCTATAAATTATGAGAAGATTCAAATTACTCCTCTTAGTGCTCGCGCTGGGAACCCTCACCCAAAAGAGCAGCTCACAAGAGAAACTATCCAATAAGCAATATGCCGAAAAATACAGCAAAATCGCTCTGCGCAAAGCAAAAGAGTATGGCATCCCAGCCAGCATTACCCTAGCGCAAGGCATCTTGGAGTCGGGCGCAGGATCCAGCGAGCTGGCAGTGAATGCCAACAACCACTTTGGCATTAAGTGCGGCAGCTCATGGGAAGGCGAAAGCTACCAAAAGGACGACGACACCAAGAACGAATGTTTCCGCAAATATTCCTCACCCGAGGAGTCTTTCCACGATCACTCTGTGTTTCTCACTGGCTCCGAGCGTTACAGCTCACTATTTAAACTCTCTACCGAGGATTACAAGGGCTGGGCAAATGGTCTTCAAAACGCAGGCTATGCCACCAACCCCGAGTATGCCAACCTGTTGATTTGGATCATTGAGCGAGAAAAACTCCACAAATACGACCTCTCAAGCAAGGAAAAAGTCCAAAACACCGACACCGAAAGATCCTATGACAACCGAGGCCCCGAACCCACGGGAGTACGCTACGGCAAAAACAATGGCGCGCTATACGTGGAGGTGATCAAAGGGGAAACTCTCTCATCGCTGGCTGTACGCACGGGTGTGAGCGAAAAGAAGATACTAAAATACAACGACCTCACCCATGCAGTCAAACTCACCGCGGGTAGCATGATCTACCTCTCGAGCAAGTCCTCGACCAATCGCAGCACGCCCTCGTGCGAGGTTAAAGCTGGGCAAACCATGCACGCTATCTCCCAAGTCTATGGCGTGAAGCTCTCTAGCCTACTGAAAATGAACCCTAAATATCGTACAACTCAACCCCTCACAGGAGCTGTGATTCGTCTAAGATAACACACCCCCAACACCACCTACAATGGAAATAATATCAATAGATAATATACGACGAGAATACCAAGTTGGCGAACAGATGGTCTATGCCCTTGCGGGTGTGGATCTAAAGATCTACAAGAACGACTATGTGGCGATTATGGGTCCCTCGGGCTCAGGAAAATCCACACTGATGAATATCCTAGGATGTTTGGACACCCCCACCTCGGGCAGCTATGTGCTCAATGGCACGGACGTTAGCCATATGGACGAAAACGAGCTAGCGGACGTGAGGTGCAAGGAGATAGGCTTTGTGTTTCAGACTTTTAACCTACTGCCGCGCTTTACGGCGCTTGAGAATGTTGCCATGCCCCTAATCTATGCGGGTGTGGGCAAAGCAAAACGCCTAGAGCGTGCAAAAGAGGCCCTTGAGATTGTCTCGCTAGGCAACCGCATGGAGCACAAACCCAACGAACTCTCAGGCGGACAGCGCCAAAGGGTGGCGGTGGCACGTGCTTTGATTAACACCCCTTCTATCATCCTTGCCGACGAACCCACAGGTAACCTCGATTCGAAGACCTCCATAGATATTATGTATCTCTTTGAGGATATCTATAAAAATGGTAACACGCTGATTGTTGTGACCCACGAAGAGGATATTGCCCAACACGCCAGACGCATAGTCCGCTTGAGAGACGGGCTAATCGAGAGCGACACTATCAACGAAAACCCAACCCTAAAGAACATCCAACGCTAATGAAAATATACACCAAATCGGGCGATAAAGGCACCACATCCCTTGTAGGAGGTACGCGTGTGAGCAAAACAAACCCTCGTCTTAGCGCCTATGGCACTTTGGATGAGCTTACTGCCCATATCGGGGTTCTACATGCCACCCCAGCGAGCACTCCCGCCATCAAGGAGCAGCTAGAGTGGATACTATCGCGAGTGATGGATTGCTCGGCAATTCTCGCCAGCGAGGACGCCACTATTGCTAAACTACCACAAATCACCACTAAGCACCCACAGCGACTAGAGGGATGGATAGACGCTCACTTGGACGGCTTGCCTCAATTAAAATATTTCACACTACCTCTTGGGGCTTCGGGCGGAGCGCAAGCACACGTGTGTCGCACAGTGTGCCGCAGAGCGGAACGCGAGATGATAGCGGTCGCTGAGGCAGGAATGGAAGTTCCCGAGGATGTCTTGCGTTTTATAAACCGCCTCTCGGACTATCTCTATGCACTCTCACGAGGCATGGTAGCGAAAACAGGCGAAGAGGAAATTTGCTGGATTCCCTAATTCTACTTCATGGATGCTCGAGGGGTCTCCCTCCCAAAAAATTACGATGGACAAAAAATACAAAGAAACTATCGATTTTCTTTTCTCAAGGCTGCCCCAATTCACCAAAGAGGGGCTTTGCGCGTATAAACCTGGCCTTGAAAGCACCCTGAGCTTCGCTGCCCACAATTCCAACCCTCACACCCGCCTGCGTGTTATCCACGTGGGAGGTACCAATGGCAAAGGTTCTACATCCGCCATGCTATATAGTGTGTTGCGCGAGGCTGGCTTTAGCGTTGGGCTCTACACTTCGCCCCATTTGCGGGATTTCCGAGAGCGTATGGTGGTCGACGGGCAGATGATTTCTCAAAAAGAGGTGATTGATTTCACGCAGACCAACCGCGATTATATCCTCTCGCATAGTCTTTCGTTTTTTGAGGTCACAACCATTATGGCTTTTGATTTCTTTGCCCGCGCTGAGGTGGATTTTGCCATAGTCGAAGTGGGCTTGGGAGGCAGACTAGACAGCACCAATATAGTAAACCCCATCCTGAGCATTATCACCAATATCGCCCTAGACCACACGGATTTACTAGGCTCCTCTATCGGTGAGATAGCTCTCGAAAAAGCAGGAATTATCAAAAACAACTGCCCCGTGGTCATAGGCGAAAGGGATGCTGAGAGTGCGCCTATTTTCGAACATACGGCTGGGGAGCGAGAATCTTCTTTGATTTTTGCAGACTCTCTGTATAGTGCCACAAGTGTAGAGGGAGGATTTCGAGTGTGCACATTAAGAGACAATTCGCATTCTGACGTCACACTAGGATTACTAGGTGATTATCAGCGCTTTAATCTTGTAACTACTCTTGCCTCTATTGATATTTTGCGCGAGCAGGGATTTAAGTTTTCTCACTCGCAGCTGCTCGCAGGGCTCGCCAAAGCTACGATACGTGGTCGTTGGGAAACACTCCACAAGGGCGATCAAGCTAGCGCAATGATACTGTGCGACACCGCGCATAATGTGGCGGGCGTCAGCCTTGTGGTGGAGCAACTCCTGAAAATGAACTACTCTAAGTTATATTTTGTATTGGCTATGGTGGGAGACAAAGACATCTCGGGCGTGCTCGCCCTACTCCCCCCCGATGCTCACTATATTTTCACCCAAAGCTCTATCCCGCGAGCCATGGATGCAGAGATTCTAGCTCAAATGGCAGCAGAGCGAGGGCTCTCAGGCGAGGTTTGCACCCGCGCTGAAGGCGGTGTGCCCATGGCTTTAGAGCGCGCAAAGCAACTCGCATCGCCCCACGACCTTATTTTCATAGGCGGTAGCACCTTCACCGTTGCCGAATGCATACCTGCACCCTAGATTAGTCCTAACTGGGCGGAAATCTCTAACATGCGGCGGATAGAATGCTCGGCGCGCTCGCGCAAAGGCTCGTCCATCTCCAAGGCAGGCGAAAGATTCTCTAGCGCGCTGGCAATCTTCTCAAGAGTATTGAGCTTCATATAAGCGCAGTCGTTGCAGCCACAGGTGCTATCAAGCGGCGGAGCGGCAAGAAATTCTTTTGCGGGTGAACTCAGGCGCATTTGGTGAATAATACCGCTCTCGGTCGCCACTATGTATTTTTGCGCATTGTCTGTTTTAGAAAAATTCAATAGCGCCGCAGTTGAACCTATATGATCGGCAACCATCAAAATGGTTTGATTACACTCGGGGTGTGCCAAAATCTTAGCTTCGGGGTGCAGGTTTTTTAGCTCCAAGATGCGCTCCAGCGAAAATTCTTGGTGCACATGACACGCGCCATCCCACAGTAGCATCTCACGTCCGCTTTGGGCTGAGACATAAGCCCCTAGATTACGATCGGGACCAAAAATAATTTTCTCGTCTTGTGGCAGACTGCTCACTATCTCCACGGCATTGGACGAGGTCACAATAATATCCGAGAGAGCCTTCACTGCCGCCGTAGTATTCACATAAGAGATAACAGTGTGGTCGGGGTGAGCCTCGACAAATCGCTTGAACTCATCAGCGGGACAACTATCTGCTAGCGAACATCCAGCCTCCATATCGGGCACAAGGACAGTCTTCTGAGGCGAGAGTATTTTGGCCGTTTCGCCCATGAAATGCACTCCCGCAAAAAGGATAACATCGGCCGAGGTGGTGGCAGCCTTTTGTGCCAGCGCCAGCGAATCGCCCACAAAGTCGGCAAGGTCCTGCACATCGCCCGTGGTGTAGTAGTGGGCGAGGATAATGGCGTTATGCTTTTTCTTGAGTTCTTGGATTTTTGAGATTAGCTCCATTTTGTGTATATTTGTGAGGGGAATTTTAGGGTTTATGCAGTATTAATCAGACTGCAAAAGTAGTGATTTTTTTAGATATTCACCCAATTTTAACACACGCTCCTCATGCAAAACGATTTTACAAAGCGATATTTCTTGCCTCTGCTGCTTTTGTTGCTGCTGGGGATGGGTGTGGTGTGGCTGTTGAGTAAAGCCGAGGGTGGCGGGCAGTGCTCTGATATATCCTTGATTCATTGGGGGCAAAGGCAGCTGCACCTAAAGGATTCACTCGCCACCGCCGCAGACAGCCTCAAAGCGCAACGATCAAGAGCATGGGAGCAGCGCAAAGCAATGTGGGATGCCCAAAAAGCAGAGAGAAAAGCAAAGTGGGATGCCCCCGTGGAGCTAAATACCGCCAGCGTTGATGAACTCACCAGACTCACCGATGTAGGCCAGAGGCGCGCCCGAGCTATTGTGGAGTACAGGGAGCGACTCGGTGGTTTTGTGTCCATAGAGCAACTTCGCGAGATTTCCAGCATCCCTACCAGCCTCGCACAGGAGCTTATTGGGGAATTAGGTAATAAAATTTTGCTTAAAACTATGGAAATTCGCAAAATAAGTATTAACTTTGCCACCCAAAACGCACTTGAAGCCCACCCGTACATAAGCGCCAACATGGCCCATCGGATAGCACAAGGCATTAAAATGAAAGGAGTTATAGTTAACTATCAGCAATTAACAAAGCGAGACATATTAACACCTCAGGAGGCACGACAACTTGCCCCCTACATTGAGTATGACACCGTGGCATACCCTAAAACCAGCACGGAAAACTAAGAGAAACATTTGATTCTCACTCAAAATTTAAACTTCAAAAAAAGAAATAGCTATGATTATCATGCAAGTAAAAGAGGGCGAACCTATCGAAAGAGCCCTTAAGAAATTCAAACGTAAATACGAAAAAACTGGTGTTGTTAAGCAACTTCGCGCTCGCCAATTCTTCACAAAGCCATCGGTTAAAAACCGTCTAGCACGCGCTAAGGCTATCTACGTAACCGCTATGCAACGCGAGCAAGACATCTAGTCTTTGTAAAACAAGCAAAACAAGAGCCCACTTAAAAACCTAAGGTTTTTCAGTGGGCTCTTGTAATTTAATTACGGTCTGTTCGGCTGGGCGCCCAGCTACACTCCGGGGTGGAGTAGCAATGATTTAATTCGAATAATATCTTTTCGGGCTAAATCATCGCCCTGTGCGAGCACGTAACAAGCGATGCCACAAACCCTCGAGTGGGCCTCGTTTATGGCTTTTGAGCCACCATGCACTAAAGGCAATTTGCAGGGCTATCAGCACCACTGTGCTCGCCAAACTCACGCCCACCCCCATCTGTGGAGCTAGGTGCAGCGCCCAAGGGTAGTATAGTAGTGCCCCGAAAATCGACTGAGCTACAAAATTCGTGAGGCTCATGCGACCATACAGTGCAAGCATACTAAATAGCCTTCCGCTAGGAAAACGCTCGTACAAACGAGCGATTATAGTCACCAGCGTGAGCGCAAAAGCAAGATTATAATAATGAACCGCAAAGGCAAACAAATAGGTCTTAACCAAAAACAGTGCACATGTAAGCACCACGAAATAATACAGATGGCGACTCCATTTTCGAGTATCATTAAACACCCCCACTCGATAACACAGCATACCCATCAAAAATAGCCCTAGGGTCTGAGCGAAACGTCCTTCCTCGAAAGCCCACAGCAAGCACCCCTTGAGACCCCAAGTGATATTAGCCCAAAGCGTGGGCAGTAGTTCGCCCGAGTTGAGTACTTCGCTCATTTTTGCATAGGGCACATAGTAATTTTCGCCCCACAGCCCAGTGAAGTAGTTGAGCAGATCGAGCGGCTGCAAGAGTAATATCACTCCAATTATCATTAGAGCCTTATTGGAAAACCACCTCATGGGCACCACCAGCAGCATAGCCAACGCGTAGAACACCAAAGGATCGCCTCCAGCAAAAAAAGCTGCGTTAAACACCCCGAACACTCCCAACCACGCAAGTCTTTTGAGCATAGTGCCCGCAAAATCGTTTCCCGTGCGGCGGCGATGACTCTCCATCTGAAGAGCAAAAGTAAAGCCAAAGAGTAGCGCAAAAATAGTGTAGGACTTACCCTCAAAAAGGAAGTACAACATATCACGCAGCCATTTATCCATCGAATTCGACTCAGGGAAAACATCGTAGAGGAAATGGTTGGAAGTGTGGATAAGAAAAATTGCAGCGATAGCAAAGCCTCGTAGCGCATCCACAAAGCCTATGCGCGGGGTGGGTGTTAGGATTTTATTCATGAGTTTTTTGTTTTGTGCAGGGTAGGAGTTTTACTTCA
>CAYJLY010000002.1:84650-91135 GCA_964371385.1 uncultured Rikenellaceae bacterium
TGTCCCTTATGTTTGCTCTAGCTTTTTTCTTTATGGTTAAACCCCTTAAAACAGCAGGAAATCTGCTTTTTTAGTCTGTTTCAGGCTCTTTAACCAAGGAGGGGTTTTCTTTTTTTGTTTATCTTTTGGGGCGTGCGCTAGTGGGCGTCCTGCCTCTTCAGAGAGCAGGGCTCCCGCGCGGGGGAGCGTACACCCTGCATTGGGTTATCTGTCCCTTATGTTTGCTCTAGCTTTTTTCTTTATGGTTAAACCCCTTAAAACAGCTGGAAATTTTCTTGTTTAGTCTGTTTCAGGCTCTTTAACCAAGGAGGGTTTTCTTTTTTGTTTGATCGCTAGGGCGTGCCGCACGGGGCTAAAGAGCGGGTTTAACTTTAGTTAAAGACGATCGCCCCGGTGGGGGCGGCGCGCCCGTCTGTGCCTGCGGCACAAGCAGTTATTTATCTCTCACGGAGCCATTGCCCGCACAACTCGCACTCTTCAAAGACACAGTTCGAGTCAAATGATTGCCTGTGCTGCTGACCCCTAGCCCATTATCCATTTACCTATTTTGCCTGCACGAAGCACTAGAGCAACAAAGCCCCAAGTCACAAGCAACAACACGATAGAACACACCACCATGCGCACCATAGTATGCATAGGAATTTGCGCCAAAAGTTCATAAACAGGCCCTAGGAAAAGATAATGCGACATCCAAATACCGAAAGTACAAACCGAAAGGCTCTTTAGTGCAGCCTTGGTGCGGGGCGATGTAATTTTCACTCGTTGGGCAAATACAAAAATAGGTAGGCTCAAAAACAGAACATTGGGCGAGCAATAAGTAAAGAACAACTCCACCATCTCTACCGAAGAAGTTGGATCGGCAGTGATGGTCTTAAACCCATAAAGAGTAACAAAATATCCCACAGCAAACATAGGCACAAAAACAGCCAACATCTTGCCCACACCCCAGCGAATAGGGTTTTGCACTAGGTAATAACCCAAAAGCAGGAAGCCATTAAAGCCCGCAAAGCTATAGAGCATCCCAAACTCATTCCACGAACACACACCCCAGAGACCTTTCTCCATGTTCAATCCAAAAAGTGGCACCCCATACTCACGTAGGTAGGGAATAAAAAGGGTTATAAACCAGATCCATAGGAAGATTTTTTGCTCCTTTTTCGATGAGTTTTTCACCCACGCCGAGAACACAGGCATATACAAATAGATGCCTATCAGTGCAAAGACATACCACATCTGAACAGCATAGTAAGAGAATCCAAAAGGTATCATTGCTATTGCGTGCATTGCATCACCAAGGCTTTGAGAAGGATCAACCCACGCAAAGAACATATTAATTGCGTTAGGCTCCAAACCGAAAAGACCCGTTATCCAAGGGAAAAGATTATAAAAGAGCGACCACACCAAAAATGGTATCACTAGTCTCATTAGTCTCTTGCGATAAAATTGCGTTGTCTCCATCTTAACGGGCAGCAACAACACTCCTGTGACCATAATAAACAGTGGTATTGCAGGACGCATCAATGAGCCGTAGATCGAGCCCCATAGGTTGTACCAGCCTTCCGAACGTTGCTCGGGGGTCACATTGTCGGTGCAGTGGACGGCAATCATCATAAAGATGGCGATTACCTTGAGCAGGTCTATCCAGACGTTGCGTTCTTTTTGAATCGTGTTTTGCATAATTGTATTTGGGTTTAATGGTGCGTGTTCGCACTTGGTAATTAATTATTTCTATTTGCTATGTTTTCTTTCGTGTAGGGCACGGTACGCTCGGCTAATTGTTTAGCTCGAGCTTTAGTTTACCCTAGCTTTTTTCTTTTTGGTTAAATCCCCGAAAACAGCTGGAAATCTTATTTTTAGCCTGTTTCAGGCTCTTTAACCGAGGAGGGGTGTTCTTTTTTGTTTGTCTTTTGGGGCGACACTGGGTGTCCTGCTCCCATGCTAGGAAAAGGAGCAGGGCTCCCCGGGGGAGTGTCGCCCCGCTAGGATGCATAGCGCCTTCTATGACTTGTCTCTCACAAACCACCGCTGCTCCAGCTTTCAGGGCGCACCGCACGGGGGACGCAGAGCGTCTTCTACGATTTATCTCTCACAAAACCAATGCCCGTGCGGCTCGCACCTCCCGTGAGGAGTGTCGCCCTGCTAGTGCGTGCCCGCTCTGGGCAATTATTTATCTCTCGCAAAACCGATGCCCACAGTCGCCCGCATAGCAAATACAAAGGTGCGAAGAAAAATGCACCTATTTTTTAATATAGATGAAAATCATTCGTACAACATAAAAAAAACGGAAATTAAAAGCCCCTCTCGCTGCGGATCTTGCTCAGGGTAGGTTGGGTGATACCTAAAAAGGAGGCTATGTAACCTAGATTTACCCTCGAATGTAGCTCGGGCCAGTCACTAAGGAGTTTATCGTAGCGCTTGGCGGCACTAAGCGTAAGTCGGTCTATGCGAGTGAGCTGCAAAGATAGTATGCATTCCTGATGTATCACTCTCGACCAATTAGCTATGTCTATGTGCTGGGTATAGAGCACGTTGAGCTGCTCTATGTTAATAGAATAGGCGATGGTCTTTTCAAGAGTTTCGACATACTCAAAACCCGCCTCGCCTCTGTATAAATCCAACAACCCAAAGGTGATATCACCCTCTTTCGAGAACCACGTGGTGGTCTGATTACCATCGATAATGCAGTAGGAACGAGTGATGCCACGTTCAATAAAATAGACCCTACGATCGAGCTGCCCGCCACGAATAATTAGCTCACGCTTAGCGAAACGATGCTCAACAAAACACTCCAGTAGCGCATCCATAGCGGCATCGCTCACGGGGTACAGTGATTTTATGGCAGCAGTGATATTATTCATAGGGGCGGAAGTTTTAAGGATAGTTCTAAAAACTGATTTATCGTTATTTGGAAGGTGATTTCGAGTAGACTTTTTCTGTATTTTTGTACGGATAGTGTGCTATCTAAGCGAAAAAAGAGGAAAATATGCCTAAATTAACCCCAAATAGCAGTGAAACTATTTTATTATCCTAGATTAATATTATTAGGGTCGGTTTCTTGAACTAGCCTTAAGTAAATCTCACGGCACACCCATGCATCCGTGGCAGCATAGACCATCTGTGAATGGGTCAATCGAGCTGCTTCCCAGTTGCTTAGACGTTGTGCCTTGCTGATTTTGCCTCCAAGAACTATGGCAGATAGTTTTTTGACACTCTTTTCTTGTATGCCCCATTGATGGACTATGTTCTGCAGATCCACAAAGCCTCCAAGATTCATCTTGCCCTGTGATTTTTGCAGAGTAGATACATCATCACGCAGGGCTGCACCTATCTTCAGTACCTTTTTATCCTCGAGTATACTTTTAATCTCAGGCGAAAGATTCTGAGCCTGCAGACGGAACAAAAGCGAATGGGAGGCAGTCGAGAGTTGCACAAGAGCCAGTTTATAGACCAATCCTTTACGAAAAGCAGGTCGAGTCTCGGTGTCAAAGCCAAGGTATTTTTCTCCCTTTAATATCTCGTAGGCCTTGAGCATAGTCTCAGCAGAGTTGACCACAAGAATCTTGCCCGAGAACTCTAGTTTCTCAAGCGCCGAAACTTCTTCATTTGTGATGGTCGAACTAAATTTCATTGCCAAGGGGATAACACCCTGTATAGTAAAGTTGTTTTAGATAGTTTTATTCTCTAATTCCGCTTTCTCGCGCGCTATTCTCTTGTCGTCTTGGTGATTGAGATAGCTAGATAGTATGCTCACCAACACCAGCTGTATCACGTGATAAAGCATCAACGGCAGCAGCATCACCCCTATGAATTTCATGTCGGTGATAAGGATCTTTATCATTGCCGAGCCGTGAATAAGAGATTTCTTTGAACCGCAGAACGTGGCTGTAATTTTGTCCTCGCGCGAAAACTTCATCCAGCGACACGCCATATATATCATACCAAAACTCACAATAAACAGCCCCAGCATGCCACCCATTAGTTTGAGGAGCTCATCCAGCCCCACTGCCGAGAATATCTTTTGGTGATAGCCCTCGCAAAACGCGCTCCACACAATGGTCAGAATCACAATCTGATCGAACCACCTAAGCCCAATTTTATGCTTTTCAGCCCATTTCCCCCACCAACGGTTCATAAGCATTCCTAGGCTTATGGGCAAGACCACTTGCAGCAGTAGCTTACCTACCACCACCTCTATGGGCTCTGCTCCCACATCGCTGCGCAGGTAAAGTCCCATCAATGCAGGAGTCATCACAACCCCCAGTAGGCTAGAAATCGACGAGTTGAATATCGCCGCAGGAACATTGCCTCGCGCGATAGAAACCATCACAACGCTGGTCGAGACGGTTGATGGCAGTGCCGCCACAAAGAATACTCCCAGCCACAGCGCATCGGGTTTGTGGGGCATGAAAGGCCATATGATCAAGGGAAACACCACAAAGGTCATCACCTGAATCAGTATGTGCAGGCGGTAGTTGGAGATACCCTCCATGACCTTGGCTTTGTTGAGTTTGAGGCCATAGAAAAAGAAAATCACCATCACACCCCATTTGGTCACTGCCGAAGGGTGCACCCAGTCGCGTTCTACTCCCAACTCGGGGAAGAGTTTGGCAAAAAAGATTACTAGAATAATTAGTATTACAAAAGGATCAATTTTTTTTAGAATGTTCATGCGGGGTCGTATTTTTTTGGCGGAAAGTTTATTGAAGGTAAGATATTGTTTTTTGGCGGGGGCTGGCGAAATTTAATTTTAAAGAAGAAAGCAGAGCTTCACTTACAGGTTTTTATGTTCACTAATTAATTTGAGCTTAACTACCATTTCTCTGCTAGAGGCTCTCGGGGATATGCCTTTCACGTTTGGCGAGATACAGATCATCGAGCGTTATGAGCATGCCTGTCTCTTCGACATTACCAAAATCTGGATTCAGAGCCGTGTCAAACACCTTCATGGTGGGCGATAGGTTCATGTAGGAGCTAATCAGAGGGGGTATGTTCTCCGAGAAAAGATTGATCTGTTTGGTGAGGATGCGCAGATCTTCTTTGAAGTCCTCACCCACAAAAATTTTGGATAAAGCCTCGGTGTCTATTTTCATCTCGATGGGGTATTTTGTGGTCATCAGAGATTCATTGTCGGGGAAATGTTTGCGAAGGAAATAGATCAACATATTGCGAGCTTCAGAGTTATACTCTCCATACATGGTCACCTTGCCAAACATATATTTCATCTGCGGATAACGCAAAACCAACGCTCCCAGGCCATCCCAAAGGTTGTCCAAAGCAAAAATTGACTTCGAGCGAGCCTTTGCTTGATAGTCGGGCTGCACGAACGAACGCCCCAATTCTATGGTCCAAGGCAGATATTCATTTCTAAATTGCTCGCTAAACTCAAAATAATGTTCCGTAGAGATTTTTTGGTTCGTCTCGCTGGGTACTATAAAGCGGTAGCCTCCCACAATAACTCTCGCCTCGGGGTCCCACACTATCATCTGCTGGTAGCCATCCTCAGCCAAATCCAGCGCATCAATATCCACACTGCATCCTGTTCCACCTCCTGCATCACGAAAAGCAAGCTCTCTGAGGCGCCCAACTTCTTTCATTAAAGCGGGGGCTTGATGGGCGCGAAACACATATATTTTATTGCTAGCCTTATTGGTGTCTCTCCAAAAAAACTCATCACGCAGTTCGCTCTCCAGTTGCTCCACTGGTATGGGTTGAATAATCTCCTGCATCATCATTAGTTTTGTTTTAGCGTATTTTTAGGGTCTTTGTCACTAAAAAATTTCCTCTGAAAAATTATCAAATACAACACTGCACAAGTCAAATAACTATCGGCAATATTGAAAATAGGACTAAAGAAAGTATAGGGTTCACCCCCAATGAAAGGCACCCAATCGGGCATTTTGTCTATTTCGATAATTGGAAAATAGAGCATATCGACTACATTTCCATGCAAAAACGAGGTGTAGCCCTCGCCAAAAGAGGTCAAAGTAGCAACGCTCGAGGTGGTAGATTCCGAGAAAATCAAGCCATAAAAAGCCGAGTCTAGTACATTGCCCACAGCTCCCGCTAGTATAAATGCAAAGGCAATGAGCACCCCGCGAGGTGCACCCCCACGCAACAAACGCCCCAAATAGTAGATTATACCCCCAATAGCAACTATGCGAAATATCGAAAGAAACAACTTTGAAAAAATCTTCATGCCATAGGCAGCGCCCTCATTCTCAATGAAATAAATATAGAACCAGTCTCCAAAGACGCTAAAATGCTCACCAAGGGACATATTGGTCTTCACCAATATCTTGGTTGTTTGGTCCAACACCAACAGCAGTAGCACCAGAATCAAGATGTACTTTGGTTTGAGTTTATTTGTGGACATGTTTTGTTAGTATACAGTTTTGTTAATTTGAACAAAGATAGTAATAATGTGTGGATATCCAAAGACTTTTGAAATTTTGGTGCCAGCTTACGCGGGGTGTCAGCTTACGCGG
>CAYJLY010000002.1:91235-94770 GCA_964371385.1 uncultured Rikenellaceae bacterium
GGTGCGCTCGTCTGGTTGGTGCGTGCCCGCACTGGGCAATTATTTATCTTCGCAAGCGAAAGCTCGCGCCAAAAAAAAGACACACTCCATAGTCTGGAATGTGTCTTAGGTATTTAGCTTTAAAAAGCTGTAAGATTACTCAGCAGCAGCTTCTGGAGCTACTTCCTCGGTTGCTTCTTCTGTAGCCTCCTGGGTTGCAGCCTCGGCAGCTTCAGCAGCGGCAGCCTTAGCAGCCTCAGCAAGTTTCGAAGCTACAGCAGCAGCTTTAGCCTCTTTAACTTTAGTTTCGGCAGTTGCGCGCTCCGCTTTATCTTTTGCAGATGCGGAAGCTAGTGCAGCTTTTTTAGCGTCGGTTTTAGCAGTTTTTTCGCTCATCCATTTCTCGAATTTAGCGTCAGCTTGCTCAGTTGTAAGAGCACCTTTGCGAACACCGCCATTAAGGTGATGCATCATCATAACGCCTTGGTAAGAAAGAATAGAACGAGTAGTATCAGTTGGTTGAGCACCCACACCTACCCAGTAAAGAGCACGCTCGAAGTTTAGTTCGATAGTTGCAGGGTTGGTGTTAGGATTGTAGGTTCCGATTTTCTCGATGAAACGACCGTCACGTGGAGAGCGGCTATCAGCCACAACGATGTGATAGAATGCGTAGTTCTTTTTACCGTGACGTGCCAAACGAATTTTAGTTGCCATTGTTTTTTGTGTGTATTAAATTATTTTTTAATCTATGTACCTGTGTCGTTTTGTTATTGCACTAGGGATACATCCCTTATGTTGTAGCAACATAGTTTCTGCAACTTCGTCCTAAAGAGGTTGGCAAACCATTAGGCATCGACACTTCGCATAGAGCCCGCAAAGGTAGAGATAATTTTGTTATTATGCAAAAAATAAATACTTTGGGGCGATTTCCCACTAAAATCACTATCTTTAGCCCTTGAATTAAACCCTCCTTAAAGGCAATTTTACAGAAGTGAGTAGCAATATTATTAACATACTCTGCGGGAGATGGCGAGGCAAGCGCTCTAAAAACCGCAGCTCCCAAGACAATAAACACGACCCTATGCAAGACGCTACACTGGGCACAGTGCGCACGGGCTCTAGGGTTGCCACACTATCGGTGGCGCTTTCGGTGGCGGTGATCACCATAGCCTCGTCTATCACTACGGGTTTCAAGAGCAGTGTGGATGAGCGCCTGCGAATGATTGCCAGCGACGGAATTGTTAGCGGCTATTCTTCTTCTAGCTCCAGCGAGACACTCTCTGTGAGCGAGGGATTTAGGGATACTCTCACATCTCACCACTATATTTCCCATGTATACCCCACCACCTCTGTTTTTGCCACCTTCGCCGACTCTTCAGGCTCTATGGGAGGGGTTGAACTACTGGGGGTGGACTCGTTTTTCCCTAGCGGGGAGCTTGCACAATATATTATAGAGGGTGAATTTTCGCTCGCCCAATCTCAGGGGCAATCTCAGGGGCAATCTCTCGCTCAGTCTCAAGGGCAAAGCAATAACCAAACTCACACCAACGGGGTGATTATCAGCGAGGGTCTCGCCCGCAAACTTGGTGCTAAGGTGGGCGATAAAATAGAGGCGCTACTACTGAGCGCTACGCCTATTAAGATCCCTCTCACTCTCCAGGCTATCTATACCACTCACCTTGGCGAGAGCCAAGAGAGGGTGGCTTTTATCCCCCTTTCCCTTGCCAACGGCCTACGAGGAATCAGCCCCAAAAAAGCGGAGCACTATCGCATTATAGCCTCAAAGGGTGTCACCCAAGATGAACTCTTGGATAGATTCGAGGCAGATTTTATAGACGACCCCCTGATACTCACCACCACCAAGGAGAGCCACAGCGTGATCTACGATTGGCTGGGAATGTTGGACGGCAATATGCAGCTACTGTTGGTGATTATGCTTGCGGTGGCAGGTTTTAATGTGGCTGGGGCGGTATTGATTTTAATACTCGAGAAGACCCACTCAATCGGGGTGCTCAAGAGCATGGGCATGCGCAATGGTGCTCTACGAACGGTATTTTTCCGCCTCTCGTGGAGGGTAAGCATGCAAGGGGTAGGCTATGGGCTGGCAGCGGCGGGGCTGCTTTTAACTCTGCAACATTTCGGGGCTCTAATCAAGATGGACCCTGGGCATTATATGGTCGAGAGCCTGCCCGTGGGGGTGGATGTGGTGGAGATGGTCGTGCTCAACGGGGTGCTTCTAGGGGCAGTATTTCTCTTCACACTGATTCCTAGCTTTGTTGTGGGTAGGATTTCGCCTGCGAAGACCATTAAATTTTCATAACCGTTTTTTTTATAATGTCAGATAAGAAAGTACTATATAAAAGCTATTCAGCCCACTTTCGCGCCCTCTTTGGCGAGAGGGTACAAAAAGTAACCATCAACGGAGGGTTTACCTGCCCCAATCGCGATGGATCGGTGGGCACGGGCGGATGCACTTTTTGCCTTAACGAGGCTTTCAACCCTTCGTACTGCAACCCCCAAAAGAGCATTACCCAACAAATCAACGAGGGCATAGAGTTTCACACTCGTCGCTATGCCAAGGCGACCAAGTATCTAGCCTACTTTCAGGCTTTTTCCAATACTTATCGCCCGCTAGAGGAACTAAAGGTGCTCTATGAAGAGGCCCTCAACCATCCGCAGGTCATAGGGCTAATTATAGGCACACGCCCCGATTGTGTGGACGATGAGAAGTTGGACTATTTCGCCGAACTCTCCAAGCGTTGCTATCTCGCACTTGAGTATGGCGTGGAGTCGGTGCACGATAAAACGCTACTGGAAATTAACCGCGGACACACCTTTGAGGTGGCACGCAAAGCCATCGAGGCAACCCATCAACGAGGCATCAGAGTGGGTGGACATTTTATTTTGGGTCTCCCTGGCGAAAGTCGCGAGATGCTCGTTGAACAGACCGCCATAATAAATTCTCTACCCCTTGACACAATAAAATTCCACCAACTACAGCTATTTAAAGGGACTCCTATGGCACAGCAGTACCTTGAGGAGCCCGAGAAGTTTCATTTTTACTCACTGGAAGAGTACATAGAGCTATTTGCCGACATACTCGAACGCCTACGCGAAGACCTAATAGTCGAGCGTTTTGCAGGCGAGGCACCTCCTCGCTACCACGCAGGGCACCCATGGGGCCTAGTGCGCAACGAACGCCTCTGGCAGCTGCTCGAAAAAGAACTCCTCAGCCGTGACACCCACCAAGGATGCCTACTGCAGCAGTAATAATCACTAGCAGCGGTGGTTTGTGAGAGACAAAGAAAAAGAAAAACCATCCTTGGCTAAAGGGGATTGCAGAAGACCACGCGTTGAGCACCTGCGAAACCGGACTTCGGCAACAACGAAACCATAAAAAGAAAAGTCACAAACAATCATAAGGGACAGATAAACCACAGCAGGGCGACACTCCCCACGGGAGCCCTGCTCCTTTCCCTAGCATGGGAGCAGTACACCCAGTGTCGCCTCAAAAGGCAAACCTGCGGAGATGAATCATAAAAGACGCTTTGCGTCC
>CAYJLY010000003.1:0-35421 GCA_964371385.1 uncultured Rikenellaceae bacterium
CTCTCCATAGTAAAAATATCTTTTATCGATCCGAAAATCGGTAATGACATAATAATAAAAGTGTTTTGTATCCTGACCTGATTATAAAATCTCGACCCCCGAGCATCACTGCTTTAGGGTCAGGAATTGATAGTTGTACATATTGTTTGTACCCTTATCTTGTTGCTACTTCCTTAAATATTTCAATGAACTTTTGTTTTCAAAACTCTTTAAGAGGCGAGCCCCTTTTTCTGTTTTGCGAGTGCAAAGGTAGAAACTATTTTTTAAACTTCCAAATAAATTTCAAACTTTTTTCACTTTTCTTGTTTTGTCATCCCTCAGAGCTCTTTAAAAGCTCCCTTTTATTGTCATTCTTCAGTCGCCACGTTTGGCGCATCCTCAAAATGAAAGGGTGATGAGCTGACAAAAGTAGAGTGTATTTTTCAATTCTCCAAATTTTTCGGCAAAAAAATTGAAAAAATTTTAGTAGGATTTGGCGAACAACACCCTCTGAGCGCTGTAAGCACCTGAGATTATGCACTTTCCTTCCTCGATAGCCTCGGGTAGTTGATCAGCCAAGGGAATACAACGAATAGTGGCTTTTGTCTCGGCTTTGATCTTTTCTTCGCTCTCTGGGGTTCCATCCCAGTGCGCCAGAATAAACCCACCCTTGCTCTCGAGCACTTCTTTGAACTGCTCATAGCTATCAACAGGAGTAATCATAGAATCGCGGAAACTTAGAGCCTTATTATATATATTAGACTGGATTTGCTCCAAAAGGCTCTCTATATAATTAGCCAAACCGTCAACAGAAACGATTTCTTTAGACAAAGTATCACGACGCGCAACCTCGATAGTACCGTTTTGCATGTCGCGTTGGCCCATTGCTAGTCGCACTGGCACCCCCTTGAGCTCCCATTGAGCGAACTTAAAGCCCGAGCGCAGGTTGTCACGATCATCGATCTTCACACTAATGCCCTTAGCTTTTAACTCAGAGGCAATCTCGTCAAACTTAGCACATACTTCTTTAAGTTGATCCTCTCCTTTATATATAGGTATCATCACTACTTGGATCGGAGCAAGAGCTGGAGGAAGCACCAAACCGTTATTATCGGAGTGTGCCATAATAAGCGCTCCCATCAGACGAGTAGACACTCCCCATGAGGTTGCCCACACATATTCCATTTTTCCTTCTTTATTAGTGAACTGCACATCGAATGCTTTAGCAAAGTTCTGAGCCAAGAAGTGAGAGGTGCCACTCTGAAGAGCCTTGCCATCTTGCATTAGAGCTTCGATAGTAAAAGTTTCGTCGGCTCCAGCGAAACGCTCCGAGTCACTCTTGCGTCCAATCACAACTGGCACCCCCATGAAATCGCGAGCAAAATCTGCATAGACCTGAATCATTTTCTCGGCCTCTTCCATTGCTTCATCTTTGGTTGCGTGGGCGGTATGTCCCTCTTGCCATAGGAATTCGGCTGTGCGCAAGAATAAACGTGTACGCATCTCCCAGCGAACCACATTTGCCCATTGGTTGCACAGAATCGGAAGGTCGCGATACGAGGTAATCCAATTGCGGTAGGTGTTCCATATGATAGTTTCAGAAGTTGGGCGAACAATTAGTTCTTCTTCCAAACGCGCATCAGGATCCACCACTACCCCATTACCATCGGGATCATTCTTAAGGCGGTAGTGAGTCACAACCGCACACTCTTTGGCAAATCCCTCGACGTGGCTTGCTTCTTTACTGAAGAATGATTTGGGTATAAAAAGCGGGAAGTAGGCATTTACGTGCCCAGTATCTTTGAATTTCTTATCTAGTGCAGCCTGCATTTTCTCCCAAATGGCATAGCCATAGGGTTTGATAACCATACAACCACGCACTGCGGAGTTCTCTGCAAGGTCCGCTTTAATCACTAGGTCGTTATACCATTTGCTGTAATCTGTCTCACGCGAGGTGAGCTCTTTCATCTCTTTTGCCATATTTTTGCATAATTTTTGAGTGGGAGTTCTATGTTTCTCCCCAAATTCTATTTTCAAAAGTTCTTATTCTAAGTTTTACTTTTACAAAGCTCTTTGTAGTAGCTCCTACTAGGGGTTTTGAGAAAATGTAAGTAGGATGAGGAATCTTGGAAAAGTATTTCACGAAAGAAGATAGAACTCCCTCGAGGTGCAAAGGTAAAAAAAACTGTTGTATTTATAAACTATTAATGACTTTTTACGTTAAAGATTATAAAGAATTATAGCCAAAATGCAAAAAATCGAGAATAATTTTGTACCTTTGTTCAGAGGAGGTATGATTGTATGACGGTTTTTTTGATAAGTAATTAACAAGAGAAAAGATGAAAAGATTAATGAGTTCGTTAGTACTTCTAACGCTGTCCCTACAGGTCAGTATGGGACAATATGTTGATCCGCTCTATGCGCCCAAGAAGGACAAAGCGCTAATCGAAGCAGAAAAACAAGAAAAGCAAAGACAAAAAATGCTAGCTATTGAGGCGCAGCAAAAACAACAAAACCAAATCAAGTATTGGCAGAATATCGAGAACCGTTCTATGAACTACGTACCCGATGCTCAAGAAGTACTTGTGGATAATATCGATGAGGCGCTGCTTAGACGCATTGATGCAGCCACATCAACTCCTGCCGATGCTGAGATGACAGCTATACTTACGCAATATGGCAAAACGCTCCAAAAGCAATACTCCCCCGAACTGTATAATGTCATGGTTATGGGTGGGCGTATTTGGGTTGAGCCTAAATATATCACATCGATATTCTCGGGAGACGATGAAGCCTCAAAAGGCGTTCAGGCTTATCTCGATCGTGCCATTGCCGGCAGTCAGAATCAAGTCCAAAGCCAAAGTAGCGGAGGTGTCACTAATATATATATAGACAACAACAACTACTACGGAGGTTCTCCATACTATTATAATAGGTGGGGTTACTATGAGCCTTGGGGATGGAGTGTGGGTTGGAACTCTTATTATGGATGGAACTGGGGTTGGCATGGTGGTTGGCACCACAGACCATATCCGGGTTATTATCCTGGCTACTACCCTGGTCACTATCCAGGCCACTATCCAGGCCACTATCCAGGTTACTATCCAGGCCACTATCCAGGTTACCCTGGCTATCCTGGTTATCATCCTGGTTATGGCCCATCGTACTATCCTCCTATAATTGTGCGCAAGCCTCATCCTAGGTACTACGGCAATTCGCACCACAATAACAATTCCAGTGGCAGCAACGGTTACCGCCGTCCAGCCGATAGCCAGAGCCCATCGCGCAACAACAATTCGAACTACAATCCTGGGTTCGGACAAGGTCAAAGCAATAATCGCCCCTCCAACAACAATAATAACTCTAGCGTCTCTCGCCCGAGCACTCCCTCTAGCGGTTCGAACAGTGGTAGTGGTTACCGTGGTGGATTTGAGGGGGGTTCAGGAGGAACTAGAAGAAGGTAAAACACCTTATCTCACTTTCATATCATAGCCGATATAAGAACAGCAAGTGATCAGAATCAAAATGGGGGCAGTTTTGCTCAGAGTGTAAAAACCGCTCCCTTATGATTTTTGCGAATACACAGGAGCTAGCTCCTCACGGTGACACTCAGTTTTATTCTTTTTTAAGTATTAACATTAAACAAGTAAATCAAGATGAAAAAACGTATACTATATGCTGCTACAATTATAGCTCTAAGCTCAATGGGCAGCTCGATGGCTCAAACAACAGGTGAACTATACAACTTCTCAAACAATTCTCGCACCTCTGCCTCGGCTCGCGTGGCGGCTATGGGCGGGGCTTTCACTAGCCTTGGGGGCGATGTTTCCTCGATGTTGATTAACCCTGCGGGTATTGCCATGTTCTCCAATAGCGAGGCGACAGTAACACCCTCTTTGTTTATGAACCAAAATGCCAGCAATTTCAATGGCTACAACAGCACCAAGAGCAATAACACAAAATTTGGTTTTAGCAATTTGGCTGGTGTGATAACAACTGATGTGGGTGTTGTAATTGGAGTGGGTTATAATCGTTTGGCTGATTTTTCGGGCAAACAACAGACCTATGGCACCTCGCAGAGCAGCTCGATCAACCAAATCTACGCCCAACAACTTCAGGGCATAGCACAGGGAAATATCCAAACTCCCTCTAACGATATATACAAACCATTTTTCAGGTATGCTCCCAACACATGGAATGCTATTATGGCATACCAAACGGGGTTGGTTAATCCTATGAGTGCAGATGACAATGAGGCCAACTATACCACTGGCGGATTGTTCAATGGAGGCGACACTCAAAACCCTCAGTCTTACATGCTGACCGATGGTGCTATCAATGAGTTTACTATCTCGGGAGCCTACAACTATCAAGATCTACTTTATGTGGGCGTGGCTCTAGGTTTTCAGGATATGTACTACAATCAAGACTATCAATATTCCGAGGTGTACAACCAAACAAACACTGGCTCGCTTCAGGATTTCACCTCTCGTAGCACTCTACGCATGAGTGGCTACGGATTCAACATCAAATTAGGTGCAACTGTACGCCCTAGCAACTGGTTGCGCCTAGGGTTTGCCTACCACTCGCCTACTTGGTCTACGATGAGCGAGAGTTCATACTACGACATGACCGTGTATGACTACTATTATGACGACCCAGCCTATTCGGACACCCCTGAGCTTGTGAACGATTATCATTTCCGCACACCCTCTCGATTGATGGCAGGTGCATCAGTGGCAATCGCGGGTAGAGTGATTATCTCGGCTGACTATGAACGCACCAACTATGGCGACATGAAGATGAACACCAATCTCTATGTTGACGGTTACCGTGTTCCTGAGTATGCAACTCCAGTGGATAACCTGCCAAATATTGCAGATAACTACTATTCGGCAAACAATTCTATTGAGCTCAATAATATCATCACTGACTATTATGCTGTGGTTGACAACTATCGCTTGGGTATCGAGGCGCAACCTTTCAATGGATTTTTCGTTCGCGCTGGCTATAGCTACAGCTCATCGCCCTACAAAAATGTTCGTTCGACGATCTATCCAGAGAACCTGAGTGACTACGGAGCGCAAACCCTCTATAGCGGAGGTTTGGGTTATCGCAAAGATGACTTCGGTATCGACCTTACCTACACCCACGCTCAAACCAAAACACTCCCCAGCACCTATTACTCATATATAGGTACAGGTGGTGTGATTCAGCCAAATGGCTTTGTAAACAATACTTTCAGCGCCTCTCAAGTGCTAGTGACCTTGGTGTTCAAGTTCTAGGGTAGAACACTATCTCACAAGAGATAATCTTTGGTTGGCTTAAAAAAGAAACTACTAACAAAATAAGCATAAAAACATTCTTATGGCAAAAATGATGGACCCAATAGTGGGTCGTTTGATGGGTCTGCGCTACAAATCGCACCCTTGGCACGGAGTTAATATCGGTGAGGAAGCTCCCGAGCTAGTGACCTGTTTTATCGAGATGGTATCGACCGACACTGTGAAATACGAGGTCGACAAAGACACAGGTTATCTAAAAATTGACCGCCCGCAGAAATACTCCAACACGATTCCTGCCCTCTATGGTTTCTTGCCACAGACCCTATCGGGGCCGCTCTCAGCGCAGATCTCTAACGAGGCACTAGGACGCGACAATATTGTGGGTGACAAAGACCCTCTGGATGTGTGTGTTCTCACCGAGAAGGCTATCACCCATGGTGATATCCTCGTGAAAGCGAAACCTATCGGAGGTCTAAGAATGATTGATCACAACCAGTCGGATGAAAAAATCATTTGTGTATTGAACAACGACGCTTTCTATGGCGAAATTGAAGACATCTCTGAGCTTCCACCTTTGGTTGTAGAGCGTTTGCGCCACTATTTCCTTACCTACAAGGATCTCCCTGGCGAAAAACGCAATGTTGAGATTCCACAAATTTACGGAGCTCAAGAGGCAAAAGATGTTATCAAAGCATCTATCATAGACTACAACGAGCGATTTAACAACTTCGAACAAATGTTCCACATCTAGCTCGAGATGGAGCAGGTGCCAGCGGCACCTGCTATCATTTAGCTCGAACCGTGGCTTTTCAAGGCTGACACACGCGTGAGGTTCGCACCTCGAACTCCAAGCTGGAGCAGCAATAGTTTAGACGCAGAGCATCTTTATGATTAGCGCTTTGTGCTGTTATATATAAGCAATAATATTTAACAAAAAGAATCCCCGACTTCGATTGCTCGAAGTCGGGGATTCTTTATAATGTATGTTCAGTAAAAACTATTTCACCAACATATTTTTAGGAACTATGATAAACATTGTTTTACCTTTCACGAAAGGTACCGAAGCGTAGAAATATCCTTTATAGAGATTCTCAGCAGCCCATGAATTTTTCACCTTATAAAACTTTTCGCCATTTTGCGCCGTAGCGGTTCCTGTGATAACCATAGCATGATCGTCAGTTGTGGTATAGTTATCAAAGCCCTCTTGGCGGTTTGCTTGATTCACATCAAGCTCAGGAAGAGGTTTTTTGATACTACTCCCCCCTAGTTCGTCTTGGGTTAGATTGCTCCAACGAGCTTTTTCTGAATCGCTCATGTCTTTGAGGTTTTCAAGGGGTAGTATAGCAAAACCATCGTTATACCTAAAGCCTCTCTCGCTCACATCCGATGACCAAAGCACAGAGTGACCAGAGTCCAAAGTGCGATCAATCACCGCCATAAATTGGTCCAAGGGCAGATTCACAGATTCACCCCACGCCCAATTATCGGGCACTTCCACCGCAAAGGAACTTCCAAATGGATGGTGTGAGAACGAAGTCAAAGACACATAATCGCTTCCTTTAATACCAAGTTCTGCAGCAAATGATTTGGGAGTATAGCTCTTTCCCTTGTAAGTAAACTCGCTAGGCATCTCACCAAAATAAGCATCAAGGATTCCGTTCAGACCTTTTTCCCAACCAGTAGATAGTTTGCGGTTGCGATTCTTGATTATAGCATCCATATAGCCCTTGATCGCAGCATCAAGCTCACCGTGGCGGTGTTCATCAGTGCCATACTCTAGCCCCGAGTAAACCTCCTCGGGCACTATACCATATTTGTCTATCATATTAAACACATCGTGGCCTATGCCACCCGCGCCTAGATTAGCCGCTCCATGCATACGCAGATATTTTTTCGCCTTCTCAAGATAGGTGTTGCGCACCACCCACATCTCCGATAGGTCATACTCTCCTTTGCCTTGTTTTAGCAGTTCGCTCTCGATGAAAGCTACTCCTGCAAAACTCCAGCAGGTGCCCGATGAGGCTTGATCCTTGACAGGGGTTTGCGCTATGGTTTTGGTATCCTTAAAAGTGTAGGCTTTTTTCTCTTGCGCCTTTGCACTAAAAACGATCGCTGCAAAAGCAGCCAATACAATAAATCTTTTCATCTCTAGTAAATATTATAATTTTGAAAGTGAATAAACCAAGAAGTCATAGAATTTCGCCACGCTCGCTATATCCACCTGCTCATCTGGAGAGTGAGGGAAACGAATAGTTGGGCCTATGGAGATCATATCCATTCCACTGTATTTCGCTCCAATGATACCACACTCCAATCCTGCGTGGATTGCCTTCACCTCCGGTTTCTTATTAAACATAGCCTGGTAGCTCTCGCTCATCACATGAAGAAGGGTTGATTTTGGGTTTGGAGCCCATCCGTCGTAGTCGCCAGTCTCGGTTACGGTTGCTCCAACAAGCTCCCACACTGAACGTATCATGGCATTGAGCTCAATCTTGCCGTAGTTCACCATGCAGCGACTCATAAAGAGCATTTCTAATTTTCCATCTGCCATACCCACACGAGCCATATTAGTCGATGTCTCAACCAAGCCTTCCATCGCATCGCTCATACGGAAAATTCCGTTTGGTGTTGCTGTAACGGCCGCTATGATTTTCGCTTGAGCGTCCGCGCACATGACCTTTGAGGGCATTGCAGTTGGGGCTACTACAAATTCGATAGCGTCTTCCTGAGCGGCATTTTCGAAAGCAATCTGAGTTTGGAAAGCTGCCACAGCCTCCTTTAGGGCCTCCGCATTAGAGGACGGAGCAACCACCACAGCCACTGCCTCACGAGGGATAGCATTGCGAAGATTACCACCATCAAAAGAGCTAAGCTTCAACCCTAATGCAGGAGCTTGCTCGCGGATAAAGCGATTGAGTAGTTTATTGGCATTGGCACGTTGTAGGATAATCTGGATGCCCGAGTGACCGCCTTTAAGTCCTTTCAGATGAAGCTCAAAAGCCGTCTCGTCAGCAGGTGCATCCACCTCGGGGTAGTCCATAGTAATGGTATTATTCACCGCACCAGCACAGCCTACATACAGCTCGCCCTCGTCTTCCGAGTCGAGGTTAATCAACAATTTACCCTCTATAAGGTCTTCCGCTAGGCCATTTGCGCCCGTTAGTCCTGTCTCTTCGTCGATAGTAAAAAGACACTCTATGGCAGGGTGAGCCATATCCTTAGACTCCAAGATAGCCATCATAGCCGCTACCCCTACTCCATTGTCGGCTCCAAGGGTGGTACCATTTGCCTTTAGCAATTCGCCCACTACGATAGGTTCGATGGGATCTTTCTCGAAATCAAAGGTTTTGTCTGAATTTTTCTGAGGAACCATGTCCACGTGCGCCTGAAGCACTACCATGGGCGAGCTTTCCATCCCTGTGCTGGCTGGTTTTTTCACCACAAGGTTACCCGTGGCGTCCATTTTATAGTCAAGTGAGTTGGCTTTGGCAAACTCTATGATATGATTTATGATTTGCTCCTCGTGTTTGCTGGGGTGAGGAATTGCGCAGATATCTGCAAAGTTCTTCCAAAGGATTTGGGGTTGTAGATCTGTGATTTTCATTATTTATAATGGTTTTAGGTTTTACTGCTTACTTACGTGCGATTTTTTATATAGTCACACTAAGCACAAATATAGGATTTTTCCGAGAGTATTTCAAATTATTTTTTAACTTTGTAGCAAAACAAATCAAAACCCACCCTACACCTATGCAAACTCTCAATCAATGGATCACCGCATCCAACGACTATCTCTGGTCATACATTCTTATCGCTCTACTATTAGGCTGCGCCCTATGGTTCACGCTGCGCAGCGGCTTTGTGCAGTTTCGCATGGTGGGTGAAATGTTTCGACTACTGGGCGAGAAACCTAACTCTAAGAAGAGCTCAAAAAAAAGCATCTCCTCGTTCGGAGCCTTCAGCATATCGCTAGCAAGTCGCGTTGGCACGGGCAACCTCGCTGGCGTAGCAACAGCCATTGTGGTGGGTGGCCCAGGGGCTGTTTTTTGGATGTGGGTGATAGCGCTACTTGGGGCGGCAAACGCTTTCATCGAATCGACTCTTGCGCAAGCCTACAAAAGAAAAGACAAAGACTCCTACATCGGGGGGCCTGCCTACTATATGGAGCGGGGTTTGGGCAAAAGATGGATGGGGGTGATATTCGCCGTACTCATTACCCTTACTTTTGGTTTTGCATTCAACACAGTTCAAAGTAACACGATATGCGCCTCGTTTGGCGAGAGTTTTGGCACCTCGAGCACGGTGATGGGAGTGGTGCTCAGTGTGCTAACCCTAGTGATTATTTTTGGAGGGGTTCACCGCATAGCTCGCATATCGAGCGTAATCGTTCCTTTTATGGCTCTAGGCTACATTTTACTTGCACTGGTTGTGGTTGCGATGAATATCACTGAGCTGCCCGAGGTGATAAGCCTGATCTTCAAGAGTGCTTTTGGATGGGAACAAGCCGCAGGAGGCGCTATGGGTGCAGC
The DNA here is from genome assembly GCA_964371385.1 of uncultured Rikenellaceae bacterium. Taxonomy (GTDB): domain Bacteria; phylum Bacteroidota; class Bacteroidia; order Bacteroidales; family Rikenellaceae; genus Mucinivorans. The sequence continues at coordinate 9,794 of CAYJLY010000003.1, forward strand.
TCTGATGCAGGGAATACGTCGTGGACTATTTAGTAATGAGGCGGGTATGGGTTCAGCACCCAATGCAGCAGCCACTGCCGAGGTTTCTCATCCCGTAAAACAGGGTTTGATTCAGACTCTAGGGGTATTTGTAGATACTCTATTTATTTGTAGTTGTACGGCTTTTATTATTCTCTTTAGCGGTGTGGAATTGGACGGCACAGCCAATGGAATCAACCTCACCCAAGCGGCACTAACAGCCGAGATTGGCTCGGGAGGAGGTATTTTTGTGGCTGTGGCTCTGTTTCTATTTGCTTTTAGTTCGATTCTTGGGAACTACTATTACGGGGAGTCGAACATTCGTTTTATCACTCGCTCGCCTCTTGTGCTGTTGATTTATCGACTTGCAGTTGGTGCTATGGTATTTTTCGGGGCTATCACCTCGCTGGAGATGGCTTGGAATTTAGCTGACTTGACCATGGGACTTATGACCATCTGCAACCTTATTGCTATTATCTTGCTTGGGCGCCATGCAATTATACTACTGAATAACTACCGCCACCAACGAGGGATGGGTATCAAAAACCCACGCTATCAAAAAGAAGCCACCCCTGAGCTTAAAGATAAGATAGATTTGTGGTAACCACAAGCCACAGAAGTAATGTGTTTGAAAATAACGCATTATGATACAAGTAAACTATTGCCTGCCCATCTCTGCGTATTTCAAACAATAAATTCCAAAGGTGCGAAGACCTCGCGCCAAAGAATTGTATTGTGCACGCACATACAAAGAGGGTCGCCCCAATTGGTGGCGACCCTCTTTTGGTAATAATAATTCAAAAGATATCTCGGACCTAAGCTCGGAATTAGAGCTAGATGATAGCGAGCATCGTTAGCACCCGCTACGGCTTGTAGTTATTGATTTTGGTAGGTCGTGGAGATTTTAAAATTCACCGCACGGCTGCGTATGATCCAAATAGAAGAATTTACATTCTCACTAGAGGGATACATCTGCGGTAACTCTGGCTGCAAACGCAAAAGAGCGGCATCGTCAAGGTCTACATCGCTAAAGCGTTTACCCTTGTAGAAAAGCTCCACATCGCGAGCCTCTTCTATGGGCAGGTCAGTCAAAGTGAGCGCAAACATCACCGTCACGAACTGTTCTTTCTTATCAGAACTCGCCTGTATCATGCCTTTCGGCGCAGAAAACAAAGTGCGTTTAAATGTATCGGTTATCTCGTTATCAATCGAATCCACTACGTTAATACGTTCGACCAACCCCCTAGAGCTGAGCATCACCGAGGCCGAAAATATCTGTGCATCACGAGTGTTTAGTCTATCTCCCAGCAGTCGCATAGTGTTTTTTGAAACTTTAATATTCTCGACCACAAACTTTTCGAGTTCTTCGCGCGGACTATTTCCTTGTGCATAGCTAGCCAAAGTGGCAAAAGCTACAAAAAGCAGTGTAAATAGTTTCTTTTTCATACTTTGGATAACTATGAATTTAAAATGTTGAATTATTATATTTTTAAAAAATGGCGCCAGATATAAGCCGAGTTCTGTACGCTCAAAAAAAGCGTGTCTGTCATTTATCTAGCTTGATTATCACTAATCAAATCATCAGCAACCTACCCTCCAACCTGCTTTTTCAGGCGAGTAGCCTTTATAGCCCCTTAAAACAGGAGCGCGATTGGTATACTTGGTCTTGCAACCCGCAGCAGACGCACCCATGGGATCACCCCCATGTGTCGTGGGCTCTTACCCCACGTTCTCACCCTTACCTCAGTTAGAAACTGAGGCGGTTATTTTCTTCCGCCTTCAGCACGACATCACTGCCATCTTGTAGTTTCGCAAGTGCGGCACTCTTTGTTGCTCGGACTTTCCTCCCCCGCCCAACACTAAAGTGGGCAGCAGCGACAGACCTCCAACGCCATTATTTTTTATTTACGCTCTACTCTCTCAGTAGCTGGAGCTGTCGCTCCCGTAGTACCCTCGACCATCTCATACTCCACCTCGGGAGAACTCTCTTTCACAAGGCCCGAGAATCCCATAAACGCCATCGCAAGCAAACCCGCTGTGATAAGAGCAATTGGCACTCCACGGAATGCCTTTGGTACATCGGTCAATTCTAGTTTCTCTCGCAGACCTGCAAACAACACCAAAGCGAGGGTAAAACCTGCTGCCGAGGCAACCGCAAAGGTTACAGATTCTGCCAAGGTATAATCTTTCTGAACCAACAAAATCGCTACACCCAAAACCGCACAGTTAGTTGTAATCAGTGGCAAGAAAATACCCAATGCTCCATAGAGTGCAGGCGAGATTTTCTTCAAAATGATCTCAACCATCTGAACCAGCGCCGCAATCACAAGAATGAAGACTATGGTCTGCATATACTCAATGCCCAGAGGTTCGAGCACACCATACTGTATCAAGAATGCCACAATAGCGGCAATGGTCATCACAAAGGTCACTGCCATTCCCATACCCAAGGCGGTAGAGACTTTATTGGACACACCCAAGAAAGGGCAAATACCCAAAAACTGAGCGAAGATGATATTATTAACGAATATCGCCGAGATAATTATCACAAAAAATTCCATATCATTTTTCTTTAGGGGAGCAATATTTTCTCCCTGATTTTAATTCTTGTAAAGCGAGTTTCTATTTCGCTGTAACTTTATTAAACAACACTAGCAGGTAACCCAGTGCAATGAAAGCACCTGGAGCCAATACAAACAGCAGTATAGCATCGCCCTCGATGAATTTCACACCAAAAATCGAGGCACTACCCAACACCTCACGCACCGCACCTAGCATGGTCAGGGCAAGAGTAAAACCTACTCCCATACCCACACCATCGACTGTTGATGAGAGAACATTATTCTTACTTGCAAACGCCTCAGCGCGACCTAGAATCACACAGTTTACTACAATTAGAGGAATAAACACCCCTAGAGTTGCATAGAGCGAGGGAAGATAGGCCTGCATGCCGAGTTGCACAACAGTCACAAACGAGGCGATCACCACAATAAAAGCAGGTATGCGCACCTTGGCAGGAATCATGTTCTTGATTAGTGAGATCACAATATTACTCATCACCAAAACGAACATAGTCGCTACTCCCATCCCCAGTCCGTTGATAGCCGAGGTCGTTGTACCCAACGTGGGACACATTCCCAGCAGCAGTACAAAGATGGGGTTCTCTTTGAGAATACCCTTAGTAAAGTTTTTCCATTGATTCATATCTTTCTCGTGTGGTTTTAGTTCTTAGTCTGTAATTTCTGGTAAAGCCCAAATGCCGCCTCAACAGCCTTGGCATAGGCACGCGAGGTAATGGTCGAGGCTGTGATGGCATCTATGTCGCCGCCGTCTTTTTTGACGCTCATTTTCATTGTCGAAGGCGATTTGCCTATGAACTGCAGAGAGAAGTCCGATTTTTCAGGCTCTATCTTATCACCCAGTCCTGGGGTTTCAGCATGCCCCAGCACCGAGATATTGTGAATCTCGCCCGAGCTTGTGATGCCCACCATGAGTTTAACCATGCCCGCAAAACCCGATGATTTTGTCTCGATCGCATAGCCAACTAGTTCTTCGCCTTTTCGAGCTGGATAAGCAAAGAGAGTATCGGCAGCGGCCGCAAAAGCAATCTTCTCGGCTGAAGGGTTATTGTCAAACTCTGGCATCACCTGAGCAATAGCAGCGTTTGTTTTCTCGACCATCGAGTTTGCAATGGGATCTTTGGTCAATTCAAATACCCCTGCCACCGCAAGGGCAGCAATGAGGGTTATGCCCGCAAGGGCTAATAACATATTTGTGAGTGTACTTTTCATATCCTTATATTGATAGACTATTTGGCAAACCTACGAGGTTTGAAAGTGTTATTAATCAGAGGCACAACGGCGTTCATAATCAAAATCGCAAACGAAATTCCCTCGGGATAGGCTCCCCAAAGGCGAATGAGCATGGTAATCACACCAATACCAACGCCATAGATGATCTGTCCGCGTGGGCTCATAGGAGAGCTTACATAATCGGTTGCCATATAAAAAGCGCCCAACATCGCACCACCCGCAAACAAATGGAAAAGTACATCTGCCGATGCCTCGGGGTTAATCAAATACGCCAATTCACCAAACACAGCCATCGACCCCAATACAGCAACAGGTATGTGCCAAGTGATTACTTTTCTAAACAATAGGTACAAACCACCCAAGAGCAAAAGCAAAGAGCTCACCTCACCCAGCGATCCACCATGCACCCCCAGGAGCATATCTATTACTTCGGGCACTGCTTGTGCGCCTTTTTCTTTTAACAATCCCAGTGGAGTTGCTCCAGAGACACCATCCACCGAAAAGCTTGTCATCTGTACGGGGAAAGAAATCAACAAGAACACACGCCCCACAAGCGCAGGATTAAACAAATTGCGTCCCAAGCCTCCGTAGCTCATCTTCGCAACGCCTATGGCAACCACAGCCCCCACAACAACTATCCACAATGGAATATCCGAGGGGAGGTTAAACGCCAAGAGAATACCAGTGACAATGGCTGAATAGTCGCAAAGCGTATTGGCACGCTTTAGCATAAATTTATTAATGATCCACTCGCACGCCATACAGCTCAAAACCGCAACGGCAGTCACATAAAGCGAGGAAAGTCCAAATTGATAAACCGCAAAGGCTAGCGCTGGCAGCATTGCGATAACAACATCACGCATGATTCGGGTGGTCGAATTGCCCGAATGTAGGTGAGGTGCTGGTGAGATTACTTTCATATCTTGTGTTTTCTTAATTATCCTTAGAAGTTATTAAACAAAATTATTTAGCCGCACGCTCGCGTATCATTCTCATTGTCTCGGCCTTACCCACTCGGATATAGTCCAAAAGCGGCAAATTTGCAGGGCACGAGAACACGCAACAACCACACTCTATACAGTCTGTGATTTTCTCTGCCTCCAAACGCTCATTGAGATTCACTTTCATCAGTTTGAACATCAAATAAGGTTCAAGTCCCATAGGGCATGCAATAACACATTTCGAACACGAGATACAGGGAGTCCCAGCAGAGCGCTTTGATTTTGCAGCATCTATCAACAACACCCCCGAAGTACCTTTAGTGACACCTGCAGCTGGGTTTGACACTGCGCGACCCATCATAGGGCCACCATTGACTATTTTGCCAGTATTTTCGGGTTCTCCACCACAATCCTCGATTAGTGTGCTAAGGGGCGTTCCTATTCTTGTCATAAGATTCTTTGGAGTGCTCAGGTTTGCTCCCGTAACGGTCACTACCCTATCAATGAGGGGTTTGTTCTTTTGAACCGCCTGATAAATCGCAAAGATAGTTCCCACGTTCTGAACCACTGCTCCCGCTTCGATAGGTAGCGCACCGCTAGTGAGACGCACTCCCATCACGGCCTCAATAAGCTGCTTTTCACCCCCTTGAGGATATTGCACTTTCAGTGGCACCACCTCTATCCCTTCGCTCGCCACAGCCGAGAGGGATGCAATAGCATCGGGTTTATTTTTCTCTATTCCTATATAACATTTACTCACACCAATGGCACGCATTACAATCTGACAGCCAATGATGATTTCCTTAGAATGTTCTAGCATCAAACGATGGTCAGCAGTAAGGAAAGGTTCGCACTCCACACCATTAACAACAAGTGCAGTGGCTGTCTTACCCTCGGGTACACAAAGTTTTACATGAGTTGGGAAAGTTGCACCTCCAAGTCCCACAATACCCATTTGTTTTACTTTCTCGATGATCTCTTTTGGCTCTAGCGAGATTTTATCTACGATATCCTCCGTGCGATCAATATCCTCACGCCATTGGTCGCCATCAACTTTGATGGTCACCGAAGGCTTGCGTATCGAAGAACTATCGAGCGAAGTATCCACCGCAGTCACTGTGCCGCTCACCGAGCTATGAATATTAGCCGAGATGAAACCAGCCGCCTCGCCTATCATATCACCCACCTTCACGGTGTCGCCCTTGGCAACAACCGCCTTGGCAGGTGCTCCTATATGCTGAGCTAGCGCAATTTCAACCACCGCGGGCATAGGGGCGGAGCTGATTGCCACTTTCGAGGAATATTTTGAATCATGTGGATGAACACCACCTATTGAAAATGTTTTCATACTATTGCTCTATAAATATATTATTGTGGTGTTTGCGTTTGTTCTGTCTCGGGGGTATCCAATTTTGCTGCAGGCATTTCGGCTACTGGTTTCTCAACAGCAGGTTTCTCTGTCACAGGTTTCTCTGTCACAGGTTTTTCTGCCGCTGGTTTTGGAGCGACGGGCTTAGGAGCAGGGAAATTCTCTGCGATAATAGCACCCGTTGGACACTCCGCTACACATTTGCGACACAATTTACATTTTTCAAAATCTATATACGCCAAAGTGCCACGCATCTCGATAGCCTCAAACGGACACACCTTCTTACACTTCATACACCCGATACATCCTGCCCCACAAGCCTTGCGGGTCACCGCTCCCTTGTCGCCACTAACACAGCTCACATATATCCTGCGACCCTTAACTCCTGCATTACGCAACTCAATCACGTTTTTAGGACACACTCCAACACAAGCTCCACAGCCCGTACATTTTTCTGCGTCTATCTCCGCCAATCCGGTCTCTTGGTTAATCACCAGAGCATCGAAATTACACACCGCCACACAGTCACCCTTGCCCAAACAGCCGTAAGAACAGTTTGTCTCTCCGCCATAGAGCGACCCTACCACAGCACACGATTGCGCACCGTCATATTGATTGATCCTAGCTCGTTTTCCACAAACTCCTCCACAACGCACCACCGCCACTTGTGGTTTCTTGGCTGGCGCCACCTTTCCCAGCATTGTTGCCACCTCGCTCATCACTGATGCCCCTCCAACAGGACAGAACAAAGCAGAGATGTCTTCATTCTCGACCAATGCCACCGCAAAACCACGGCAGCCCGGAAAACCACACCCTCCACAATTTGCCCCCGGGAGCATCGTTTCAGCATCGTCGATGCGCGGATCTTCATAAACATAGAATTTCTTGGCAACCACCCACAACACAACCGCTGCGATAACGCCTAGAGCTACCAATATTAGTACTGTATTTACCATATTTTTATTCTGTAAGTTATTTTCATTAAAAAAACCAAAATCTACGATTCTATCACCACATTAATCCCGCTAAAGAGCTTATTCCAAAGCAGCCTAATGATCACAAAAAAAGCGACCACTGAGCTCAAAGTCGAAAGCCCGACAGTCACTTGATCCACCCCCATCCACGTGAGAATGCCAATCACCACACACATCAAAACAGTAGGCACTCCATAGACCAAAACAGCCGCAAGCATACCCATTTTTCGGGATATAGAAATTTGAATCTCCTGACCAACGGTGCGAGTGGAGGCAAAATAGTCCACAACTTCAAATGATTTTTTCTCTCCAGATCCACACACATTACGAGCTGCACAACCGCCACACGCCTCTTGGGCGGCGATCTCAACAGTTAACATATCTTGACAGATATGAGTTATCACAGCTGTGTGATAAACCTTGTTTTGGGTCATTCGAGTAAAGATTTTAAAGGGAAATGTGTCACAAAAGTAAATAAATTTTTAACTTTACACCAACAAAACACATAATTTTTATGGTATTTAGATCAGATTATCTTGTTATTGGCAGCGGAATTGCTGGCCTGAGTTTCGCTCTGAAAGTGGCAAAATCGGCTCGTGTAACCATTGTGACCAAGGGTGAGCTGTGCGAAACTAACACCAACCACGCACAGGGAGGTATAGCTAGTGTAAGCACCACTCTGGACTCCTTCAATCAACATATCCAGGACACTATGGTGTGTGGCTCGCAAAAAAATGACCTTAAGATGGTCGAAAAAATCATAAAGCACGCTCCCTCGCAAATCGAGCAGCTTGCAAAATGGGGCGTAGAGTTCGACAGAGACTCAAACGGCAATTATGCCATGGGGCGAGAGGGTGGACACTCCCAGAGCCGTGTTCTCCACCACAAAGACCTCACGGGCGCCGAAATTCAAAGTCGCCTTATTCAGCAAGTCAAAGAACACCCTAATATAGAGATTCTCGAGAGGCATTTCGCCGTAGATCTTCTCACCCAACACCACCTTGGAAAACTCGTCAAACGATCCATACCTGGCACTCAGTGCTATGGGGCGTATGTGATGGACATGAGCGATAACACGGTCTATACCTTCCTCTCAAGGATAACTATTCTAGCAACAGGAGGCGTGGGGAATATTTATCACACCACCACCAACCCTGCGGTCGCCACTGGCGATGGAGTGGCAATGGCTCACCGCGCGAAGGCAAAGATTCGCGATATGGAGTTTATTCAGTTTCACCCCACCTCGCTGTATCACCCCTATGAGCGCCCCTCGTTTCTGATCTCGGAAGCAGTCAGAGGATATGGTGGAATTTTGCGCACCCGTCGGGGCGAAGATTTTATGCACCGCTACCACCCTATGGGCTCGCTCGCCCCTCGTGACATTACGGCTCGTTCGATAGATACGGAGCTGAAAATCTCGGGCGAGGACTACCTTTGGCTAGATGTGACCCACAAAGACGCGCAGGAAACTCGTGAACGCTTCCCCAACATATATAATAAGTGCCTCAACAGTGGCATAGACATCACTCGTGATATGATCCCCGTAGTCCCAGCTGCGCACTATAGCTGTGGGGGGGTGAGTGTCGATGAGCATGGACAAACCTCTATCGAAAGACTCTATGCGCTGGGCGAAGTAGCCTCAACGGGATTGCATGGAGCGAATCGCTTGGCGTCAAATTCGCTAATCGAGGCTATCGTATGCGCAGACTTTTCGGCCATACACGCCAAAGACAAGCTAGAGGGGATAGAGTTCCAAGAGAACATCCCACAGTGGGATTTCAAAGGCACCACTCACCCCGAGGAGATGGTACTTATCACCCAATCCTATAAAGAGATGCAGCAGATTATGAGCTACTATGTGGGGATAGTTCGCTCGAACATACGCCTAGAGCGCGCCCTGCACCGTCTGAGCACTATCTACGAGGAGACCGAACATCTCTATCGCCGCTCTACCCTCTCTCGCGCGTTGTGTGAATTGCGCAACATGATAGCAGTAGCCTATCTAATCATCAAGCAGGCCCAAAGACAGCAACAAAGCGTCGGGTTGCATTTCTCGCTAGACTATCCTCAGTAAATCCACAAACGAAATCTGATGGCACAACACTTGCATTAATAAAAAAACATTAGTATATTTGTCTTGTGTTAACGAAAACTTACAACAAACCATGAAAAACTATCTTAAATTCCACAACCCCCTGCTTTGGGGTCTATTTGCAATACTATTTGGGGGGCTACTCCTTTATTGGCAGCGTGAATTCTTGCACCACCTAATTATGATTATGGGGGGCATCTCTATACTGGTTGGTGTGATACAATTGCTCACCTTTATGCATGCAACCAAAGGCGTGGAGAAGCGTTGGCACCAGTTTCCCTTGAGCGTGGTGATTACTGTGATTGTCGGGATATTACTTTTGAGTAACGCCCCGCAGTGGACAGAAATCTTCATCGCCATCGTAGGGGTGATAATGGCAATGCTGGGGCTGCTGCAGATTCAGGTTCTGCGTGCCATCAGCAAACGCACAGTGGGTATGTCTAAGATGCTCTACCTCTTCCCCATATTATTGATGCTCTCGGGTGCAGGCGTGATTATTTATCGTAACGAAACTGCCAACTGGATAGTGATTTTCTGTGGCGTGTGGATGCTGCTCTACGGGATCAGCGAGGTGGCCACCTACTTTAGCTTTAACCTCAAGGGAGGGTCTATTTCGCCCAGTGACAATAAAACTATCCAGGAGTAAATTATAGCCAGAGGGGGAGTTCCGTTTTCTCGTGTGTAGTACTTTTTCTGGAGTGCGAGGCTGGGATATCAAAAAAGAATTACTACCTTTGTGGCAAGTAACTCTTGAGTGATTTGATGCACTCTTTTAAGAGTGAGATAAAATACAAGTAATAATTTTTTCTAAAGAACTAAATGAAACAAGCAATTATAGAGACCGAGAAAGGTACTATGTTGGTAGAATTTTTCGAAAAGGACGCACCTGGAACCGTTGAGAATTTTTGTAAACTAGCCAATGACGGCTTTTACAATGGATTGACTTTCCATCGTGTAATCCCAGATTTTGTTATTCAGGGCGGTTGCCCCAATGGCATAGGAAATGGAGGTCCAGGCTACTCGATCAACTGTGAGTTGGATGGCGAGAACCAATACCACGATCGTGGGGTGCTTTCAATGGCACACGCAGGTCGCAACACAGGGGGATCGCAGTTTTTCATCTGTCACTCACGCAACAACACTGCCCACCTAGACCGTCATCACACTTGCTTTGGTAAGGTAATTGAGGGAGTTGATGTGATTGATGATATTCGCCAAGGCGATTTGATCCTTTCGATCACTATAAAAGAATAATTTACTTCGAAGGGAATCCCTTTCAACTTTAACACTTAGAATTTAAAAAAGAAAAATATATGGAATTTGACGTAATCGTATCGCAAGTTTTGCCTCAGGTTAGTGGCGAAGGTGCAAGAGGCCCTTGGGTTCGCCAAGAGGTAATTTTTGAATACCCTGGTGATGATTTTGGCCGCAAGGTTTGCATTAGCTTTTGGAATGACAGAGCCGCTCGTGCTGCAGCCTTTGGTGTTGGCGAGAGGGTTTTGATCATGGCAAATGTTGAGTCACGTGAGCATAACGGACGTTGGTACACCGAGGTTCGCGCATGGAGAATCGAGGCACCTCGTGCAGCAGTAGCTCCTCAAGCAGCAGCTCCTGCTCCTGCAGCCCAAGGCACCGCATACCCTTCGTATGCCAACCCAACAGCTGTTCCTGCACAGACAGCCGCAGCTGCTCCTGCTGCTGCAGCCTCAAACGAAGTGGACGACCTACCGTTCTAAACTAAAATTCAGTAGGAAACAATTTCTTACACAAGAAACACTGTTTCACACAATAAATTAAGCTAAACACACCTTAACTCTTATCGCCTAGCTCACGCCTAGTCGAACGAAGAGCCTAAGGTGTTTTGCTTGTTTATGGGAATGATTGGTGCACGAATAACTTTTCTATCATACGCGAAATGTTTAAGACTTTTTTTACCTTGACCCTCATTATAGGGATTGTAATTGAAATATTGATTTACAGACGATTAATTTCGTCAAAAAGCAGACCACTAAGAATAGCCTACCTATGCACTAGTATTGTCATCCCAGCTTACACGCTGGTGGCTTTTCTATATAATGGCGAGGCGATTGACAACAATTCATTGGCGGGACTTACTTGGGCTATATGGCTGTTTATGCTCAATTTCTTGTGCAAATTCTTCTTTTTCCTTTTGATTATTTTTGAATGGATCAGGCGCAAACGTTTTGCTCGATTTACAACTATTTCGCTTTGCATTAGTGGGACGATATTCTCAGTGATGCTCTACGGGGCCACTTGGGGGCGCAATGCTCTGCGGGTTGAGCGTGTGGAGATTTACAGCGAGCGAGTACCTGAGAGTTTCGATGGCTATACTATCGCACACTTCTCTGACCCTCACCTTGGAAATCTCTCTTTGAGCTCTATTGTCCAGCAGATGGTCGAAACCATTAATTCTGAGGATGTTGATCTCATTGTACAGAGTGGCGATTTGGTTCACATGCACTATGGCGAGGTGGTTAAAGAATATCAGGATCAGCTTTTGATGATGAAAGCTCGTGATGGGGTGGTTTCGGTTTTGGGTAACCATGATTTGGGATTCTACCTCACTAGAGAAGCAAACGTGACACCTCGCGAGGCTTTTGATTCTATGCGCCACTTGCAAAAAGACATACTTGGATGGGAGCTACTAGAGAATCGCTCTATGTTCGTTCATCGCGGCGCAGACAGTATAGCGATCGCTGGTGTGACCTATCCAAAGAATATGAACAACAATAATCTAAACTCCTATTTCGGGGGCTCGGATCTCAAAAAAGCGATGAATGGTGTTAGCGATTCTTGTTATAGTGTGATGGTGAGCCACACGCCCGTACTATTTGATTCGGTACCAGAGGTTGTCAAAACAGATCTTATGCTCTCAGGACACACTCACGCCATGCAGGCAAAAATCAGCTTTGGTGATTGGCAATGGTCGCCAGCCGAGTGGCTCTACAAACAATACTCGGGGCTATACACCAAAGGTGAACACAAGCTGTATGTAAACGACGGATTAGGCTATGTGGTTTACCCTATGCGCTTGGGCACTCGCCCCGAGCTAACTCTTATTACTCTACGTCACAAAAAATAAAGTGGGGTTCTAAAAATCCCCCGATCATACAATTAAATTAATACGAGTTCTAAAAAAATGGCACAACTACTCTTTAGCACCACCCGTCACCAGCGTAAAGCTCATCCTCAGTGGAGCCTCAATGCGGTGATCTACGAGATGAATGTTCGTCAATTCACTCCCGAAGGCGATTTTGCAGCTGCAACAACCCACCTGTCTCGTCTCAAGGATTTGGGGGTAAATATTATTTGGTTGATGCCTATCTTTCCCATCGGCAAAGAGCGCCGAAAAGGAGAGCTTGGGAGCTACTACTCGATAGCTGACTACACCAAAGTGAACCCTGAATTTGGGGACATGGATGATTTTGTCGCTTTCGTTGAGAGTGCCCACTCTCAGGGCATTAAAGTTATAGTTGACTGGGTGGCAAACCACACATCGCGCGACGCTGAATGGACCAAGAAACACCCTCAATGGTATATGTGGGATGTTGAGAAAGGTGAGTTTCAGACTCCTTTCGATTGGCACGACACCGCCAAACTCAACTACGACAACCAAGACATGCGAAAGGAGATGATACGCTCCCTGAAGTTTTGGATAGAAAAAGCGGGGATTGATGGCTACCGCATGGATATGGCTATGTTGGTGCCCGACGATTTTTGGTGGGATGCCTTGGGTGAATTGATGAAACTCTCAGAGGATCTGTTTTTCTTGGCAGAGGCGGAAGGAGCACAGTTTCACCGCCTAGGGTTCGATGCCACCTATGGTTGGGAGATGCACCACTTGATGAACCGCATAGCACGCGAGCAGGCAAATGCAGATTCGCTGTGTGAGTTGATCTCACGCGAGGCTACAGTTTATAGCTCGAATTCCATTCGGATGCACTTCACCTCGAACCACGACGAAAACAGCTGGAATGGGACAGAATTTGAGCGCATGGGGAGCTACGCCTATCAGATGGCGGCTCTGAGTTTCATACTCCCTGGAATGCCTCTTATCTATTCTGGACAAGAGAGCGAGAACCGCAAGAGCCTTGAGTTTTTCGACAAAGATACCATTCTTTGGAGTCAAGGGAGCTATGCAGAGATTCTCTACACCGAGCTCTCAAAACTAAAACACTCCCACCCTGCTCTCAAAGCTGGCAATTCGGGGGGCGATCTCGAAAGAATTGATTGCTCTGAGCCTTGGAGAGTGCTTGCCTTAAAGCGCAAAATGGGCGAGAGGGTGATCATTGCACTATTTAACCTAAGCCAAAGCGAGGCGAGAGTAAGATTTTGGGATGGTGATTTTCAAGGATGTTACTCTCAGCTTGGCTCCTGTGAAAAGGCATTCTTGCACGAGGGAGCGGAGTTTTACCTTGCACCCAACCAGTTTTTCATCTACTATAAATAACAAAAAAAGGGCGGAGCAATAGTTCCGCCTCAAGACACACAAAAAAAGGAGAGTTTAAACTCTCCTTTGGACTCAATCATAAAGCTAAAGAGTAGGTAGGAAAAACACTCTAACAAAAAAATCCTACCCTCCCTTCTGAACTTTCATCGATTGAAATTAATAAGCTACCGAGTTCCACTGCTCTAGCGCTTGCTGCTATTACACCAAAGAGCGAACCCGAAGCTAACCTGTAAATGTACAATTTGCGTGCCAAAAACATGCTAATGAGTACTAATAAAACTCAAAATGACAAAAAATTCTGCATCCTATCAAAAACGATTCACCAGTTTTCGCGAACTTATCCAACGAGCAAAAGATAAATACGGACAAAATAACGCTTTCCATATACGCCAAGGCAGTGGATTTCGCTCGGTAACCTTCGACACCCTCACAGGTCATGTTTTTGATTTGGCGGCCTCGCTAACCAAACGTGGTTACACCAAAGGGACTAACATCGCCGTTCTTGGAGAAAACTCCTATGGATGGGCGGTCGCCTATCTTGCAACTGTTGTTACGGGCGCAACCATAGTTCCACTGGACAAAGAACTACTGCCCGAAGAACTACAAAACCTCGTTGAGCAATCGAATGCTAAAGCAATTTTTTGTTCCGAGGATTTTATGGACACTTTCGATGGTTATGATCTAAAGATCCCACTCGTTGTAATGTGTCGCACCGAAGAACACGAGAACCACGAGGCGATCGAGGATCTTTTGAGCCAAGGTGCAATCCTCAGAGAAACCAACCCCAGCTATGGTCAAGGCGAGACGAGCGACCAGGATGTGGCGGCCATAGTATTCACCTCGGGAACCACAGGCTTCAGCAAGGGGGTGATGCTCACAAGAGCTAACCTACTGGCCAATGTTCAAATGTGCTATGAGTGGGCACCGCTAAAGGGAGTGAATTTTACTGTTCTACCTTTCAACCATACCTACGAAGCAACACTCGGACTACTATATAGTATGTTACACCAAGGCATCACGATGGCTCTGAATAATAGTGTGAAGAATTTTTCTCAAAACATCAAAATGTTCGCCCCCGAGAATATGCTGATTGTCCCATTGGTTGCCGAGAATATGATACGAGGCGTGTGGGCTACTATCAAAGAGCAGGGCAAGGAGAGCAAAGTGAGAATGGCAATGCGAATCTCACGTCTTCTACTAAAATGTGGAATAGATATGCGCCGCAAGCTATTTGCTCCTATACACGAAGCATTTGGCGGCAAACTTCAGCATATCTTCGTTGGCGGTGCTCACATTAACAGCGTGATTGCCAACGACCTACACGACTTCGGTTTCAACATCTACATAGGCTATGGCATCACAGAGTGTTCGCCTTTATTGGGAGGTAACATTAGCCACGTGCGCAACAGATATGATTCGTGTGGTGGGCCTGCGCCCTACACTCAATGGCGATTGGATGGGGTCGACAGCAATGGCGATGGCGAGATTGTGGTCAAAAGCCCCAGTGTGATGAAGGGCTATTACAACAATCCCGAGGCTACTGACGAGGTGCTCCGTGACGGATGGTTTAGAACTGGCGATCTAGGGCGAAAAAATAAGGACGGTAGATGGTACATCACAGGACGCATCAAAAATATGGTGGTGCTCGAGAACGGCAAGAACGTCTATCCCGAGGAAATTGAAGACGCAATCTACAAATGCGAACCTCTAGTAAAAGAAGTGGTTGTCTATGGTGGAAGCGGTGCAGACGACCGAGAAACCAGCATTTGTGCTGAGGTTTACATTGACCCAGAGGCACAGGGCACACCAGCTGACAAACAAGAGAAAGTACGCAAATCTATCGAAGAGCTAAACCACTCATTGGCATACTATAAGAGAATAGTGAGCTTAGATTTTAGAGAAAAAGAGTTTGAAAAAACAACAATACGCAAAATAAAGCGTTATAATTTTAACAACAAACGCAAATAGTTAGAACGCAAATAAAAACACGAAAACACAAATTTTACACGATACACAATGTTAGAAAAAATTAAACAACTGATTTCCAAGGCGCATAAGATTGATATTTCGAGACTTAATCGTGACACCAGCTTTCAGAATGATCTAAAACTCGACTCTATGAGCATAGTTCAATCCATCCTTGAGATCGAAGATCGTTTCGGGGTAGAGATTCCCGAAAAACGACTTTTCAAGATGAGAAACCTAGGCGATTTGGTTGATTTTCTCGAAGAAAAACTAGAAAAACCAAGCATTTCAGCTATCTAAAAAAACTAAACCCCAGAGCAAGGACAAGAGTCAAAAGATGGACAAGGACATATAGAGAGATATTACACTCTCTACTGCTAAACTCCAACAACTAAACGACAAACACCTCAGTGGGTAAATATTTCTAAAGGGTTCAATCGTTAACCAACGATTTAGGACTCACTATTTAGAGAACTCAAAATATTAGAGCCACTTCTAGAATTCTAGAAGTGGCTCTAATTCAATATGGACATGCCTAAAATAATCAGATAGTAACCTTCACTTTGATGGAGTTTGCTTTGAAGCCATCATCTTAGAATGCTTGTTTAGGTACTTTTAATTACTAAAACAAAAAAAGGTTTACAAGCACAATCTGTGCGCTTGTAAACCTTTTCGTTTATTCAGGCTTCTGCCCTACTATCCCCGCTTAGCGAGTTGATAGCATATCGCCTTCTGCCCAAGTCCATTCCTCTGACGAAGGAGCTTTGAACTGGAAACCAATGCGGTTCCACTCATTAGGCCATCCATCCTTGATCATGTTGTTAAACACCACCTTGTAGCTGTGCTTACCTTTTGCAAGAGCTTTTTGAGCTTTAGTCTTGAAGTGACGGCTAAGCTTTGGATTTGAGATCACCATCTCGCCATCAATCCACACCTCGTCCATGTCCGAAGTAAAGGTATAAACGCCATCCTCTGGAAATTCGATATACCCCTCGAAAATAGCTAGAGATGGTTTGTTCATATCCCAAAGTTTATCTTCGAATAGTTTGCTTACGATAGTGTCTGTTCCAAAGCGAGCTTTAGAATAGTCCTCTACGTTAGGATAAAGACCATCAGCAACACGCAAACGAGCACCCATGCCTGGTTTTTGACCAGCAGCTAGTTTGATGTCGCCATCAAGTGGCTCTGGAGTCACCGCAGGAGCAAGAGTTTGTTTTTCGTATTCGATAGTACGAGATTTACTTAGTTTGTTGCTCACAAGCTTGGTTGCAATCTTCACCTCGCCTTTGCCGCTCACTGTGATAGGAGTAGTGTACAAAGGAGAATCGGCAGTTGGCTCCGAGCCATCAACAGTGTAGACCATAGGAAGGTTACGAGTGTTAGTGAACTCTAGCGTTGTTGAATCGCCAGTGAACACCACGTTTTGAGTCAAGACTCCCTCAGGCATTG
Source organism: uncultured Rikenellaceae bacterium (assembly GCA_964371385.1). GTDB lineage: Bacteria > Bacteroidota > Bacteroidia > Bacteroidales > Rikenellaceae > Mucinivorans. The sequence goes on from CAYJLY010000003.1 coordinate 26,885, forward strand.
GAATGTGGTAGTTGATATTCATCATATCCATACGTACCTGGGCGTTGTCAAGACGACGAGTGAAGTCCTCGAAGTTCTTGCGCGAGGGTTGCGACCAACCCACCTCAGCGATAGCTACACCGCGTGGGAACAGCATATACTCCCACATCTGAGGATTAAGAACATACTCTGTCCACATATTACCTTGAGTACCGATGATGTGTTTTGCCTCTTCTGCCGAAAGTTCAGCAGGCACAGGCTCATAGCCATAGGTTTTCTCTAGGATAGCGTAACCACCGATAGAAGTAGGCTCAACCTCAGCGTTGCCTTGAAGGTGGTCAAGATATAGTCCGCCAGGGCCAGGAGTCATAATCGCATCGTTGCCATTTTTAGCAGCAGCAATACCTCCCTCAAGACCTCTCCAGCTCATAACGGTCGATGTTGGAGTTAGACCTCCCTCTAGGATTTCATCCCAGCCGATTAGTTTTTTGTTTTTGGTTGCAAGGAATTCTTCTATGCGACCAACAGTGTAGCTTTGAAGTTGCTCCTCAACGCTGTGCTTCACACCATTTGCATCGGTTTTCACTTTCAACCCTAGGCTCTTAGCGCGTGCCTGACAATCTGGACACACTGCCCAACGGTTCTTAGGACACTCGTCCGCACCGATGTGGAAATACTCCGAAGGGAACAGCTCAACCACCTCAGAGATTACATTCTCTAGGAACTTGAAAGTCTCCTCCTTACCCACACAGTACACATCTTCTTCAACACCCCAAATAATACGAGGTTGTTTGAAAGGACCTCCCGTACAAGATAGCTCAGGGTAGCCCACTAGAGCTGCTAGAGCGTGGCCAGGAAGCTCAATCTCAGGAATCACGTCAATAGAAAGCGCAGCGGCATAAGCAACCACTTCTTTGATTTGCTCTTGAGTGTAGAAGAAAGGACCATAGGTCGAACCATCACCCTCGGTGCGCACAGCACCCAGTTCAGTTAGTTTAGGGTATTGTTTGATTTCGATACGCCATGCTTGATCCTCTGTAAGGTGCCAGTGCATGCGGTTCATTTTGAACATCGCCATCACGTCAAGTTGTTTTTTGATTTCCTCGACAGTGAAGAAGTGACGACACACATCGAACATCAAACCACGATACTTAAAGCGAGGCTCGTCTTTGATTTCAACTGCAGGAGCTGTCCAAGCGATATAGTCAATCTGAGCTGGGCTTTCAATCTCGGCAGGCAAAAGCTGCAAAAGCGACTGAAGACCATAGAAAATTCCGTTAGGAGTGCGAGCAGTGATAGTCACACCTGCTTCTTTGCTCGAAAGCAAATAGCCCTCTGGACCCACAGGCACTTTAGTGTCTAGTACAAGGTTAATAAAGTTGCTCGAGGGCATAGTCTCAACCATCTCAAGGGCAAAACCAGTTGAGCGTGCTACTTTCGATGCAAAAAACTCGGCTGGGACTTTAAAATCGGGGCTCGAGAACACAATCTTGGTGCTAGCATCAAGGGTAAAAGGTTTTTCCTGGGCGTTTTGGGTTAGCTCCAAAGGCACAGGAATGATGTTCACGCCTGTGTTGTAGGGCTTGTTCTGCATCTCGGGCTTACAACTCACCATCAGCATCATAGCTGTGAGTGCGCCCAATAGTAGGGTTCTTTTTTTCATAAGAGATTTTAGGTTATTAATTGTTATGTTTGTTTTCGTCTTGCCAGAAGTTCGATCAACTCTTAACTACAAAGATAGTAATTCCTAAGTTATTTAACAAACGGGCTTTCGATTTTTTCAGCTACCTTAAAAACACTTAGTTGTAAAGAGGGTATAAAAATCAAAAAATCGTTTAATATTTAATAAAAAAATTGTACATTTGTGGTCTTAGAGGCCTCGTAAAACATGGGCTTTTTAAGGTGAGATTATTTACAAACGAAGTTACGATGAAAAACATTTCTAAACACCTCTGCTTGGGTTTGATATGCACTGCGCTCACGTGCAGCAGCGCTATGGCTCAAAATCCAACGCACTGGGACATAGAACAGTGTATAGAATATGCGCTAAACAATAATATCCAAATCAAGCAATCCCAAAGCGACATCCAGCAAGCCGAGCTCTCTGAGCAACAAGCGAAAATGGCTTACATCCCCTCGCTAAACGCATCGGCAGCCCACTCGCTCAATAGCGGTCGCTCGTTGGATCCCACCACCTATGAGTTTATCAACAATGAGACGGTCAACAACCTCAACTCCTCGCTCTCGCTAAGCACTACAATTTTTGCGGGTATGGAAAAAAAGCACCAACTCGAGCGTTCGAGGCTTAATCTTCAAGCGGCAGTTGAGTCCTACGATCAGCTTAGCAACGAAATTACTATCGCCGTTACGCGCGCCTACTTGCAGCTGTTGTTCGAGAAAGAGAGCATCATCAATAAAGAAGCACAGATAGAATCTATCACCGAGCAAGTCGAGCGCACAAAAATTCTAGTGAAAGAGGGAGCACAGCCCCATGGAACACTCCTAGAACTTCAGGCGCAACTATCCTCGGAGCAATACAATCTGGTGGCTCTTAAAAATAGCGAAAAAACAGCCCTGCTTACTCTTAAGCAATTGCTAGAGCTGCAACTGGTGGACGATTTTGATATAGCTATCCCCACAATTGAGACTCTCCCCCGCAGCATAGAAAGCACAGTTGGCGGAGTGTTTGCCCAAGCGCAGGAGTTGCCACAAATCGAACTTGCCAAACTACAAACCCTTATCGCAACTAGCGATCTCTCGCTAGCCAAAGCGAGCCTCTACCCTCGATTGACTTTTGGTTTGAACTATGGTAGTAGTTGGTCTGACGCACGAATGATGCCCATGATAGATCCCACAACGGGTCAAACTGGCTATGAGAACTATCCATTTTTCGATCAAATGAAAGATAACGCATCGCTGACAATGAATTTCTCGTTGTCTGTTCCAATCTTCAATGGTCTCAACGCGCGTCGTGGGGTTAAGATGGCACATGTGAGCAAACAGCGTGCAGAGCTTGGCGAATCGTTGGCTCAAAACCAACTACTCAAAGAGATACAGCAGGCTCACAATGACGCTTCGGGCGCACTCGAACAATACTACTCGGCGGAAGTGTCGCTCAAAAGTTCTGAGTTATCATTTGAATATGCCCAACAGAAGTTCGACGCAGGAGCTAGCACCTCGGTTGATTATACCACCGCTAAGAATAATCTAATCATTGCTCAATCTTCTGTGACTCGTGCAAAGTATCAATACTTGATGTTTAGCAAGATACTAGATTTCTATTGTGGCACGCCGATAACACTGTAAAAAAATTAAAAAAATGGCAAATAAAAAGAAGAACAAATCAAGACGTAGAATCATTTTTATCACCCTTGCGGTTGTGGTAATCGCGCTTATAGTGGCAAAACGTATGGGTGTAATCAGCCCCGAGCCTCTTGTTGGAGTGGTGGTCGAGAAGCCACAGGTGCGTACCATCACCGAGCTGGTGACTGCCAACGGCAAGGTGCAACCCGAAATAGAAGTTAAGATAGCTCCCGAGGTATCGGGGGAGATCGTAGAACTTGCCATCAAAGAGGGTGACTTCGTGAACAAGGGAGATCTACTCATACGTATCAAGCCCGACACCTATATCTCAATGAAGGAGCGTTCAGAGGCGCAACTAGCATCATCTGTGGCACAACAAGCCCAAACCCAAGCCCAGCTCGAAACCTCGAAACTAGTGTTTGAGCGTCAAAAAAAACTGTTCCAACAAGGAGCTATCTCAGAATCAGAGTACGAGAGCGCAGAGGGTCAATATAATCAGTTACTAGCTCAACTTGAGGCTGCAATAGCAAATATAGATGCCTCGGAAGCTGCGCTAAAACAAGCCAACGAGGATTTGATGAAAACCACCATCTATGCCCCTAGCTCGGGTACGGTCAGCAAACTCAGCGTAGAGCTGGGCGAGAGAGTTGTGGGAACAGCGACTATGGCTGGAACCGAGATGTTACGCCTAGCGGATCTTGGTAATATGGAGGTGAGAGCTGAGGTTAATGAAAATGATATCGTGAGGGTTCAAATGGGCGATAGCGCCAAGATTGAGATAGACGCCTACTTGGGGCGCAAGTTCGATGGTGTGGTGACTCGTATTGCCAATTCTTCGATCAGCACCTCTACATCGGCAGATCAGGTGACCTCATATGAGGTGCGCATAATGATAGTGCCCGAGAGCTACAAAGACCTATTGAGCGAGGGTTCACCTTCGCCCTTCCGCCCCAGCATGAGCTCAACTGTGGATATTATGACCAATACCGTCAGCGCATTGAGTGTGCCCATAGGGGCAGTGACCACTCGCTCGGGCGAGGGAGCCGAAAAACGAGTTGTGATCTTCACTTACTCTAGTGATAGCTCTATGGTCATAGAAAATCTAGTCACAACTGGAGTTCAAGATAAAGACTACGTGGTGATTGAGAGTGGTTTAAGCGAGGACAGCGAAGTGGTAACAGGGCCATTTAGTGTGGTTTCTAAGGAACTCAAAAACAAGCAGAGCGTGGAGTTGAAACAATCATTATTCGACGCAGCAAACACCTCTAAATAGTACAATTTAATTTAAGAACCATAGAAAAAATGGCTAAAATACTAAGCATAGAATGTGGCACAGCCGTGTGTTCGGTGGCATTGGGGATCGATGGAGCGCTGGTTTCGCTCATGGAAAGCGACGCAACTCGCAACCACGCCTCGGATTTGGCGATGTACATCAAAGAGGTATTGGATCAAAACGACATGTGGGCTAGCGAGCTGGATGCTGTGGCGGTGGGTAGCGGCCCGGGATCTTATACGGGGCTTCGAATAGGCTCATCGACTGCCAAGGGGCTAGCTTATTCGATAGGTAAACCCCTCATTGCAGTGGATTCATTACTATCGCTCGCAACGCTCGCGTCGCAGGAATACCAAGCGGGCATATTGAGTGTTGACGATCCCTCATCGGCTCTACTAGTTCCGATGATAGACGCTAGACGCATGGAGGTATTCACCTCAGTGTTCAACACCAAGCTACAACGTCTGAGCGAAACTCAGGCAGTGGTTATCGAGAGTGATTTTATGGAAAAAGAAAGGGCGCAAAGCGAGATTATTCTACTTGGCGATGGAGGCGAGAAATGCTATGATATGCTATCACAGTATAGCGATAATGTGCGCTTCACCAAGATTTATTCCTCAGCGCGGGGAATGGTCGCTCTTGCCCAACAACAGTATATGGTCACAGATTTTGTGGACACTGCCTATTGGGAGCCTTTCTATTTGAAGGATTACGTTGTCACGCAGTCAAAAAAGCGTTTATTTTAATTTTTTTAAGTCAAGTAAAAGAGGTCTAAAAAGAAATATGATACTAAAAGTTTACAAGGATAATACAAGCGAAAAATCAATACGTCAAATAGTGGAGTGTCTAGAAAACGGAGGAGTGATTGCCTACCCCACCGATACGGTCTACGCTCTTGGGTGCTCGATTAAATCACCCAAAGCCATAGAGCGACTACGCGATATTAAGGGTAAGAAAGCTACCCTGATGTCTATCGTGTGTTCGGATCTGAGCAATATAGCCGATTATGCTAAGGTCGACACTCCGACCTATAAAATCCTTAAGCGTCACCTCCCTGGGGGCTATACTTTCATCCTACAGAGCAGCTCTAAGACCCCCGAAAAGGTTCTGCAAGGGCGCAAAACGGTGGGCATACGCATTCCCGATAATAATATCGCACTGGCGATAGTGCGCGAGTTGGGGGTTCCCCTTGTGACCACTTCTGTGCGTCGCGAAGGCATGGAGCAGGAGTATATCACCGATCCCAGCCTGATCGAGGAGTTCTACGGCGGTTTGGATATGGTGATTGATGGAGGCATGGGCGACAATTTTGCCTCGACCATTGTGGATTGTGTTGGCGAGGAACCCGAAATCGTTCGCCAAGGCAGAGCTGTTTTTGAAGAATAAGCTTTTAGGGTATATTTTCTCTCCTGCCAAAGAAGAATTTTAACACTCCATCCATAAAAATAACTTAAACAATAAAAAACTATGGAAAACTTTTTAGATCACTCTTACGACAAAAAAGCCTATCGCGCGAACATTTTCAGCGGGGGCGCGGGGCTAGGAGCCGTGCTTGCACTGCCTTTTTATGTGCTGTGGTTTCTCAACAACCCCGATATTTCGCTTGGGGGATATGCTGTGTTTGTTCAGTTTGCAACTTTTGTTGCAGTATTTCTATACATAGGAACCAAAGCGGCTAAGATTTACAGCCCTAACAACACTGTAGCTTTCAGCTACGGCAGAGCTTACGGACACGCTATTTTGATGTCTATAATATCTGGAGCTGTGAGTGCGATTTTGATGTGGTTGTTGTACTCTGTGATCTCGCCCGAGTTTGGAGATGCGGTAATGAATCACGCTTTCGACACCCAAGCACTAGTTCTTCAGGAGCAGGGTCTCTCGAGTGATCAAATCCAGGAGGGTATGGCATGGGGTAAGCAATTCTACGGTTGGATGCAAAAGATTTATATATCTCTGCCTGTTGCCATCTTCACCAACACTTTCACGGGTGCACTTACGGCACTTATCACCTCGTTGCTGGTAAAAAAAGATATAAAAAGATTCTAACTATGAAATATCTATTTCTCATTCTACTTAGCTTTGCACTACATGGCGAGGCTCGCTCACAAACACCCCCCCTAGGCGACACCATCAAGGTGATGAGCTACAACATTTGGAATGGCTTTGAATGGGGCAAAGAGAAGCAGCGCGAGGCGGATTTCATTGATTTTATCAACCACGAAAAGCCCCAAATTCTAGCCCTACAAGAACTTTGCGGCTTCACCCAAGATAAGCTTAGCGCACTGGCGAAACAATGGGGACACCCCTATGCCATTATCCACAAGGAGGGTGGCTACCCAGTGGGGATCACTTCGAGCGAACCTATAGAGCTTATCGAAAAACTCAACCAGAAGTGTGGGCATGGTGCATTGCACGTTCAAATATCGGGCTATGATATAATTGTAACCCACCTTAACCCATTCAGCAGCACCCAAAGACTTATGGAGTCGAACACCATTTTGGATTATATGGACTCTGTGGGTTTGAAAGAGAACGTGATGCTCATGGGAGATCTCAATGCTCATTCACCTTTTGATGCAGATTATCTCGAAAAATACAGCACCGAGATTATCCAAAAACGCAAGGCGGAGAATCTCACAAATGGTAGATTTGACTATACTGTGATTTCAAACTTCATGGGCTATCCCCTGATTGATATTTGCCAAAAATTTGTAGGCGATGCCCACAGAGATAGTTTTCCAACCCTGGTTTTTTCATCCAAAGAGGGCGCAATCAATGACCGCAACGGTGAGCGCATAGATTATATTATGGTAAGCTGTGACCTAGAGGCGAGTGTGCTGAATTGCTTTGTTGCCAATAGAGGCGTAACAGACTATCTTTCGGACCACTACCCCGTGATTATGACAATACTTAAAAAATAAATTGATGGACATTTCACTAGTAATACCTTTCTACAATGAGTTGGAATCGCTACCCGAATTGGTGGCGTGGATAGATCGTGTGATGAAGGCTAACAACTTCAGCTACGAAGTGGTCTTTGTGGATGATGGTTCTAGCGATGGCTCGTGGGAGTGTGTGGTGGCTCTGCAAAAGGACTACCCCACCATTCGCGCTATTCGTTTCAGACGCAATTATGGCAAATCACCAGCCCTGTTTGTGGGCTTTGAGGCTGCCAAGGGTGACGTTGTATTTACGATGGATGCCGACCTACAAGACTCACCCGAGGAGATCCCCGAAATGTATCGCATGATAAAAGAAGAGGGTTATGATCTAGTGAGCGGATGGAAACAGAAACGCTACGATCCGATAGGCAAGCGTTTGCCCTCAAAACTTTTTAACGCTACGGCGCGTGCAGCATCAGGAATCAAACTCCACGACTTTAACTGCGGGCTGAAAGCCTACCGCTCGAAGGTCATTAAATCCATTGAGGTCTATGGAGAGATGCACCGCTATATCCCCATCCTTGCCAAGAGGGCTGGTTTTCGCAAGATAGGCGAAAAGGTGGTTGCGCATCAGGCTCGCAAATACGGTAGCTCGAAGTTTGGTTGGGAAAGAATGATCAAGGGTTATATCGACCTGCTATCTGTGCTCTTTACAACTCGCTTTGGCCGCTCACCCATGTATATCTTCGGGGGTCTAGGTAGTTTGATGTTTATAACGGGATTGATTATTACGATTGTTCTGATTGTCGAAAAACTCACACTCCAAAGCAGCGGTGAGATCTATCGTGCGGTGACAGATCAACCGCTGTTCTATATAGCTCTTACGTGCGCTATTATTGGAACTCAACTATTTTTGGCTGGCTTCTTAGGGGAAATGATTAATCGCAACTCTTCGACTAGAAATAATTATTTAGTTGACGAGGAAATATAATAGGCAAATTCGTTTAGAACTCAAACTATGAAAAATTTTATTTTAATAGTATCTCTGGTTTTTACGTGGATGCCCCTTTCAGCACAAGAGGTGGCGCGTGAGGCGGCGC
>CAYJLY010000003.1:35521-85479 GCA_964371385.1 uncultured Rikenellaceae bacterium
CACAACTGGTGTAGTTCGATTATCAAGGGCGAGGACGGGCTCTACCATCTAGTTTATGCTCGTTGGAAGCGTGAATATACCTTCTACGCATGGCTTACCCACTCCACTATAGCCCACGCTGTTGCCGAGAAGCCCGAGGGTCCCTATCGCTATGTGAACACTCTGATTGATTTTGAAGAGGAAAATATAGATGCGGGTGAGTTTATCACTGCTCACAATCCTAAAATCAAATATTTCGACGGTAAATACTATCTCTATTTTATCAGCACAAAGCTCGATCGCCCTATCTCTAACCAAGAGTTGATCGAAACTGCCCAAACAGGCTATTCCCACCCAAATTGGGGGCCGATGCGGATTAATCAACGCACCTACGTTGCGTCGTCAAAGTCATTGGACAAGCCCTTTAAGATTCGCAAAAAACCTCTTATAGAACCCAGTGGCCCCATCACAACACTCACTGTCAATCCAGCCATTGCCCAGGGAGCAGATAAAAAATACTATTTGATTGTCAAAGGCGACAAACCAGGTAGCACCAAATTTGAACGTAACCAAGCGTTGGCTATCTCATCTCACCCTGATCGAGGTTTTGTAATGCAGGATAAAGCCGTCATAAAGGACTGGGACACTGAGGATATGTCACTACTCTATGATGAGAACACCAAGCATTTCTACGCAATATTTCATGCCCACACCTACGTTGGTATGATGGCATCAAAAGATGGTATAAATTGGAAAAAGTCCGAGAATTTCACCATCATGGAAATGGAGATAAAACGCATAGATGGACTAAACTCTATCAAGCCTCAGCGCATGGAACGCCCGTTTTTATACGTAGAGGATGGGGAGCCTCGAGTGTTGGCTTTGGCCGTAAAAATTGACGATGACGCTCGTATAGTTTTCATACCCATAAAAAATTGAGCCTAGGGCATAAAAATTTGTGCAAAATTATGGTTTTGTATCGTAATAAATTATATCTTTGCAGTCTGAAATAACATAGAATAAAACAACTTAAACAATAACCAATTTATAAAAAACTAAAAAGATGTCAAAAATTAAAGTAGGTATCAATGGTTTTGGTCGTATCGGCCGCCTTGTATTCCGCGCAGCAATCAACAACCCAGCAGTTGAAATCGTAGGTATCAATGACCTTATCTCTGTAGACTATATGGTTTACATGTTGAAGTATGACACCGTTCACGGTCAGTTCAACGGTGAGGTATCTTGCGAGGAAGGTTTCCTTGTAGTAAACGGTCAGAAAATCCGCGTTACTGCTGAGCGTGATCCTCAAAACCTTAAGTGGAACGAAGTAGGTGCAGAGTATGTTGTTGAGTCAACTGGTCTTTTCCTAACTCAAGAGACTGCTCAGAAGCACATCGACGCTGGTGCTAAGCGTGTTGTTATGTCAGCTCCTTCAAAAGACACTACTCCTATGTTCGTAATGGGTGTTAACAACTCTGAGTACAAAGGTGAGGCTATCGTTTCGAACGCTTCTTGTACTACTAACTGTCTTGCTCCTCTAGCTAAGGTTATCAACGACAACTTCGGTATCGTTGAAGGTCTTATGACTACTGTTCACGCTACTACTGCAACTCAGAAGACTGTTGACGGTCCATCGGCTAAAGACTGGAGAGGTGGCCGTGCAGCTGCTGGCAACATCATCCCATCTTCGACTGGTGCTGCTAAAGCAGTAGGTGTTGTTATCCCAGCTTTGAACGGTAAACTAACTGGTATGGCTTTCCGTGTTCCAACTCTTAACGTATCTGTTGTTGACCTTACTTGTCGTCTTGAGAAATCAGCTACTTACGCTGAGATCTGCGCTTGTATTAAGGCTGCTTCTGAGAACGAAATGAAAGGTATCCTAGGTTACACTGAGGAGGCTGTTGTATCTTCAGACTTCATCGGTGAGGCTCGCACTTCAGTATTCGATGCTGACGCTGGTATCGCTCTTAACGGTAACTTCGTTAAACTTGTTTCTTGGTATGACAACGAGTGGGGTTACTCTAACAAAGTTGTTGAACTTATCTGCCACATGGACACTGTTAAGTAGTCTTAGGTCTTTAAGGACAACTTTAATAAAAAAAGAGGGAGATGCATCAAATGCATCTCCCTCTTTTTTTGGACGCAGTGCGTCTTTTATTATTTAGCTCTAAGAGTGTTTTTATATAAGCTGCGCACTACAAGGCGACTCATTACATGGGCTCAGTATTTTAGCACACTAATAAGGCAATTATTTAGCAATAAGGGGTCTTTGTATAAGCCTACACACTACCAGGGTACTCATTTACGAGTAGACTACTTAGGCGCTCTCCTTACAGCATTCTACTTAAACTAGTAATACATAGCAGGGCGTACGCTCGCCCCGCGGGAGCCCTGCTCTTAGGTCAGAGCAGTACACCCGCAGCGTACACCCAAAAAAGCATACATACCAAAAACACACAGTGCGCTAGCCTCATGGTCTGAGACTAGCGCACTGTTTGTTTATCTAAAGAAGTATAGTGGCTTATTTGTCGCCTTTCTTCTTGTCTTTTTTCAATAGATCATAAGCTACTGGAGTTGCTACGAAGATTGATGAGAAAGTACCTATAATCACACCAAATAGAAGCGCGAAGATAAATCCACGAATAACCTCACCACCGAATAGGAAGATCGCTAGAAGTACTACGATAGTAGTTCCCGCGGTGTTCACCGTACGAGCTAGAGTCTGGTTGATCGCATTATTCATATTCTCCTTAGTCGAACGACGTGGGAATAGGAAGTTATTCTCACGGATACGGTCGAAGATAATCACCGTGTCATTGATAGAGTAACCAATGATGGTTAGAATCGCTGCAATGAACGCTTGGTCTATTGTAAGGTTAAATGGCATCACCGAGTAAAGCAGTGAGAACATACCAATGGTAATGATAGCATCGTGAAGAAGTGAAACTACACCACCAAGAGCATACTGCCAGTATTTAAAGCGAGCTACGATATAAATACCAATTGCAAGAAGTGCAAAGAATACCGCAATAAATGAATCTGTCTTAATATCATTTGCAATAGCAGGACCTACTTTGTCAGCAGCGATAATTCCGAAAGGATTGCTCACCGTTGTAGTAAAGTCATCTAGTGAAATTTGATCTTTATAAAGAGGTGCTAGCGCTTCGAACATCAACTTGTTGATTTCGTCGGTTACACCTGGATCCTCGTTGCTGTACTGGTACTGAGTGATAATACGCTTTTGGTGCTGGCTCTCTGCGCCATATTGTTTCACCTCAAAGGTATTCTCACGCTCATCGCCCGTTGCTGGGAATGCAGCTTCAAGCGCTTCACGAACTTGATCATCGCTCACGTTCTGATCGAAACGAACAACATAGTTACGACCTCCCGTGAAGTCTACACCGTAGTTTAGACCACGAGTTGCAAGAGAAATAGCAACCACTGCTACAAGAACAGCAGAGATGATGTAAGTGTACTTGCGAGCACCAACGAAGTCGATTTTGGTTTTCTCCAAGAAACGCTCAGTTAGAGAGTTGCTAAATGTAATTTTCTTACCTTTCTTCAATGAGCTCTCGAAAATCAAACGAGTGATAAAGATAGAGCAGAACAATGAAGTGATAATACCGATGATAAGAGTAGTTGCGAAACCTTGAACAGGACCCGTACCGAAGATAAACAGTACGATACCAGTGATAAGAGTAGTTGCATTACCATCAATAATCGCTGAGTAAGCATTAGAGAAACCGTCTTTCAACGACATAGCCTGTGCTTTACCTGCACGTAGTTCTTCTTTGACACGCTCATAGATAATCACGTTAGCATCCACTGCCATACCCATCGTTAGAACGATACCCGCAATACCAGGCAGGGTAAGAACAGCGCCGAAACTCACCAAAACTCCGAACAAGAAGAATAGGTTGGTAATTAGAGCAATGCTCGCCACAAAACCAGCCTTGTTGTAGAAGAAGATCATGTAGATCAACACCAACACGAACGCTAGGATAAACGAACTCATACCCGAGTCAATAGATTCTTGACCTAGGGTTGGACCAACGATAGCCTCCGAGGCGATAGTAGCAGGAGCAGGTAGTTTACCAGACTTAAGTACGTTTGCAAGGTCTTTCGCCTCTTGAAGAGAGAAAGTACCCGTGATTTGCGAACTTCCGTTTGGAATCTCGCCAGTCACGTTAGGAGCAGTGTAGACATAGTTGTCAAGCACCACTGCGATAGGTTTGCCAATATTGTCGGCAGTCATACGTGCCCAAATCTTAGCACCCGCTGCATTCATTTGCATAGACACTTCAGCAGCCGAACCGTTCTGTCCGATTTGACCTACTGCATCTTCGATAGCACCACCATCAAGTGGAGCTTTGCCAGTTGCACCGCCACGGATAGCGAAAAGTTCATAGGTTGTGTCGCCGCCATCGATACCTTTGATACCCCACATGAATTTCACATCACGAGGGAAAAGCGTACGAATCTGTGGCATAGCCAATACTTCGTTCACACGCACAGTGTCATACGAACGAGCAACACCCACAGCAGCACCTTGTCCAGTTGGCTGGAAGAAGCTAAATAGTGAGTTAGGGTTGTTAAGCAGAGTTGAGTCAGAGGCTACACTACCCTCTAGTGCCGCAACTAGGTCTGTAGAGTCAGCAGCAGGGGTTGTTGGTTCAGTGGCAGTTGAATCAGCAGTCACTGGAGCGTCCATCGAAGCGAGAACTTGGGCCGCTTGCATAAACGAATTAGCTAGTTCCTCACCATTATACACTGTCCAGAACTCCAAAGATGCAGTACCCTGAAGCAGTTTACGAACACGCTCTGGGTCTTTCACACCAGGGAGTTCGATCAAGATGCGACCTGCATTCTCCAAACGTTGGATGTTGGGTTGCACCACACCGAAACGATCGATACGGCTTGAGAGCACATTGAACGAGTTGCTAATTGCACTCTCGCTCTCAGTGCGCAATACCTCGATCACTTGCGCATTGGTAAAGTCTGGCTTGATTTTCTCGCGCAAATCGTAGGTTGCGAAGATAGTCGAAAGCTGACCTGTTGGATTAAGTTTGGCATACTCAGTTTGGAACAGAGTGATGAAATCGGCAGTCGAATTGCTTTGAGCCGCTTTCGCGTTAGCGAGAGCCTGAGCGAAGAATGGATCTTTGTCGCCATTCTCGCCAGCTAGAGCTTTCACAACGTCACGAACGTCGATTTCCAAAGTAACGTTCATACCGCCACGAAGGTCAAGACCAAGGTTGATCTCCTTTTCGAGGGTTTCGGCATAAGTGTACTTCAAAAAGCCAAGATTATAGACCACCTCCGACTTCATTGAGTCGAGGTATTCGGCCTCTTTCTGGATGTCACCACCAGAGATTTCGACAGCTTTGTCTTGGACAGAGCGTGCCACAAAAGTAAACGAAAGCTGGAAAGCACACGCTATTGCCAGCATAATCGCAAGGAATTTAATAGAGCCCTTATTTTGCATTTTTTGTAAAGGTTTGTATATATATTTATTTTAATTGATTACTTTTGTATCAGAAAACGATTCGCAAAGATAGACCATTTTTGCAAATTCACAAATTTTTTTGCAGCATTTTTCCTATCCCGCGCCCAATTTTGGCGGCCGGAAATTATATTTTCCTATAAAAACTTATCATAAACACACAAAGACTATGCAAAAACTTGTAGTACTGGGTGGCGGCGAGAGCGGCTACGGCGCTGCGTTGCTTGGGGTGAAAAAGAATTTCAGCGTGTTTCTTTCGGACGCAGGCACCCTAAAGAGTCCATATAAAGAGAAGCTCATCGAGGCGGAGATAGAATTTGAGCAGGGTGGCCACACTATGGAAAAGATACTCGAGGCGGATTTGATAGTCAAATCCCCAGGCATACCCGAGAAAACTCCCATAATACAAGCGGCACTGGCTCGCGGCAAAAAAATCATCTCCGAAATCGAGTTCGCCTCGCGCTACTGCACCGCCAAAAAGATCTGTATCACGGGTTCCAATGGCAAAACCACGACCACCTCGCTGATCTATCATATAATGGAAAAAGCGGGCATCAGGGTGATGTGCGCAGGGAACATAGGCGAGAGTTTCGCTGCCAAAGTGGCATCTCTGAGCTCGGAGCCCGATTGGTATGTCATTGAACTGAGCAGTTTTCAGCTTGACGGAGTGGTGGATTTTAAGGCAGATATTGCTTTGATTCTCAACATTACCCCCGATCACCTAGATCGCTACGATTATCAAATGAGCAAATATGTAGCAAGCAAGCTACGCATCGTTCGCAACCAAAAATTCGAGGACTCTTTTATATATAGTGCCGACGACACAGAACTACTGCGCGTGATGCCGTCGGTGTGCACCGAGGCTAGCCGCATACCGTTCTCATCGCGAGGAGCTGCTGGCGGTGCATGGCTCGATGGAGATATGCTCAGATACAAAGAATTTAGCTTCCCCTCTAGCGAATTGCTAATTAAAGGTGTACATAATATTGCCAATGCGCTGGCCTCTATTATTGCCTGCTCTCGTGCAGGAGTTTCCAACGAGGATATCGCCACTGGACTTCGCACTTTTTCGGGTGTTGAGCACCGCATGGAGCGAGTGAACGAAATAGCAGATGTGGAATATATCAACGACTCGAAGGCAACCAATGTCGACTCGGTGCTCTACGCTCTGGAGTCGATGACACGCCCTACGGTGTGGATCGCAGGGGGAGTGGATAAGGGTAATGACTACTCTACTCTTTTCTCTATTGCCAAAGAGAAAGTAAAGGCTTTGGTGTGTATGGGCGTAGATAATCAAAAACTCCTGAAAGCCTTTGCAGGGGTGGTACCCACTATTATAGACGCCCACTCTCTGGGCGAGGCAATGGAGGCTTGCGAGAGCTTGGCTCAGAGCGGAGACTGTGTTTTGTTGTCGCCCGCATGTGCTAGTTTCGATCTGTTCAAAAACTACGAGGAACGAGGCGAGGCATTTAAAAAATACATACATAACAAACAAGCGTAGATGGTAACCAGCGAACAAATAAAAGAACTCAACACACGCATAGAGAGTCTACACTCTCAACTGCATATAGCTCAAAAAATTAACGACATCCAAAAAGCTGAACAAGAGGCTATGGCGCCCGATTTTTGGGACGAGCCCACCAAGGCGCAAGCCCACCAAAAAGAACTAGGAGTACTCAAAGGGTGGATTGAACTATATAATGGAGTAAAAAAACCGCTAGAGGACCTAGAGCTCATGCCCGATTTTGTCCGAGAAGGTCTAAGTGACGAAGAGGAATTGGAGGGTGCCTACAACGAATTAGTAGAAAAGATAGATGCAGCCGAACTGCAAGCCACCATGCGCCAGGAGCAAGATGTGCTTTCGGCAATAGTTGAGATAAATTCAGGCGCTGGCGGCACCGAGGCGCTGGATTGGGTAGCAATGCTTATGCGCATGTACATGCGTTGGGGCGAACGCAAAGGCTACACAGTCAAGGTGCAAGACCTTCAAGAGGGCGACCCTGTGGGCGTGAAATCTGTGATGCTTGAGATAGTGGGCGACTATGCCTACGGCTATCTCAAAAGCGAGAACGGCGTGCATCGCCTAGTACGACCCTCGCCTTTTAATGCCAACAACAAGCGCCAGACCACCTTTTCGAGCGTTTTTGTCACCCCCTCGGTGGACGATAGTATAGAGATAGTGATTAGCCCCTCGGATATTCGCTGGGACACCTACCGCAGTGGTGGCGCTGGAGGGCAGAACGTAAATAAGGTTGAAACGGGAGTACGCCTGCACCACATTCCAACGGGCATGGTGATCGAGAATACAGAGACCCGCTCGCAACTTATGAACAAAGAGAACGCTATGCGCATCCTTCGCTCCAAGCTCTATCAAGCGGAACTCGAACGCCGTCAAGCAGTGCAGGCAGAACTCGAAGGCGGCAAGAAAAAGATAGAATGGGGCTCACAAATTCGCTCCTACGTGTTGGACGATCGCAGGGTGAAAGATCACCGTTCGGGGCATCAAACCTCGGATTGCGATGGTGTTTTGGATGGAAATATAGACGATTTTATAAAATCTGTGTTAATACTCTAGGCTCATAAAACCACTAAAAATCACATTTTTACAAAATGTAGACAAAAATTTTTTCAGGGCAAATCGCCCTTTGAGAGCATTGTGAGAGCGGTGTTACAAAAAAAATTAAAAAATATTTGAAAAAAATTTGGTAATTCATTTTTTTGCCTTACCTTTGCAGTGTAATTAGAAGTAAGGATAACGAGGCCTTCGGGTCTCAAAAGGGATTCTTCATAATTAAGTTTGGGTTAGTAGTTTTGAATCGAAAGGGGATTCAAAACGAACGAAAAGGGTCTCCGATGGAGACCCTTTTCTAATATATACACTTTTAGTACTTCACTTTAACTATAGCCACTTCGGCTCGGGTAGCTGGATTGGGCCAGTGCGACTCACACTTAAATAGTGCAGCGAACGCAGCACACTCCATCGTGCCTACGCAGGAGTTCCTCACGATAGTCATCCCAATCCGCTATCTCGCGGCGTGCCACCCCAGAATCCATAGCCGCTCTAGCCACTGCAATAGAAATATCTACCACCAAACGGGGATCCAAAGGCTTGGGTATCAAATAAGTGCGTGAATATTCAATTGCCTCTCCACCATAGGCTTTGATAACAGATTTTGGCACTTCGGCTTTGGCAAGGGATGCCAAGGCGTGGGTGGCAGCAATTTTCATTTGTTCGTTAATCTCGCTGGCGTGCACATCGAGGGCACCTCGGAAAATATATGGAAAGCCCAACACATTATTGACCTGATTGGGATGATCCGAACGCCCCGTTGCAAAGATTATATCCTCGCGTGAGGCAATAGCCTTAGCGTATGAAATCTCGGGGTTAGGATTTGCAAGCGCAAAAACTATGGGATCCTGAGCCATAGAGCATAGCATCTGGGGAGTGAGAATATCTGCCACCGACAACCCAAGGAACATATCCGCTCCCACTAGAGCATCCGCTAAAGTCTCAAAAGGTTCGCTAGTTGCAAATTCTTGTTTGATGGAATTAAGGTCATTACGCCTATTGCTCACCACCCCACGACTATCACACATAACAAGATTTTCGGGTCGTACGCCCAATTCCAAGTACAACCTACACGAGGCCACTGCAGCAGCGCCAGCTCCATTGACCACTACTCGTATATCCTCAATTCGTTTGCCTGCGAACTCCAGCGCATTAAGCAGAGCAGCCGAAGATATTATGGCTGTTCCATGCTGATCGTCATGCATCACCGGTATATCGAGTTCGGCTCTTAGGCGTTTTTCAATCTCAAAACACTCGGGCGCTTTTATATCCTCAAGGTTAATCCCTCCGAAGGTGGGAGAAATGGCTTTTACAGCCGCAACAAATTCATCTACCCCCTGTGCATCCACCTCTATATCAAACACATCTACATCTGCCATTATCTTAAATAACAACCCCTTCCCCTCCATCACGGGTTTCGATGCCGCAGCACCAATATCACCCAAGCCCAACACTGCCGTTCCATTAGAAATCACCGCAACTAAATTGCCCTTGCCCGTGTAGCGATACACATCCAATGGATTTTCTTTGATTGCCAAACACGGTGCTGCCACCCCTGGGGAATAGGCGAGCGAGAGTTGATGTTGATTGAAATAGGGCTTGGTGGGAATCACTTCTATTTTCCCTGCTCTGCCTTCGCTGTGATAGTCGAGAGCCTGTTTGTAGAGTTCTGAGCGATCTGACATAATATTATTGAGTTTGGGGGAGTTCTAAAAATTGATTTATCTTTACTTGAGTGAAAATTTATAGTAGGTCTTTTCTGTTTTTTTGCACAGGCTGTGAACTGCCTAAGCAAAAAGGAGGAAAAAGATGCAAAAATTTATCCCAAAGAGCGATGAAACGATTTTATTCTCCCATATTAATTCTCCTTCGGGTCAGTTTTTAGAATTCCCCTCAGGTTTATGCCTATAAAGGTAGGAAAAAATTTGCAAAAACTACGATTTTTATCGCATAAATTTTACTTAGGACTTATCTTCTCACATAATATTTTTACCTTTGTAATTATTTTGCTACCCCCCCTCCACCATGTACTACTTTTTAATCGGATGAGCCAAAAGATAACACTACCCTCGGGACAAATCATTTCCTACCAATGCAGCGGCGAGGGGGCGCCCCTGATACTTTTGCACGGCTGGGGATGCAGCCTTGAGATTTTCAATTCTCTACTGCCTCTACTGGGGGCTAAATACAAAATCTATGCCATTGATTTTCCGGGTTTTGGCGCCTCGCCCGAGCCTGCAAAAATAGAGGGTGTGGAGGGATACACCACTTTCTTGAAAGAGTTTATCGAGGCGATGGCAATAGAAAACCCCATTTTGGTGGGTCATTCTTTTGGGTGCCGAGTGGCGATTCAATACGCTAGCGAAAACTCGGTTGAAAAAATGATACTCATGGGAGCCGCGGGGGTCAAACCCAAACGAAAAGCATCCTATTATATTAAGGTGTACAGCTATAAATTTATCAAAAAGATAGTCCTAGGGGTAATGGGGCGCAAGAGAGGCTACAAATTCCTTAGCGAGAGCCTTGGTTTTGGCGGCTCGTCTGATTATCGCTCTTCGAGCGAAACTATGCGCGGCGTGCTCTCGAGGGTAGTTAACGAAGATCTCAAACATCTGATGCCTAAGGTCAAATGCTCTACGCTACTAATTTTTGGAGCCACCGACACTGCAACTCCCCCCAGCGATGGCAGGGTAATGGAGAGTTTAATCCCCGATGCGGGATTGCTAGTTGTCCAAGGAGCTGGACACTATGTTTTTTTGGATAGAGCCGATATTGTTAGGGCGGCATTTGTTTCTTTCTTGAAATTGTAGTATATTAGCATTCGAAAACACCCTGCAGGGAAGTTATAACTTCTCTCCCTTTTTAAATTCTACACATATTAATATTATGAAGGACATTTATCTAATCATCTCGCTTGTGACAGCAGCAATCTACACACTGGTTGCCCTTAGGGAATGCACTCTGTTGTTCCAACAAAACAGCTATCGTCCCTCACGCTATTTTCGCTATTTGAGCAATTACTTCCCTTTTTACTCCACAGTACTATTCGGGGTGGTGGCTCTAGCACTATTTTACTCTTCAAAAATTGAATTCTTATCTGCCACAGGAGTGCTCACTGCCTCGCAGGCAGTTTATCTCTTGGGAGTAATGGTATATGCTCGCAAGAAATACAAAAAACCACTGGTAGTCACTCGTCGCATCCGTAGACTTTGGGCGACGATGCTCATTATAGTAGCTGCCCTAGGGGTATTCTACCCTGCTGGCCTGTGGTTTGCAGCGGCTGTGCCGTGGGTCATTTTGGTGGTTGCAAATCTGGTGAACACCCCCATGGAAAAAGCTATCACGAGGTGGTATATCAACGATGCTCGTCGCATCATACGCTCCATGCCCAATCTGAAAATCATAGCCATCACAGGTTCCTATGGCAAGAGTAGCACCAAAGAGGCTATGGTAAGACTCTTGTCGATGAAATATAACACGCTAACTACACCAGGGAATTTCAATACCACCCTAGGAGTTGTGCGCACCATACGCGAGAGGCTCAAACCCTACCACGAGGTATTTGTGGTCGAGATGGGTGCAAAACAGCGAGGCGACATCAAAGAAATATGCGACATTGTCCGCCCAAGCATAGGGGTAATAACTGCCGTTGGTGAGCAGCACCTCGAGACTTTCGGAAGTATAGAAGAGGTACAAAAAACTAAGTTTGAACTCATTGACGCTCTCCCACCTCACGGCATAGCGGTACTCTGTGGCGACTATCCATATATTGCCAGTCGCGCGGTTAACAATGTTGCAAAGACCATTTATTATGGGCTTGAAAGCTCATCTTCGCTGGATTACACCGTGGAGAATGTTGAATACCACTCCCTGATGACACATTTTGCAGTGAAAGAAAAGGGCGGAGCTAGCGAAAGATTCTCTACTGCACTTTTGGGTGAAGGTAACCTACTCAATATCATGGCTTCATTTATTGTCGCCAAAGAACTGGGCGTTAGTCCAGCGCAAGGGGCGGCAGCTATCTCGCAACTCCCCGCAGTGGAGCACCGCCTGAAAGCTCGCAATCTAGGCAATCGAGTGATACTCGACGATGCCTACAACTCAAATCCCGTGGGAGCTAGAATGGCACTCGGGGTATTACGTGATTTTGATGTAGTGAGCTACCTTTCGCTTGCTCCAAGCACTGGGTGTGAGCGTATAGTTATCACTCCCGGGTTTGTAGAAATGGGAAGTGCCCAAAAAGCCGCAAATCGAGAGCTAGGTCGAGAGATTGCTCGCAGCGGAGCGTTTGCGGTTGTGGTGAGCGAGGTGAACCGTGAGGATATACTCGGGGGGCTAAAAGACGAGAACTACTCACCCGAGCGCATTAAGGCTGTGAATACTTTCGATGATGCTATAGCCTTTACAGACTCTCACTTTGGAGCACAGGGTTTGACGGGGAGCGTTATGCTTCTGCTAAATGATCTGCCCGACACCTATAAATAATACATAGAAGAGAGGGAGGATTTATTTTTCTCCTTGAAATTCTTTCTCATAAAATAAAAAAGAAGAAACATATGAAAACAACAGTTGGAGTGGTCTTTGGAGGTCGCTCGGTCGAAAACGAAATCTCTATACTATCTGCACTTCAAGTCTTGAGCGCCATAGACCAAGATAAATACACGGCAGTGCCTATTTTTATCACCAAAAATGGTCAATGGATAACTGGTAGCCTACTAAAACAGGTCGAAAACTACAAAGACATAGATGCACTTGTGAGCGCAAGCCAAAGCGTATATATGCGCCCCATTCATGGCGATTATAATTTGTACCTGAGCAAAAAACCTCTCTTTAAGAGCAACATTCTTGCAACCCTCGATGTTGTGCTACCCGTTCTGCATGGCACCTATGGCGAGGATGGTTCGTTTCAGGGCCTAATGGAGCTCATAGGCATTCCCTATGTTGGGTGCTCGGTGCTTGGATCGGCAAACGGTATGGATAAGATCACCATGAAACAAATCCTCGCTGCCAACAACATTCCCGTTGTGGAGTACGCATGGCTCAGCGATAAGCAATGGTTCTTTGAGCGAGAGAGCGCCATCGAAGATATTGAGGGTAAATTAAACTATCCCGTGATAGTAAAACCTGCAAATCTGGGCTCTAGCGTTGGAATCAGCATAGCTAAAGATCGAAACAGCCTAATTAGCGCAATCGAAGAGGCGGTGAAATATAGCTCACGCATTATAGTTGAGCGTATGGTCGAGGAGTTGATAGAAATCAATTGCTCTGTTATTGGCGATTACTACAACGCCAAGACCTCGGTTTGCGAACGTCCACTGAACGCTGGTGAATTTCTGAGCTACACAGACAAATACGCTGGTGGTGGCAAGGGTAGCAGCACTAAAGGCATGGCATCGGTGGTGCGCGAAATTCCAGCCAACATCCCCACCACTCAGAGCGATCGCATTGCTGAGCTAGCAAAAAAAACCTTTCAGGTGCTTTCATGTAATGGCGTCTCGCGCGTAGATGTGATGATAGAGGGCAGCTCAGGTGATATTTTTGTCAATGAAATCAATACCATCCCAGGGTCTATGTCCTTTTATATGTGGGAGGCAAGCGGGCTAGATTTCACCGCTTTGCTCGAGGAGTTGTTACATGGCGCTTTTATGCGCTCACAAGAGGCATCGAAGAAAACAATTAGCTACTCAGCTAACATACTGAATCTCAAAGGCAAAGGCGCAAAGGGCTCAAAAAACTAGAAAAAAATTACAAAATATTTTGCAAATAATTTGGATAGAGAGATTTTTTGTCTTACCTTTGTACTCACAAAAGGAAAGGAACTGGCAACGGTGACAATCCAAATGCGACTTCGGGGAGCATAGCTCAGTTGGTTTAGAGCATCTGCCTTACAAGCAGAGGGTCGGGGGTTCGATTCCCTCTGCTCCCACAAAAAAAGGATAACTTACAACAAGTTATCCTTTTTTTTGTGTTTATCTTTGCTCTTTAAGCAACTAGGACTACTCTCTAGAAGAAGACTGAGGTGGCTTGGAGAAGCAAAGCACTACCCCACCAATTATTCCATAACACAGCCACAGAGCCCACAGCGGAAAATCATCAATACGCAAAGTACTATAACTAAAACTTCCAAGATAGGCTATAACATCATTCTGGCAAGCCGCCACCCACACCACCGCCTCGCCTAAAAATGCAAAGGGAAACAATAGATACAAAAAGCCCCCAAATATCACCAATGGCACAGTGAGCCACACCGCAATATTACTAAGCAGGCCCACCAACGAGATCTCACCAAAAGTATAAAGCACCAAGGGTGCAGTGAAAATCTGAGCCGAGAGCGACACCAAAACCACCCCCAATAGCATTCTTATAACTCGTGACATCCTCCATCGGCGGCTAAGGTAACGCATCAAAGGGATGAACATCACAACTATACCCAACATCGCTACATACGAGAGTTGAAATCCCACATCATAGAGATAGTTTGGATTCCACATAAGCATACCAAAGGCGGCAATCAATAGCGTATTGAGTAGTCTTGAGCCATAGAACAACAGTCCTATTTGCACAAGCGAGAACATCACCACTGCCCTTACAACCGAAGGTGACATACCACTGAGCAGTGCATATGCCCATAACGAGGTGAGCACGATAACAAAACTTGCCCACTTCCCCCAGCTCCCCAGCAATCTTAAACCCCAAAGCAATATATTGAGCACCCCAAATACTATACCCACGTGCAGCCCCGAAATAGCCAACAAATGCGACACTCCTCCAGTGCGGTAAGCCGCACGCGTGTGAGCATCCAAATTATCGCGCATGCCCAAGCTCAAAGCCTCTATGGTTGCCACAGCGGCAGTGTCGCTAGAGGGAATGGCATGTAGTCGCTGCGAAAGCTGAGCCTTGAATCTTTCTATCCAAAAAGCAGTTGTATCTACCTCAAGCGCATCTAGTTGATAGACATATTGCCGCCCTTGTATGCCTCGATTGAGGTAATAACTAGCATAGGGCTCCTGATAATCATAGAGTTTAGAGCGATAAAGGATGGTTTCGCCAAGATGCACTGTATGGGCAGTGTCAATATTCACAAAACACTCTGCGCACTTAGCATCAATCCACTCTCCGCTGAGACTATCTTTAAAAAATTTCACTCGAACGGTGGCTCTTTGATAGCGGCCATAGACTCTAGGGGTAGTGGTTAGTTGGGAGATAAAATAAGTGCGATCCGAAGGCAGGGTTTTGTTGAGGGTGGTATCCTCTGCCCTATAAAGCCCCAGTGCACAAAAACCCAACAGTACAAAAACAAGGTACTGCCGCAGTAGAAGCCCGAGCAGCCCCAACACTCCTGCACCGTAAGCAAAGACCATCCATGGAGCCTCCACACCATTTAAACACTCACGCCACAACACAACACCTACAATAAAAGGTAGCGTGACAGCCAAGAAAGGCACTCGCATTGCCGCCTCTTTTATCCATAGGAATTTTGATGTATCGGGCTGATTCATCTTACATTAGATTATAGGAATTTTTCAAAAACACCACTAAGCAAAAGTTTGCCCCCAGCTCTCTCTGTCCAGCGCTCGGTAGCCTATTGCCTCAGCTATATGCTCAAAAGAAATATTCTCCACGGCACTCAAATCGGCTATCGTGCGAGAGAGCTTCAGTATGCGATTATAGGCACGAGCCGATAGGTTTAGGCGCTTGATCGCCTCTTTTAGCATCAGGGCACTAGTCTCGTCCAATGCACAAAACTCCTCTATGGCTTTCTGGTTAAGCATAGCATTACAGTGAATATTGGGATAGTTCTTTAGGCGCTGGTTTTGGCGCTCTCGAGCAGCTATCACTCTCTCGCGTATCTGCGCACTGGTTTCGGCAGGACGTTTATCGAGCAGGCAATCTACCTCAACGGGTGTGATTTCGATGTGCATATCTATTCTGTCCATCAAGGGCCCTGAAATCTTGTGCATATAGCGGTGTATGCCAGATGGAGAGCAACTACACTCCTTCTCGGGGTGGGTAAGATAGCCGCAAGGGCAAGGGTTCATCGCCCCAATAAGCATAAAATTCGCAGGATAGGTGACATTGTAACGTGCTCTTGAAATATTAATAGTCCTCTCCTCGAGAGGCTGACGCATGACCTCCAGCACATGGCGTGAGAACTCAGGCATCTCGTCCAAAAACAATATACCGTTGTGTGCCAAAGAAATCTCACCTGGCTGTGGAGAATTACCACCTCCCACCAGCGCAACGTCCGAGATTATATGGTGAGGAGCACGAAATGGACGAGAACTAACCAACCCTCCTCGGCTATCGCACTTTCCCGCAACGCTATGAATTTTTGTCACCTCCAAAGCCTCAGACAGGGTCATAGGGGGTGTAATGGTTGGCATGCGCGAGGCAAGCATACTCTTTCCCGACCCTGGAGGGCCTATCATAATTACGTTATGTCCGCCTGCGGCAGCTATTTCTAGGGCTCGCTTTACGCTTTGTTGTCCTTTTACGTCTGAGAAATCAATCTCAAAATCATTTATCCGCGAGAGATAATCCTCACGTGTATCAACCTTGATGGGCTCCATATCACTCTCTCCCTTAAGCAGCGAAATCACATCCACGATATTCTCTACTCCCCATACATCAACACGAGTTACAACTGCCGCTTCGGCTGCATTCTCTTTGGGCAGGATAATCCCCTTAAATCCCGCATTATAGGCCGCAATGGCTATGGGCAACGCTCCCTTGACGGGAAGAATAGAACCATCGAGCGAGAGCTCGCCTATGATCATATAGTCACCCAGCCTCTCATGGGGCACTTGTCCCGAGGCAGCTAGTATTCCGATGGCTATGGGCAAATCGTAGTGAGAGCCTTCTTTGCGCATATCGGCTGGTGCGAGGTTGATGGTAATGCGCTGCCCTGGCATTTTCAGGGAGTTATTACTAAATGCAGAGATAATACGTTGCTGACTTTCTCGCACTGCGCTGTCTGCTAGACCAACTATCGCAAAGTTCAGCCCCGCACAAATATTCACCTCCACCGTGATTAGTTGCGCATCAATTCCATTGACCGTACTACAAAAGGTTCTAACAAACATAGGGTTTAGGGTATTGAGTGAGTATTCTTAATTTTCTTTTATGATAATATATTTTTTGTCTTTGGGCAGTGTCACATAGTACTCTCCAGCCTTCTGTGCCGCGACTATATCAAAGGGGACGATCTGAGTACCGTACTTTTGATATTCATCTTTGATGTAGACCATAAAAACGGTTGGCGTTTGAGCTTTCACTTTTTTAAGTTTCCTATTGCCCACACTTATCAAATACTCAGGGCGACCATCAAGATAGCTCACCCTTGGATGAATCACATATATATCGCTATCTGCGCCATCCGTTTTTTCGCTAAAGGACAGGGGTAATCCTTCAGGTGATGCTTTATTACAGAGAGTTCTATAAAGAGGTTTTTCATACCCTGGGAGCACCATTTGGGCGTATCTTGTCTGTGATACCACAAGAGGCTCACTCTCGGACAATGCTTTGAAGTAGGTGTACATACTTCTAGGAGATTTTTTTGAGATATGCCCGTGACCTGCATACACGATGATCTTTTCACCGTTGCTCTCTCGCTCAACACTCTCTAGATTTACCGCCATTAGCGAATCGCGATTGCCACTATGGGCATATTGAGCCATTTGGGGTTCATACCCATAGAGTTTGTAGCCCAGCTCTAAAGCCTCGCGTATCATATCGCCAAAGAGAGGTTCTTTGGTGTAGTAACCCGAATCAGCGGCGTGCTTAAGGCTGGTGTAGGGATCTTTTGTATAGTTCAATGCCTCAAGAGCCAACACTCGATAGCCTTGTGCGTAGAGATCCTTTAGCAGCGATTTCACAAAAAGTCTATGATAGGTGGTGCTGTGCGCCTCGTTGATCATTAAAACCTTCCTATGGGCTGCCTCCGAAATTATGTGCTCACGAGCACTTTGAATTTCATAGCCGCTTATATCAATGGTATCAAGTAGCTCTTGGGTTGGGTCAATTTTTGGATAACGCCCCGTAAGTCCCACAAAATTATAATACAAAATGCTATCCATATTACCACAATTCATCGACAGGGCGGTCGCCTTCGCCTGTGCATAATATGGCAACGCCCCTTGCACGCTCAGATATACGTTCTCTTTAGTCTCTAGCGTATCAAGTGCCTGAATGTACTTATAGAGATTAATATTCTCCCGCAGGTCATCGAAAGACTGCAGAATATTAGTTTGGGCCAATGAAAACAACGGGGTAGCCAGTAGCAGAGTTAGGATTAGTTTTTTCATAGGGTTAAGATTTTATAGGGCACTTCCAAGCTAATCCATCCTTGGGTGGACTATTTCCACCAAGGCACCGCCGGTTTTCTCGTCGGTCACTATCTCGGCTGATCCCGTGTAGAACACAGATGCTTTGCCTGTGATTTTTGCCTCCAAGCGCTCTAGAGCACGGATTACTATATCTGAGTTATTGCGAGCTGTTACTACACAATCCTCGAAGTCACCGTGCACACAATTAACCTTTGCCCACAGCGAACTATTAACAGTCAGCCATCGAGCCGATCCCATCAGTGTGACATCCGAATTGCCCGATGCCACGACCTCTATATCTTGAGCCTTAACCTCTAGCCTCACACGGTTCACAGAGCTACCTGCCTCGAGTCGGAAACTTTCGGTCACGATGGGCATTTTGCTTTGCACCTCTACCCCATCACAGTTCACACGCGAGAGTGTATCATAGTACACCGTTAGTTCAGCATAGCTATCCTTGTCTGTCATATTCGAGGGCAATGCCACCGAAAGCACTCCATCCTTGTGGTACCACTTCAGTCGGCTTCCCTGCACTCCATAGACCTGCGCCTCTAGCCCCGTTGCTTTGTCCGCAGGCACAGGAACTAGACTTACTCTAAGATTCCCCGAGAGTTCAAGCTGGGTGAATGATTGATTAACCTCGATAAGTTCCTGCGAGTGGGTGATAGTAAAGCCTGAAAAAGCACAAAAAAGAAAGACGAATAATTGTTTTGTGAAGGTCTTTATCATAATATATCTACAAGTTTTGAAATTTCAATTTTTTCGATTTTCGCTCCTCCCATTTTGGTTGGTATAATAAAAGAGATACTATCGGCAGAGCGTTTTTTGTCTGTGGCTATAACCTTGATTATCTGCTCCATAGTAAATTCAGGCGCCTCAACTGGCAATCCCACCCTTTCGAGCACTCCAACTATTCTAGCTCTAAGTTCTGCATTGCACAACCCCAAAGTAATACCCATGTCCGCTGCCATCACCATGCCCACTGCCACTGCCTCGCCATGAAGATAGGCCCCTTGGGAACATTTCTCGATGGCATGAGCAAAGGTGTGCCCGAGGTTTAGAAGTTTACGATCGCCCCTCTCTTTTTCGTCCCGCTCGACTATATTCGCTTTGATACGCACGCTGCGATAGATAGCCTCAGAGAGATCAATCTCGCCCCCCTCGAACATTTCAAAGAGATTGGGATCGTCTATGATTGCAACTTTAATGATCTCAGAGTAGCCTGCTATGAGCTCCCTTGGGGGCAGGGTCGAGAGTACATCCACAGGACAAATCACCCAGTCGGGCTGGTTGAAGGTGCCCACTATATTTTTATAGCCATCCAAATTCACACCATTTTTGCCCCCCACGCTAGCATCCACTTGAGCCAATAGCGAGGTTGCCACAAAGCCGAAGCGCACCCCTCGCATATAGGTCGAGGCTATAAAGCCTGTAATGTCGGTGATTATACCACCTCCAAAACCACACAAAAATACCCCCCTATCACACTCCAGCGCTAATAGTTCACGATGCACCTGCGCCACACTTTCCATAGTTTTATGAGCCTCACCCTCGCTAACGGTAATCACTCGATAGGGCGATAGTTGCTCTGCGTAAAGCTCCAAAATCATGGGGTTAGTCACCACAACAACGCTCCCCTCGCCCTCCAAAAGAGAGTGCATACGAGAGAGCGACTGTTCAAAATACACCTCGCTGGGGGTGTCATATCCCGCGCGGTTTACTTCTATTTTGTTCATTGATTCCACTTAAACAATATTTATTTCACTATTACACCTCCATTTAAGAAGTGCTATTTTACTACTTAGATTTAATTTTCTAGAGCTACTAATCTCACACTCTGTGCATGCCTTCTAATAGCAGTACATTTGAGATTTTTTCAGATAAATTAAAGCAAGGTGAGCATAAGCAAGCTCAGTTTCCGATGTACTAGTAAAGTTTTTTTACATAGAAAGCAGAACTTGTCTTAAGATAACAAAGATACAAATTTTTCGCACACATCCAAAACTCCGCACCTAGAAGGGCAGACCTATGGCAAAATGGAAGGCAGTATCGGCAAAACCTAGATTCTTAAACCACCTCTGCCCCTGCATATTGTTAGGGTTATGAAGTTTGAGACCCCAGTCAAAACGCAGGATCATCATCCCTGCGATATCGTAGCGCAACCCAAGACCTGTGTTAAACGCCAATTCCTTATAGAAGGTATTAAAATTAAAACGAGCATTATCGCGGGTTTCTCCATCGGAGTTCATCCAGATATTACCCAAATCAAAGAACATAGCTCCACTAAGTCCATAAATCAACTTTTGGCGCAACTCTATGTTGGCCTCCAAATGCAAGTCGCCCTGCTGGTTGGGATAACTCCCCAAATTGTCTATATACACCGATCCCGGGCCCAGTGTTCTAACCTGCCAACCTCTCATCGAACTCGCCCCCCCCGCAAAGTAAAGCCTATCAAAGGGGATAGTGTTCGAATTGCCATAAGCATAACCCCCAGCGAGCAAGAAACGCCATCCCAGTTGGGTTTCGTCCGCAAGGTTAGCTCGCCCAGAAAGACTCACAGACGCACGAGCATACTGTGAAAAACGCAAGCCGAAAATCTTGTAAAACTCCTCTCCGCTTTGCTGAGTTTTATTCCCAAACAAATGCCCCAAGCCCGAAAACAGATTACCATTGACATCGGCATTCACTCGCAAAACAAAACCATTCTCATTCAAATTAGCATTGTTGGTATAATAGTACGAAGTGCTCAAACCCGCTATCATCTGCGATTGGTAGCTATTACGAAGATAGGGATTCTCTATAGTTTCCAAAAAGCTATCGCTCACCCACGGCACACTCACCAGATTGAAATCCAAGGGGTTAATAGTAAATCGTGCACCATTTGCCATAGTCCACGAATAGCCAAACACCGCACTCATCAAATCACGATGATAGTCGGGACGCTCTTGGGAAGAATAGCTCAGAGTGACTTTAGATGCCGCACCACGGTACAGAGATTGTTTATCCTCACTAATGGGCAGCCAAAAACGTGGCGCCTCCAGTGACATAGTAAAGCCCAACTCAAAGGCATTTTTTGTCGAACCACTTTTCATCAACTCATAGGCTCCCCTGACATCGGCACTAAAGATTTCACCCCCTCGAAAGAGGTTCAAATTCTGATAACCAAAGGAGAGTGCGCCCGAGAAATAATTGGCTGTTGTCGAAAGTTCCAGCTCTGTATTAAAATTCTGTCGTAGGTTGGGCGTGCACTGTATCACACACCCCAGCAAGCGCTCTGTGGTCGATAGCTCCTCACCCGAACTATCGGTGAGGGTAATCATGTTCTGTTGGTCTTCGCCTTGGGGCAGCTCGGTGAATATCACGTTGGCACTATAACCCAAATTACGAAGGTTCTCGCGCGTTCTGCTCACCGAGGAGGCATCGTAAAATTCATTGGGCGAAAGCCTCACAGCATTAACCAACACCCTCTCGCGTATATAGGGTTTCCGGTGATAGAGTATATCTATCCCTCGTTCGGTGAGCGTATCAAAGCGACTTTGAGCATAGTCCAAATTCACCGTAGGGTCGTAGTAAGAGTTTAGTGTAATGTCCGAAATGCGATAAATAGGGTGGTTGGTTAGAATGGGGTCTCCATCAGCATCTATTCCCTCTACAAAGCGTCTGATTCGAATATCCACATCCACCACTCCATCGCCCGCTGTCGAATCGGCAGCAAACGAGATATAGCTCACTCCAAACCCCCAGTATCCTTGATTTTGAAGATTTTCAGCTATGCGGCTGCGTTCTTTGTCCAAAATCGAAGTCTGAAAACGCTCACCCGTGCGAATTAAACACCCCAGGGTATCCTCATAGAGCACTTGCTCGAGGAATTTATCACCCACACGGTAGCTCACCTTGCCCACGGTGTAGGGTTTGCCGCTTTTGATGGTATAGTGAACAGTGGTTTTACGTTTGTCGTTGGTAGAAACCGAATCGCTAACAGTGCCTCTAAAAAATCCATTAGACGACAAATAAAGTTGCAATTGTTCTTTGGATATTTCGGTGGTGGTAGAATCGTAAATCACAGGAGGAGCCCCAACACTATTTGCCCAAAACCTGTGCCAAATGCTATGTTTGGCAGTATCGACCATATTATAAAAACCCAACTGCAAACCAGCGCCAAGGAATCTTCTATTGGGGCGTTGCTGGATATAGGAGGCTAGGACATCCTCTGCGAGAGCTTTTTTTTCCGACTTACTCAGATCGTGCTGATGGTCTTCTACATCCAATTCGTTGTCACGCAAAAGCGACATTCCCTGTGGTACATAGCGAGTTGCACTACAAGAAAACAGAGCCACTAGTGCTCCCAAAAATAATAGTATTTTAAAGTGTCGGCTCATTTTAGCTATCTTAGGGTATCTGTTCCAATCGCACGGGATCAAGGTTCACATAGCCCGAAGCGGCGACCTCAACATTGGTAAGGGTGGTTGGAAAATAGGATGCATCCTCGGGCAGTTCCACACTCAGGGTATAGAAACCTGCAGGAAGTTTGAGTACAGCCAAAGAAGTCACTTCGTTGATATAGGTACTAAAAATCTCGCTTGTTTTCTCATTGGTGGCAACAATCAAGGCTCCAGTGCCGATAGATCCTCCATCTTGATTGACAACCGCCATGTTCACGACACCCATAGTTCCAAGATCCACCACACGAGCCTTGGGCGCAAAGCTATACAAGGTTTGCTCGCCTGAGAGTGATTCGCTAATGGACTGTGCTACATCCACATCCACAATATCTATCCACTGTTCATCTGAGGCGAGGTTGGCATTGATAGGCAGTAAAAGTTCAGGAGTTTTCACCTCGACACTAGCGGATACTCCTCCATCGTTTATCTGCATATTCGAGGAGAAAGAAACTTTAAGCTCTGTGTAGTTGCCCGCCGGAAGGTCCGCCCAAGCCACTTTGAACATCTCTCCGCCTGTGAGATCCAACAAATTAAAAAAACTACGGTCACTGTCCAAGGTATGCCAGCTTCCACCTCCATAGATTTCGACACTCGCAATGGAGGTTCTCACCGAACGATAGTCGGCAGGAGCATCCTGAATGTAGAGTACATACTGAGGTTCACCAGTGTAATCGCTCACCGAACAGCCTAGCAGGGTGCTAGCAACTAAGATCTGAAATATTTTTAGTAATCTTATCATCACAGTTTAATTTTCGTTTCCCACTCTAACTCTTATTGTTTTTTGTGTGGTTTTCTCGACTTCCAACACCCCAACATCGCAATATGTACACTCACCCCCAGACTAATGGCAATTAGCATTATCTCAACCCAAAGCTTGTCTATAAAGAAATAGATACTCAGTAGTATCAGCACCCATTGCAGGGTGATAGAGGTGATTTTTTCTCTCATCCCCATTATTTCATCCTTACTGTAATAGGCTCTCACGTAGGGTCCCAGAACTCGGTGCTCCAAAACTCTATCTCGAAGTTCAGGGGAGGAACGGGCAAAGAAAAACAATGACAACAGCAAAAAGGGTGTGGTTGGGAGTAATGGCAAAAATGCGCCCAAAACACCCAAACCTACACACGCAAGCCCTAAAATTCTAAATAATGCCTTCACTTTTTGGATCTTTCTCTCTCTAGTGTTTAGGGCAAACCATAGGCTCTGCGATTTTGCAGACGGTTCGAGTATTTGCTATTTTGACGCTCTATATAGCGCACTATCTCGCGAAACTCTTTCTCGCCTCCAATTTTTTCGACTTGATTCTCAAAGAAATCCTCGGGGAGTAGGTCTTTAAAATCTTTGTAGGGCACCAAAATAATAATGGCGGGGGTACTCATTGGCGCAATTTCACCACGATTATAGAACATCAAGAGCCCTTCCTGAGTAAATACCGAGACATTGGCAAGAGGCAATTCATCGAGTTCGTATTTTAGTCCTGTTTGCAGGCGGAGGGCATTTTCAGGCAATTTTCTGTCTTTCAAAAAGTGCTTGACTGCTTTTTCCATAAACACCGTAGTATCTGTAATCAAAGATGTGGGTTCAAAGATGCGCCCCTGGGCACCTATATTAAAATCTTGTGCCACAATCATAGGAATTGCAGTACCCATATCCACGTATTGCTGCACCAATAGCGAGCTCACATAATTATTCTCAAAGTACGACCATGTTGCCAAATGCACATAATCTATGGGTTCTATACTCTTGCGCAAACCAACCTGAGCGAGTGTGTCGCCATTGGATTGATACATTTTATCGAGCTGCGATAGGTTGCTAATGGGCGAGCTCTCCTCACGCAGGTTAAATCGAGTGAGCATACTCAGCGTAGCGCTATCAAGCGAGGCGGCATACTCTCCGCCGCTAAAGCTGGGATAGTAAACATCTATAGAGCGATTGTCACTCACGTCGTTAATGTGGTTTTCGCTCACAGTATATCGCTGAGCATAGGCAGAAACCCCCACTAGGGAAAGTGCTGCTAGGGTAATAAGTTTTTTTAGCATATTTTTGTTTTTTATTTTCTCCTTAAAATTCTGTATCGGCTGCTAAGGTTCTCTCCAAAATCAACGCCTGCGGGTTTATACCACACAAGCATATGGTTAATATCACAGCTGGCCACGCACAAAGTTACTATTTTTTCTGATAATATTCCAAGGCACTAAGCAAGGGGGCGATATTGCGCGAGGAGTTATCCACTGTAATTTGAGCTCTCTGGTAGTGAGGTTCTCTTTGGGCGAGATGTTCCGCTATAAACTCTCGCAGCTCTTCGGGTGATTTACCCTCAAGCAAGGGGCGCTTTTGTTTTGCACTCAGCAGCCTACTTGTGAGCATGCCCACACTAAGCTTGAGATACACCGCCACTCCACGACTGAGGATATATTCCATGGCTCCATGGGCGCAGGGTGTTCCCCCTCCAAGAGATATCACCGCGTTGGGGTGCAATTCACTGACCTCTCGCAATACCTTTACCTCGAGTTCTCTGAAATAAGCCTCACCCTTGGTGGCAAAAATATCCGAAACACTTTGCCCCTCGCGCTCCACAATCGCTTGATCCAAGTCCACAAATTCCACAGCAAGCTCCCTTGAGAGAACTTTCCCCACGGTGCTCTTGCCCGAACCCATATAGCCAATTAGATATATTCTCACAACACTCTCCTTAAACTTAAAATAGATCTAATTGCGCAGGTTCATCATTATCAATCCCGCTCTGGGTTTCAACCGTCTCAACACTTTGCGCTTGGGCAGAGGGTTGTTGCTGAGGTCCTTTATCGAGCGGTTCTAGCTGGTTTACCACATCAAGGGTCAGAGTCGAAAGGCGTTTGCCTTTAGCCCTGTGCGATTTGACACCTATGAACTCATCAACATCTATCATCTCGGGAGCACGAGTTCCATAGCGTCCGCCATATACAAGCTCGAATGATGGGTACAAGTCCCAACAAATCAACACCTGTCCTCGTCCAGCCTCCAAGTAAGGCTGAGGTTTGTTATCGGCAACTTCTGCCACAAAGCGTTTGATGTAGTGCAATCCCACCTCGGGGTCGGTGTACACAACAGTATAGATCCTAGAGGGATCCCATTTTTGAATCTCACGAACATCCTCGGGGAAGTGTTGCGAGAGCTCGAAGTTATTGGTATAGTAGTTCCTAGAGGCTGTAAATACCACTATTTTATCGCGGCTCTCAAAATTCCCTAAGTATTCGCCGCGTCCGTCGGCATTGAGCCTTCGCACATCGCGATCGAACCAAATATCTTGTCCGCCCAAGGTCGATACACCTTTCTCCTTGAGTACTATCTTGTGTAGTGCATAGCGAGTGAGCAGGTTACCCTGCGAGGTACGCCCTTTGATTGCGAGTTTAGAGAAATCCAATTCATCGACCAGTTTCTTGAGCCTTGGACGTGGTTTGAAATATATTTTTAGGGTTTCCGCCTCGCCATTTGGGTTCACACTCATATACAGGATCTGCGATCCTGGCGTGCCTTTAGTTATATCATACTCCCTATCGCGAGTGATGGATGTTATGGCACAGCGTTTCATCATTATTGCACCATTCTTACCATCACGATAGATGACATTATAAATAGTGCGTTGGTCTGCTTTTTTAAACACTCCGATGTGGTAGATATTCTTCTCGAAGAAGTTTTTGTCCGACACCTTCGAAATCACATATTTTCCCGACTTACTGAACAGGATAATATCATCTATATCCGAACATTCACTCACAAACTCATCCTTGCGCATCTGGGTTCCTATGCCATAGAAACCTTCCGCCCTATCAACATACAGCTTGGCGTTAGCAACCACCACCTTAGCTGAATCAATAGTATCAAACGAACTAAGGGTAGTTTGGCGCTCACGCCCCTTGCCATAGCGTTTGAGTATATCTTGATAGTAGGCAATGGTATATTCTACGAGGGTTGCCAAATGCCCTTGCACCACTTTCATTTGCTCCACGAGCGATGCAATATGCTCATCGGCTCGGAAAGCGTCAAAGCGCGAGATTCGCATGATACGTATCTCGGTGAGTTTCACGATATCCTCGTGGGTCACATCGCGGCGTAAAAGCGGTTTGAAAGGCTCCAAGGCGGTATTTATGGTTGCATACACCTCTTCCTTAGAGCGACACTCCTCGATGAGATTATATATGCGGTTTTCGATAAATATCTTCTCCAGCGAGCTCATATGCCAATCCTCGAGTAGCTCCGAAAGGCGAATATCTAGCTCTTGTTTGAGAAGTCCCTTGGTATTGTCTACGCTCTGGCGCAGAATCTCCGAAACCCCGATAAACAGAGGTTTTTGATCGTAGATCACACAAGAGTTAGGCGAGATGGAAGTCTCGCAATCTGTACAAGCGTACAGAGCGTCTATGGTGTTGTCTGCCGAGACATCGTTGGCAAGATGGATAACAATCTCGACATTGGCAGCCGTATTATCGTCCACTTTTTTGATGCGTATCTTGCCTTTCTCGTTCGCCTTGATAATAGAATCTATCAGCGAAGAGGTGGTTTTGCCATATGGAAGCTCAGAGATAACCAGCGTGCGTTTATCACCCTTGGCTATTTTGGCTCTCACTTTGACTGCCCCTCCACGAAGTCCATCGTTATAGCGTGAACAGTCAGCCATACCTCCCGTAGGGAAATCGGGCAGCAGCTCAAATTCTTCACCTCTGAGGTGAGCTATCGAGGCTTCGATCAGTTCACAAAAGTTATGGGGCAATATCTTCGATGCCAAACCAACGGCTATACCCTCAACCCCTTGCGAGAGTAGCAAAGGAAACTTCACTGGCAGGGTCACGGGTTCTTGGTTACGCCCGTCATAGGAGTTAACCCATTCGGTGGTCTTGTTATTAAACACCACATCTAGCGCAAACTTCGAGAGCCTTGCCTCTATATAACGAGGAGCCGCAGCCGAGTCGCCCGTGAGCACATTACCCCAGTTACCTTGGGTTTCAACCAACAGGTTCTTCTGACCCAGACCCACTAGCGCATCACCAATCGATGCGTCGCCATGGGGATGGAACTGCATAGTGAAACCTATCACATTGGCAACCTTATTAAACCTGCCATCATCCATGCGCTTCAGGGCATGAAGAATACGCCTTTGAACGGGCTTCAAACCATCATTCAAGTGGGGCACGGCACGCTCTAGGATCACATAAGAGGCATAGTCCAAAAACCAGTTACGATACATAACCGTGAGTTTGTTCTTGCCCGTTGTGCCTAGGATTTTGCTATATTTTGAAGGAGCGGCCTCGGGGGTAACGACCTCTGTGGGTACGCTTTCCACCTGAGAGGGTTCACTCACAACCGATTCAGTGTCTGCTGTCTGTTCGAGTGTTTGCTCCAGCTGGTTGTTATCTGTTATTTCTATATCGTCTATTGCCATAACTTAAATCTCCTCTTCTATGCGTAGGTTGTCTATAATAAAATCTTGTCTTTCCATAGTGTTGCGTCCCATGTAGAACTCCAACAGGTCGTGGATGGTCTCTGCCGAACTCATGTTCACTCTCTCCAGACGTATATTCTCACCTATGAACTCCTTGAATTCCTCGGGCGAGATTTCTCCAAGACCCTTAAATCGGGTGATCTCAGCACGCGCTCCTA
This sequence comes from uncultured Rikenellaceae bacterium, assembly GCA_964371385.1. Classification (GTDB taxonomy): domain Bacteria; phylum Bacteroidota; class Bacteroidia; order Bacteroidales; family Rikenellaceae; genus Mucinivorans. The sequence continues at coordinate 63,977 of CAYJLY010000003.1, forward strand.
GTTTAGAGATAGCCTCCTCGCGCTCTTTGTCGGTGTAGCAGTAGTAGGTAGTTTTCTTGTCGCGCACCCTGAATAGTGGAGTTTGCAAGATGTAGAGGTGCTCGCCACGAATCACATCAGGAAAGAAATTCAAGAAGAAAGTCATCAACAGCAATCGAATATGCATTCCGTCCACATCGGCATCCGTTGCTATAATAATCTTATTATAACGCAGGTTTTCCATGTCCTCCTCTATGTTCAAAGCCGCTTGCAGTAGGTTGAACTCCTCGTTCTCATAGACCACCTTTTTAGTCAATCCATAAGTGTTTAGGGGTTTACCCTTGAGCGAAAATACAGCCTGAGTATTTACGTCCCTAGATTTAGTGATAGATCCACTCGCCGAATCACCCTCGGTAATAAAAATCGAGGACTGTTCGCAGCGTGGGTCTTTGCCCCCTAGGTGAAGGCGACAATCACGCAGCTTGCGGTTGTGGAGCGATACTTTTTTGGCAAACTCGCGTGCTTTTTTCTGAACACCACTAATTGCCTTGCGTTCTTTCTCTGCCTCCAATATTTTTTTGAGTAGCACCTCGGCCACTTGTGGATTTTTGTGGAGGTAGTTATCAAGATTTTCTTTAAGGAAATCGCCCACAAAAGTTCTTACGGTCACCCCCCCGGGTTCCATCTCCTTAGAGCCTAGTTTGGTTTTGGTCTGCGACTCGAAAATAGGTTCGATTACCTTTAGTGAGATACTCGCAACTATAGATTGGCGGATATCAGAAGCGTCAAAATCTTTCTTATAAAATTCTCTAACGACCTTAACGATAGCCTCCCTTAGTGCCGCTTGGTGCGTTCCCCCTTGGGTGGTGTGCTGACCGTTTACGAACGAATAATAACTCTCATTATATCCCGAACCGTGCGAAAGCGCAACCTCAATATCCTCGCCCAGCAGACGAATTGGTGGGTAGAGATATTCATCGGCAACCGATTCGATCAACAGATCCAAAAGACCATTCTTCGAGCTATAGGGTACTCCATTAAACTTTAGGGTCAAACCAGTATTGAGATACGAATAGTTCTTGAGCATGCTCTCGATAAACTCGTAGTTGTAGCTATACTCTCCAAAAATTGTAGCATCGGCGATAAAGTTCACCATCGTACCATTGCGATCGTTGGTGGACCCAGTGTTCTCGCCCGTCATCTCTCCGCCGCTGAAATAAATCTCACGATACTCGCCCTCTCTGACCGAACGTACCGTAAAGCTACTAGATAGAGCATTCACTGCCTTGGTACCCACACCATTCAATCCCACAGAGCGTTTATACTCCTTGGTGTCATACTTACCCCCCGTGTTCATCTGACTTACAGCCTCTTTCAGTTTTCCCAAAGGGATACCACGGCCGTAGTCACGAACAGTAACGATGTTTTGATCTACCTTTATTTCTATCTGTTTTCCGTTACCCATCACAAACTCATCTATTGAGTTATCGAGCACCTCTTTAATCAAAACATAAATACCATCATCGCTTTGGGTACCATCGCCTAGTTTTCCGATATACATCCCCGGGCGGCGGCGTATATGCTCATTCCACTCGAGGGTCTTGATGCTATCTTCGTTGTAGGTCGACTTGCTTTGCTCTACTAATTCTATCTCCGACATTTTTTATCTCCTTGAATATTTAATTCCTTGTACTATAATACTAATTCTGCTGCGCTCTTTGCTCATCAAAAGCCGTTGAGATCACATCACGCGTGTGTTTCGTTAAATCACCCAAAGACATCTCTTGCACCATCTGGGCAGTGATTGGCGGGAGCACCTTCATGCGTATCTTGTGGCGTGGCCCCCACCCACGCATACCGTCCATAGCCTCATAACTACCGGTGATAACAACTGGCAAAATGGGCACTCTGTTTCGCTTAACCAAAAGAAAGGCTCCACTATGAAATTCGCCTATTTCGCCCGTTTTGGTACGTGTTCCCTCGGGGAATATTGCAATCGACACCCCGAGTTTGAGAAACTTCGTGCAGTCTGACACCATAGCCTTAGCACTAGCCAGCCCCGAACGATCCAAGGCAACATCGCCTCTCATCTTTAGAAGCTGCCCTACAACTGGTTGACTAAAGAGTTCTTTTTTGCCCACAAAGCGAAACTTCAACGGAAGGTGCAACAACAGAGGGGTGTCCAACATGTGTTGATGGTTAGAGGCTATAACCATGGGCACACCCTTGGGGATATTCTCAAACCCCTCGACCTCGACTTTCCACCTCCAAGTGGGGTGCAATAAAAACCATCCCCACGAGCGTGAGTAAACGTGAACAGCTGTGCGCTTAGGGTCAAATGGTGCAGTGAAAAGCCACACAATAAACATCCCCAGCAAACCCACTACGGTCCATGGCAACAATACTAACAGATATGCAATAAATGAAAACATACTTATTTTTCTTTGGATTAAAAGGGCACGCGCCCTTGTGTCATTTCTAAAAAGGCTTGAGTGCTACTGTCGCACACTAGAGCTCATCGGAACACTAATTAAACTTCGCCACACAAAGGCTACCAACCCACAATTCGACTGGTCGTCCAGCTACACCCTCCACTTGAATGGTTTGCTCGTCTCCCGATGCAACATCTAGTGGCAAGCGACCCTCTTTTACGAGAGAATTCCCTGTGCGATTATAAATCTTATAGCTCACCCCTTGCGCCGAGAGATTAGAGCCCTTAAGGCGATTGCTCACCTTGAAAATACCCTTGGCTGCATCTATCGCCTCAATAGAGACATAGGCGTATTTTGGTGAAACCTTTGCATCCAGCCCCTCCAAAGAAACGCTCTCTAGGGGTGCGGTTTTCACTTGATCGCCTTTGTGCTCACCCTCCAGCAGAGCGCCCTGTCCGAGGAATCCTCCATTGGCACTGTCCCACAGATCGGTGTTGGCAATACGAGCATAGATCAAGGGTTGAAGTTCAATGCCATATTGTTTGTCGCCTTGGCTTGGCATATACCAGTCGGTGTTCCACTCCATCGCCGCTCCGCCATAGACTATGGGGCGCAGTGCATCCTTAGCGCGAACAGCCAAATAGGCTTGATACATATTGTAACCATTACCAGCATCCTCGCCCAGTGACCACGCAATCACACTGGGGTGAAGTTTGAAGTTCTCATAATTGCGAAGAGCCCTCTCAACGAACATATCTCGCCACGCGGGATCATTCGCCAAAGTGCCGCCCTTCATTATGGATTTGCTCATCTCGCGAGAGTTTATATTTGCACCAGCCACAACATACATCCCCACACTATCACACGCTTCATAAAAACCACTCGCGAGCGGATAGGGCGTTCTGATAGCATTCACCCCCATTCCTCTGAGCTCCTTGATGGTTTGCACAATCTGAGCATAGCTCACTTGAGGATCGATTAGCTCATCGACCAAATCGGCATTCACTCCATGGAAAATAACTTTCTCACCATTTACCCTCACCTCTTTGTCTTGAATTTTCACCTCGCGGAAACCAACTCTCGTTGAGATATACTCCGTGAAGCGGTCGTGACGCTTAATGCTAAACACCGCAGTGTAGAGTTTAGGGTCCTGGTAGCTCCATTTATTTACACCCATAATCGAAGAGGTGAAACGCAGAGTATCACCCTCTCGCCTTTCGAGAGCCAGCGAGCGAGTCTCCTTATTGACTATCTTGCCATCGCTATCATACAGATCATAGAACACCTCTACGGTGTGAGGATTGAAAAGCTCTGATTTCATCACCATGGCAATCTCTAGCAAGCCATTTTGGTAGCTAGGATCCAGCGAGCTGGTAGCCATAATGTCAAAAATCCGTATTTTTGGTTGAGCAAAAAGATAGCTCGAATTCTCTAACCTTATAGCTCCATCTTCGTTTTGTTCCAAAGATTTCGACGGGCTGCCGCTCTCGAGCACCAAAGCAATACGGTTGCGACCACGAATAGTGAATTTCGAGACATTAAACTCCGCACGCCCCTTCGAGTCGGTACTAGACCCTACCCTTTGGCCATTAACATAAAGCACCACGGGCGAAGAGCTCACTCCGATGTTGATATACTGGGCTTGGTCGGTAAAATCAAAAGGCACCGTAATATCACGTGCCAACACAACACTTCCTCCCTGGCTCGTGAGCACAGATGAACTCGGAAGGCTTACCTTTTTCCATGTGTCAAGATCTTCATTCTCGCCCACCACACCCTGGATTTGGTTATCAGAGGGTGCTGAATTAAATACATAAGAAAACCACCCACCATCTAGTGATAGTACGTTTTTACTTTGGCTCACATCGCCTTTGATGGCAGCGCTCTTTGATCGGAAGGTGATAAACTGCGAACGAGAGGGTTCGATATTTTCTGCGGCCATATAGGCTGGTTCAAACTCCAACGGCTGGCTAAAAGCTAGATCTGCTACCATAAGGGAGCACGCTAGCATGGCAATTGCTTTTTTCATCGGCTAAAAATTGTTGAGATAAGTCCACACTATCCCATTTTAATATTGCCACAAAGATATATTTTTTTCCCGTGATTTCCAACCCCCAAAACTAAGGGTGGGGCGAAAAAATTAGATGCTCAAAACTAAAGCTCTCCTAGATGTAGCACTTAGTGACTGCCTTGTCAAACTTGCGTTCCAACACTGTCGCCATGCGTTCGAGCAACTGGCGGCGGATTTGATAGTTGTCAACAAATTGCGTGGAGACCTTGCCCTCGCGCATGCCTATGACCATTTGAATATGGTCGGCTGCCATAATCATCTTTACTATGCGATAAGCTGGCCCTCGTCCTATGGGGCGTTGATGGTAGTTGGAGAGTATAAAAAGCACCTTATTGAGTGTCAGAAACCCTTCGGTTATTAAATCCACCCCATCGGCAAACCACAAAGGCGGCAAATCCGGGTCGGTAGAGGTGAGATTTTGTCGTATCTCACTACCCATCTCCGAGGCCACCTCGCGAGCTAACTCGTAACCACACAATATCTTAGGATAATTCGCATTGTGTATCATATCTACCAATCCATCTATGTTATGTTTCTTGGGGGGACACGAACAAAACATCAAGCGGCGCGACTCGCGGAAAGTAATCACCCCACAGGTTATGTCGTCCTTGGATTGCTGATCATCTTTCGTGAGAGCATTATTTAACACACTCAGCGAAAGATCTAGCGAACTAACCGCCATATCCTTAGCCACTGTATCCATCACAAAAGCTCTAAAGGCAGGCAAGCCCCACCCAAAGGGGTATTTATCGCTGCCCAAGCCCGACTGGGTCACCCCATCCGAGCAGAGCACTATACGATCACCCTCTGCGGCTTTAAACTCACTGATGTAGATGGTCGAGCGACGAGCGGACGCCTCAGTAATATTGCCCGAGATGGTTTTGGTCTGACGCTCTAGCTCCAAAATCTCACTACCACGCAGAATAAGTGCTTGAGGATTATCAAACTCAACAATTCGCACCATGGAGCTCACATGATCGTAGTCCATAATCGAGAAAGTAGAATAGCTCAAACCCCTCACGCTACACACCGGCAGGGTTTGCAGAATGGTGTGGGCAGTATTGAGTATACTCTGCTTTGCCTCACCCATACTCAGAATAATAGAGGCCGTGAGATTCGAAAGTATATTAGCCTTAGTGCCGTGCCCCATTCCGTCCGAGAGCACCGCAACAGTACGTCTCTGATTGGGGATATAGCGCTGAGCAAAGACATCTCCACAGATTCTCTCGCCATGAAAATTTATGCTATTTGAACTTATATCGACAAACACTTTTTCTTTTATTTTTGCCCATTATCCTCTATGGGATATTGCAGGGTGCGGATAATATCGGTGAGCTCCGATGCATTTTGACTAATTTCCTCGCCCAGCAAGAACGCGACCTTTTGTATCATGCTCATATTGCGGTCTATGGTCTGTTGTAGGCGCGAGACCAACTCCGTGGTTTGCACCTCGGGGTTATTGAGGTTGCTTGCCATGGCAATGGTCAGTTCGTTGCGACGAATATTAAAAACAGAAAAACTAAAGTCGCCATCAGGCAGGCTCAACTGCTCACGAATCGTATCGCTCCCCGACAGGTGAGTACCCTTGATTAGTTTATACACAGGCAGTGAGACGATCTCACGCAGAGCCACTTGCGAGCTGCCAATTTGATTATCGAGCAAAGCCCGCGCTTGCCAATCAAGCAGGTCTCTAAAAGCCACATTGGCATAGAGAACATCCAGCGACGAGTCGATAGCTATGGCGGCTGTTGGGATTTTCTGAATCAACACCCTGAGCACCGATGCCGAGTCGCCCTCACGCTCACGGAGGCGACGGTTTTCAGCCTCCAGCTCTCGCATTCGCACATTCTCCTGCTCAAGGCTAGCAATCCTCTCTTGGAGTTGCTGGATAGTGTCGTACATTGCCATGGACTATTCGTTTAGGTAACCAAAATTTTTGAGCTGTGATTCCTTATCACGCCAATCGGCATTGACCTTCACATAGAACTCAAGGAACACTTTTTTGCCCAAAAAAGACTCCAAATCCACCCTTGCCTCCATGCCTATTTTTTTAAGCATCTTGCCACCGTGGCCAATGATAATACCCTTTTGAGAATCTCGTGTAACATAGATCACCGCACGAATACGGTCTATTTTTGGTTCTTCTTTGTACTCCTCGACAACCACCTCAACCGAGTAGGGAATCTCTTTTTGAAAGTTCAAGAGTATCTTTTCGCGTATGATTTCACTTGCAAAAAAGCGCATAGGTCTATCCGTGAGCTGATCCTGCGGAAAGAAGGGTTCACCCTGGGGCAGCAGCTTCACAATGCGAGCAATGATAGAATCAGTATTAAAATTCTCCTTTGCCGATGTTGGCACAATCTGAGCATGAGGCAAAAGTTCCAACCACTGCCCCACTAACTCCTCGAGTTTTTCGGGCGTGGTTAGATCTATTTTATTGACAACCAATATTATTGGAGTTTCCGTTGCGGCAACCTTGGCAAGAAAATCTGAATTCTTATCGGGAGTTTCGATTGTGTCGGTCACATAGAGTATCACATCGGCATCCTTGAGCGCGCCAGTGGAAAACTTCAACATACTCTCCTGCAACTTATAGTTGGGCTTGAGCACCCCTGGGGTGTCGGAGTACACAATTTGGTAGTCCTCGCCATTAACTATCCCCATAATACGATGGCGAGTGGTTTGGGCTTTTGGGGTAATAATAGCAAGCCTCTCGCCCACCAATCGATTCATCAGTGTGGATTTCCCTACATTTGGGTTCCCCACGATATTTACAAATCCCGCTTTAAACATTCTTTTTTTTCTCTCTTTTACCTTAATTCTCTTATCTCTAAAAACTATTTTTTAAGCTCACTAAAACTCTTGTAGAACAAAGGAATAGTCTTAATACCTTTGTAGAACAAATCCAGCGAGAAATTCTCATTGGGCGAGTGGATAGCGTCTGTATCCAAACCAAAGCCCATCAAGATTGACTTGATTCCCAAGACTCTCTCGAAAGTCGAGATAATAGGAATCGAACCTCCCGAATAGAAAGGCACTGGCTCTATGCCAAAGGTTTCGGTCATAGCCACCGCTGCGGCTTTGTAGGCTGACGAGTCTGTGTCTGCCATATAAGGGTAGCCACCGTGCGATGGGAACACCTCGACTGTCGCTCCCGAGGGAACAAGGCTCTGGAAATAGGTAGTGAATTTCTTGGTGATATCCTCAAAATCTTGACCCGCCACTAGTCGCATAGAAATCTTCGCGCTTGCAGTCGAAGGGATAACAGTCTTTGAGCCCTCGCCAATATAGCCTCCCCAGATACCACAACAATCCAGAGTCGGGCGTATGCCCTTGCGCTCCATGGTAGTATAGCCCACTTCGCCCATCACATCGGCAATATCAATAGAGGCTTTGAATCGCTCCTGGTCAAATGGAGCCTTTGCAATCGCAGCACGCTCGTCTGCTGTAAACTCTTTAATGCCATCATAGAAGCCTGGAATTTGCACAACGCCATTCTCATCGATCAACTTTGCTATCATCTGCGAGAGAACATTGATTGGGTTTGCAACCGCACCCCCATAAAGTCCAGAGTGCAGGTCACGGTTAGGACCCGTCACCTTCACCTCAACATAGGCAAGGCCACGCAAACCACATGTGATAGAAGGAGTTGTTTCGCCCAACATCGAAGTATCAGACACCAAAATCACATCTGCCTGAAGCATCTCTTTGTGTTTAGCAACCCAGTGGGTCAACTGTCCTGAGCCTATCTCCTCCTCGCCCTCGAGCATAAATTTCACATTACAAGGCAGGGTATTGGTCGCAACCATAGCCTCGAACGCTTTTAGGTGCATAAAACCTTGCCCCTTGTCATCATCCGCGCCACGTGCCCATATCTTACCATCTCTGATCTCAGGCTCAAATGGAGGTGAGGTCCATAGCTCGATTGGATCTACTGGCATCACATCGTAGTGAGCATAAACCAAGACAGTAGGTAGTGCTGGATCAATAATTTTCTCACCATAGACTATCGAAGGGCCATCGGTAGGAAAAATCTCCGCACGATCAACACCCGCCTTTAGCAAAGAGTCCTTTAACCACTGAGCGCACTCAGCCAGATCGCCTGCATAGGCCGAATCGGCACTAATAGAGGGGATGCGTAGAAGCTCGAAAAGTTCGTCTAGGTATTTTTGTTTATTAGTTTCAACAAAGTTCTCAATCGTTTGTTTCATCTGGTTTGTATATTGTATTTGGGTTAATAATCATTTTTGAGTACCCCTAAGGGCACACTTTTTCAAAGGTAGGATTTTTTGTCGAGAAAACAAAAAATAATCTAACGCTTACCGCTCATCTTCTCCGCCCTAATTTGAGCTATATCCCTGCCCGAGAGCTTGCTCTCAAGCCACGAAATAACATCCAAATAGAAGAAAGGTCGGCGCTCGAAAGGGTGACTCTCAAGGGGTTTAAGCTCATTGTAGAGCTTTTGGAGTTCGCCTTTGAACTCCGAGGCATAGACCCTGGTGATACGACGCAAGAACGATAGCATAGCCTTTTGTACTGCGTTCATGTCATTACGCTTGACAATAAAGCTATACACAGTGCGTATTTGATAGTCTAGCGTCTGGTCATCGCCTATCTCATAAGAGGCGATTAGGTTAAGTATGCGCGCGAACACCTGAAGGTCGCGACGGAACTTTGGGTTGGTCGCTGTGATTACCTTTTGCAAGTAATTGATCGAGGAACGATAGTCGCCCGATCCGAAATACAAACATGCCACTTTGTAGTAGAGCAACATCGTGTGATGGTGTTCGAGGCTCGAGCCTCGTTTGGAGAGAAAATCTTCGATTTGCCCCACCAAAGGTAGACCCTCTTTAAACTCACAGCGAAGAAACTGTAGGTTTAGTTTTGCCAGCAACAAAGCCAAGTTTGAGGACACCTCCGTGCGGTCATTCTGCGCAAAACCACCCTCTAACTCCTTCTGCATACTATCTATCAAGCGCTGCATGGCCGATGGTTGGTTGGTCAGAAATAACACCTCCAGCAATCTTGACACCGCTCTAATATACATATCGCTATAGAGACTCTTGAATTGAGGATTCGCCTCATAGAGGTCATACCAACGTTTCGACCAACGATAGCAACTCTTAAAATCATACTGAATATAGCTATACCACATCCTGCACTGATAATAATATAACAGCTCGTGGAAGCTCAAAGTCTTAGCATCAAAGCTATTGATGCGAGTCTGAAAATAAGACACTATCAATTGCGAGTCCTTCTTGGAGCGCATATAACCCAGTTTCAGGTTGAGCGTGTAGAGCTGAATGGCAAGGTTCGAGAGTTCATTGACAACCGAGATCTTGGCCGTGAGATCGTTGGATTGCCTCGAGAGCAATTCCATACGCGAGGAGGTTGCTTGAGTTGCGTACATCAACTCCACTCGTTTTTCAAATTCTACGATTTCCAAAGCCAACGTATAGCACTGATATTTCAATGCCTGTTCCTTGGCTTTGTCTGCTATGCGCAAAGCCTCACTCGAGAGAGCCTTATCTAGCAGCACACTAGCAAAGGTGATCATTTGACGCATCTCGCTTACGGGATCAGAAGCCGAATGGAGACCCGAGAGTGAGATGAGTAACTGCTTATAGAGATGTGCTTTGAGATTGGGAAGTTGAATCTTGCTTATATCCGAACACTCCTCCAAAAGTGTGTCGGTATCGAGAGTTTGAAGTTTCTCGATAGCACGATAAAGCGTAAAGAACTTGGTTTGGCTCGACGAACTACCAAGTCTGGCTACATATAGTTTAAAAGCGCGTTTTTCGGCCTTCGTGAGGCCCTGAATAAGAGTTAAAAGCATTACAAGCGCAAAGATATTAAAAATTTGTATCTTTGTCAAATCACTTTACACCACAAAAACATTATGCAACGTAAAAATACAAAATTCGCCGCCTTTGGCTCTTGGCTTCGAAATAGCAACCCTTTAGTGTTTTCAATCACACTAATAGCCATAGCCTGGGTGGGCAATGTGATTTTGAGCGCTCCCGTAGAGCTAGGGTGGGTCGATGATATTGTATTTGTGGACTCTCCGCTAGAGAATGAAAGCTATACTTTGGGGTACTTGTTATTGTCGGCAGTACTTATAGCGCCGCTTTTGGAAACACTACTTTTTCAGCTTGCGCCTTTTTGGCTGCTGCGCAAGGCAAACTATTTCCGCGAGCATCGTTTTGCCGTGGTTCTCATAGGTGGACTACTTTTTAGTTCTATGCACTATTATTCGGTGCTCTATATGGTCATCACACTATTTATGGGCATGCTTTTGATGTATGGCTACACCATCAAATGGCGCAAGAGAGCCTATTGGAATGTCACTCTGATGCACGCATTTTGGAACCTACAAGTTTTGCTTATAGATCAGTTCATGGAGTAATACCACCCCCTTTGTGAGTTCTGCAAAAATATCTCTGTCAAGGACGCTAGGCGAGAGCTAAAAATTCCTTTTTATTGATCTTTGCAAAGGTACAATTCTCTAACAAATCATTACCGCTTCGATTCAGTGTAGCTACGCTTGGGATTGCGAGGGAACCAGCCTTTGGCTACACGTTCTCTTTGCTCAAACAGCTCTTTTATAGTCCAAAAGCTTGAGAAGGCAAAAACCCCCGAGATGGACGACACAAAGATGCTCTCCACCACTAGCGATACTCCCACACCGAGAACACCCAGCAGTAAAAATATCCACCAACAACCCACGCCCCAGTGGTATTCCGCTTTAACCACCACAGGGTGGAACATTCCGATTATCAAAAAGGTGGAGATTCCGACCCCCAGCCCTGCAAACATTTCTAGATTCATTGTTTTATCTCTTTTATAATTATGACAAAAATGGGGCAAAGCACAAAGCGTGCACTTACCCCATCTATGGTTTATTCTAAGGTGGAGCGCCTCCCCCTAGGATATTAAGGCATCTGCGATCTATTTTGCACCACCACCCAAGGAGCGATACAGATTAATCACACCTGCAATTTGATTGTACTGCTCGCTAGAGTAAGTCAGCTGAGCATTCAAAAGCGAAAATTGTGCTGTTAGCACCTCGAGGTAGCTACTGTTGCTATTTTTCATCATCAACTCCGAGTTGCGTACTGCTTTTTCAAGCATCTCTACTTGTTGGGCGGTAAACTCTTTGCGTTTTTGGGCTGTCTGCCACATACCCAGCGCACTATTTACCTCTTGACCTGCCTGCAGTAGAGCCTCGCGGAACTGCAATACGGCTTGCTCCTCTTTGATTTGAGCAATTTTGTATTGTCCCTTGATCAATCCTTTATTAAAGATAGGTTGCACAAGCGATGCAACGGCATTGAGAACCCAATCCCCTGGATTTACTATCACACCTGGATTGTTGGTAAAGCCAGCCGAGCCACTAAGAGTAATCTTAGGATAGAAAGCCGAACGAGCAACATTAGTGTTGTAGAACATCTGCGCTAGGTTGTACTCCGCCTGCTGAACATCAGGACGATTGCTGAGCAATTGGATAGGCACTCCGATAGACATCTGCTCGGGGAAGGTTGCATCCGATAATTTTCCTCTTTTAACAGAGGTCGGAACAGCGCCAACCAGCAAACAAATAGCACCCTCTAGGTCGTGGATATTTTGTTTTACGGTCTCTATACTAGCCTCGAGCGCCACTTTATTTGCCTCGGACTGCAATACTGCCGTTTCGGTGGTCATACCTGCTTTTTTGAGGGCGCGCATCACACGGATATTCTCGTCCCATGTGGCGAGGGTCTGCTCACTAATTGCGAGCTGTTCATCTAGCATCAGCAGCGAATAATAGGAACTAGCTATCGACGAAATGAGCGAAGTACGCATCGCTTTGCCATAGGCACGCGAACTCTCAAGCGCCATTTTGCTGCTCTCTTTGGCATTGCGCAAGGAACCGAAAATATCTATCTCCCAGCTCGCCGCCACCGATACATTATAGGTAGCCACGGTCACACCTTGGTAGTTCACCATGTTACCTTGTGGTTGAAGCGCCACCGAAGGGGCGAATGCCAAACGTGAGTTACGCACAACCACTTCTGCCATCTCAACGTTGAGTTGCCCCACTTGCAGATTGTTATTATTCTTTAGACCCTCTTTAATAAGGCTCTGAAGATAAGGATCCGTGAAGAGTTCGCTCCAGTGTAGCGAGGCTATAGTTGTGGTGTCCTGAGTCGCCTCAATAAAACGAAATAGACTATCCACCTGCGCCACATCTTTGTCCTCTCTTTGGTAGTCGCTGTAGAGTTTACAGCTACTCAGAGATAGAGCAGTCAGCGAAAGTATCGCTATATTTTTTATTTTATTTATCATCATAACTTAATTCAATTCTTTAGATTCGTCGGTATCAAGGGTCAAATCACGTGCGGGCATCACTCTCTCTTGGATTCCTTGGAAGATCACAAACAGAGATGGTACTATGAATATCAGAGCCAGCGTACCTATCAACATACCACCCACTAGACCAACACCTAGTGAGATATTACCAAAGGCACCTGCTCCGCTTGAGAACACTAGTGGAATCATACCAAAGATCATTGTCAGAGAGGTCATCAAGATAGGACGTAGACGCACCTGAGCTGCTGTGATAGCTGCCTGTGTGATAGAGTAACCTTCAGCACGTTTTTGCGATGCAAATTCCGTTAGAAGGATGGCTGTCTTAGCCAGTAGACCTATCAACATTATCAGACCCGTCTGCATGTAGATATTATTAGTGAGTCCCAGTGCATTTGCAAAGGCAAAACTACCCAACAGACCGAAAGGTACCGAAAGAATAACCGCCATTGGCACAAAGATACTCTCGTAGAGCGCACAAAGAATCAAGAACACAAACACAATACAGATTGCAAAAATCAAAATCGTAGTATCTGAGCCCTGCGCCTCTTCCTTACTCATACCGCTAAACTCAAAGCCATAACCAATTGGGAGGCTACTTGCTGCCACCTCGCGAATAGCCTCGATAGCCTGACCCGAGCTATAACCGTCGGCTGGCATACCGTTCACCGCAATAGATGGGAACATGTTGAATCGAGAGAGACCCTCAGAGCCATACACCTTGGTGAGTTTTACGTACTGACGTATGGGCGACATCTCGCCTTTGTCGTTGCGCACATAAATATTATCGAGTGCATCCACATCTAGGCGATTTTCGGGGGTTGCCTGGAGCATAACACGATAGAGCTTCGAGAACTTGTTCATATTCGACGAGTAGCTACCACCGACATAACCCGAGAGGGTCGAGAGAACAGTCAAAGGCGAAACACCATTGCGTTTGGCAACTGCCGCATCAACCTCCACCTCATATTGAGGGTAGCGCGTGTCGAACGTGGTTGTTGCGCGCTCAATTTCAGGGCGCTTTTGAAGCTCAACCAAGAAAGTTTGAGCGTGAGCAAAGAAATCGTTGATATCACCGCCCGATTTATCTTGGAGCGAGAACTCAAAACCAGTACTCATACCATAGCCCGAAATCATCGGTGGAGGGAAGGCAAGGATTTGAGCCGTTGTGATATCTGCCGTTAGAGCATAGATCTTACCCAAAACAGCAAACACACTTTGCGACATCTCAGGACGCTCGTCCCAGTTCTTGAGCTTTGCGATAATCATACCATTAGTACCACCTTGGCCACCCATAAAGCTGTAGCCGACAATACTAGAGTACATCTCAAATTCTTCGATAGGGCTGATAGCCTCATCGATTTGTTTCATCACTTTTTGAGTCTCAGAGAGAGTACTACCTGGAGCGGTCATCACATTGATGAACACAACACCCATATCCTCATTAGGTACTAGTGCTGTTGGGGTGTTAGTTCCGTACCAGTATAGCCCACCACCTGCGGCAAGCACCAAAACGAAAGCCAAAACACGACGCTTCACAAAGAAAAGTACGTTCTTCTTGTATTTCATCACAATCTTCGAGAACGCAGCCTCAAAAGCATAGTGGAAACGAGAAGAGAAGCTAAGTTTCTTTCCCTCTTCTTTCTTTTCGTGAGGTGTCATAATCAGCGCAGCCAAAGCTGGTGAAAGAGTCATCGCATTAAGAGTCGAGATAGCAACCGCCACTGCCATCGTAATACCAAACTGGGTGTAGAAAGTACCCGTTGTACCTCCCATAAAACTCACGGGGATAAACACCGCCATAAACACGATGGTGGTAGTGAGTAGCGCAGAGGTAATACCCTTCATCGCCTCTATGGTCGCCTTATAGGGGGATTTATATCCCTCGTCAAATTTAGCCTGTACCGCCTCGACCACCACAATGGCATCATCCACCACCGTACCGATCACCAGTACCAGCGCAAAGAGAGTAAGGATATTCAAACTAAAGCCTATCGCATAGATAAAGGCAAAAGTACCAATGAGCGACACGATAATCGCAATCGAAGGAATAATAGTCGAACGGAAACTCTGAAGGAAGAAGAACACTACCAAAATCACAAGCAATATCGCCTCGACAAGGGTAACTACTACGTTTTCGATCGAAGCGTCAAGGAAGTCTTGCACACTCATCAGGTCGGCAAAATCAAGTCCTTTGGGGAGTTCTGCTCGGATTTGCTCCATCAGGGCATCGATCTGCGTGATAATCTCGGTTGCATTCGAACCCGAGGTTTGCGAGATCATAGCCACAGTACCAGGTTTGCCATTAACTTCACCACTAAAATCGTAGCTCATCAGACCCAATTCCACATCTGCCACATCCTTTAGGCGAAGAACCTCACCATTTGGTAGCGATTGGATAACTATATCCTCAAAGCCCGCCTCGTTTTCGTGGCGACCTTTGTATTTTAGAACATACTGGAAAGAGTTGTCGCCATTGGCTCCAAGGGTACCCGTTGGGTACTCGACATTCTGCTCACCCAAAATAGAGGTTATATCCGAAGGCATCAAAGAGTATTGAGCCATCTTAGCTGGATCCAACCAAATACGCAATGCATAATCCGAACCCATCACATTAACCTCACCCACACCCGAGATACGAGCAATTTGGGGTACAACGTTAATTTTGAAATAGTTAGAGATAAACTCTCTATCGAAACTAGCATCAGGGCTATAAAGCGCAATCACTTTAAGGTTCGACGATTGACGTTTGTCAACCTTAACACCCGAACGAGTAACCTCGGCAGGTAGCAGACCCTGGGCTGTTGCCACACGGTTCTGAACGTTTACAGCCGCCATGTCTGGATCGGTTCCCTGTTTGAAATAGATGGTAACATTCGCCATACCCGCATTCGAAGCCGAAGAGGTCATGTGGGTCATATTCTCCACACCATTGATCGCCTCCTCAAGGGGTACCACCACACTCTTTTGCACAGTTTCGGCATTGGCCCCCGTGTAGCTTGCTTGCACCGAAATGGTCGGAGGTGCAATCTCGGGAAATTGTTCTAGTGGGAGCAGTGCAAGGCCTATGACCCCCACGAACATCACCACCACAGAGATCACCATCGAGAGGATGGGTCTGTCTATAAATCTTCTAATATTCATTTTTATTCTCTATAAATCTTGTCAAAAAATACTATTTCTGCTCTGCTTGGGCTGCTGCCGCTGCTGCTTGAGCTGCTTTTCCATCAATAGGAGTTCCCTCGCGAACCAGACCTGCACCATCTGCAATAATCTCATCGCCCACACTCAGGCCACTCTCGACAATGTAAGAGTTGCCGTCGCTATTGGCGAACACTTGAATCTCTTGTGATGTTGCTTTACCATCCACTACTTTATAGACAAAAATCTTGTTCTGAAGCTCGAAAGTCGCAACCTTAGGAATCACGATAGCATTCTCACGCTCGGTTGTGATAACAACACGTCCTGTACCGCCATTGCGAAGAATTTTGCTTGGATTCTCAAACACCGCGCGCAGTTGAATTGCTCCAGTTGAGGGAGTAATCGTTCCACTAATAGCATCAATCACGCCTTTTTGGTCATACGCAGTACCGTCTGCCAAAAGCAACGAAACATTAGGCATGCTAGCAGCCACACTATCCATTGTGCCATACTCGCGCAACATCTCAAGCATCTGAACCTCGGTCAACGAAAAATATGCGTACATCTTTTGATCGTCCGACACAGTCACAAGGGGCTCGGCAATCGAAGAGCTAACCAACGCTCCCACACGATAAGGAATCATGCTTGCAACACCGCTCACAGGGCTTTTTACCTCGGTGTAAGATAGGTTATTTTGGGCAGAAAGCAGCTGTGCTCTTGCTTGAGAGAGCATAGCCTCAGCAGAGCTTAGAGCGATTTGTGCACTCTTTACATCAAACTCTGCCACTACGTTCTCTTTGAAAAGCTCACGGCGACTCTCAAGGTTCAGCTCCGCAGTCTCTACCTGTGCTTTGGCGCTTTGAACATTCGCCTTGGCTGTCTCTAGTGCTGCACGATATGGCACTTGGTCAATCACAAAAAGGGTTTGACCTTTTTTTACCTGCGCGCCTTCGTTAATTTTTATAGAGGTAATCACACCCCCAACCTGAGGGCGAATCTCAACATACTGCTGACCCTCAAGGGATGCGGTATATTGATTATCTACGCTTTTGTCGCTTAGGC
Source organism: uncultured Rikenellaceae bacterium (assembly GCA_964371385.1). Classification (GTDB taxonomy): domain Bacteria; phylum Bacteroidota; class Bacteroidia; order Bacteroidales; family Rikenellaceae; genus Mucinivorans. The sequence goes on from CAYJLY010000003.1 coordinate 81,008, forward strand.
TAACTTTCATGGTCTTGTAGGTCTTGGCTGGCGCTTGTTGAGGGGCGCGAGAACACGACACCGCAAAAGCCATCCCCAAAAGAGAAAGCGATAAGAATGATAGTTTTTTGATACTTTTCATTTGATTTTTCTTTTATTTTTTATTTATTTTAATTTCTTAACGAATTAGAACGTAGATTTTCTCACCTAAAGTGACATGTGAAATGCAAAGTTACAACAATTTACTTCACATCGCAAAACAACACTAATATTTTAGTTGTGAATAACACGATTTTGGTGGCGAACTGCATTTTATTGCCACGCAAGGTTGTTTTTCAGTGTTCAAAGGGCTATCTTTGTGGGTGGATATGATTAATGAAAAGAAAATACTTCGCTATATAGACCTAGGGTTTTATCTGGTGGTGCTCCCGCTGATAATCTTACTGTTGCCCATGAACCGCTTGATGATGTATGATAAACACTTCTTGGGGGCAGTTCTGATCTATTTCTGTGCGAGCTACTACATCAATAAACGTGCTAACATCCCAGTGCTACTTTTCAAGAAGTGCTTTTCTAAGGCACTGATTGCCGTGGGGCTTTTGGTGGGGATGACTCTGCTACTGTATGTTATTCCTCTGGGACAGAATGCAATGACCCAAGACATTGATCTGGAAGTGCAAGAACGCATTAGGGTATTCACCATTTGGCTTATTTTCGCGATTAGTCTCACGGTTGGACTGATGACAGGAATGGCGGCGGAGCTCTACCGACAAATCATTAAACGCCAAGCCATCGAAAGCGAGAAAAGCAAAGCGGAGCTTGCCGCCTACAAATCTCAGATCAACCCTCACTTTCTTTTCAACACCCTCAACACACTCTACAGCCTAGTGCTGAGTCACTCTCAAAAGACAGAAGAGGTGTTTATTAAATTCACCGACACCCTAAAATACATCTACTCGGATGCCAACGCCGACACCCTCCCCCTGGAGCGAGAGTTGGACTACATAAAAAACTACATTGAATTGCAGAGACTTCGTTTGAGCAGCCGCACCAAGGTTGAATTTCGGAGCCAGATAGACGACATGAGTGTGCAGATTGCTCCCATGATCTTTATTACCTTCATCGAGAACGCTTTCAAGTATGGAATTTCGGCAAGCGAAAATAGCGAGATTTTTATTGACCTGCAACTCAAAAACAAACAACTCACCTTCACCACCAGCAACACTATCTTTGCTCCCCCAATAGCCGACTCCACGGGCATAGGCATAAACAACACTCGCAAACGCCTCCAGCTACTCTACCCCAAGGAGCACCACCTACAGATAGATAAAACAAATAACACCTTTAACGTAGAACTTAGTATACGCTTATGAAAGCAGTAGCCATAGACGACGAGCCATTAGCACTTGCCATCATAGAAAATTTCACTAAAAGATTGGGGGGAATCGAAATACAGACCTTTGCAAATCCCGTTGTGGGTATGGAGCACATCAAAAACACGCTACCCGATTTGGTGTTTTTGGACATTCAAATGAACGAGGTCTCGGGACTTGAACTTGCAAAAGAACTCCCCATCGGCACCCTACTGGTGTTCACCACTGCCCACGCAAATTATGCTCTAGAGGGCTTTGAACTCAACGCCATGGATTTTCTTCACAAACCGTTCTCATATGAACGTTTTATGAAAACCGCAGATAAAGCACGACACATTATAATGCTCCGTCAAAGTCTCACTCACTCCTCTGCTCTTGAAAACAACATCACTGTGAAAGTTGAATACAAAAATACGAGCGTCAATCTCGCCATGATTCGCTACATCGAGGCTATGGACAACTATGTGAAAATTCACATGGTAGACGGAGGTATTATCATGCCTCAAATTAGCATGAAAGGTATTATGGAGTTGCTACCAAACGGAGATTTTATTCGCATCCACCGCTCGTGGGTGGTCAATCGCTCACGCATAGTAAGTTTCTCGAGCAAGGAACTAATTGTGAAGGGCGCTCAACCCACAAAATTGAGTGTCGGGCGCTCCTACGCCAAGGAGCTGCTGGAGAGAATGTCAAAATCTTAAAAAAATATCCTTATCTTTGCAAAAATAATAAACCCCGCCCATCGTGTAAAAGTATCACTATTCAACCATGAAAAAACATTTCTTAATCAGTCTTACTCTGCTACTTACCCTTGGCCTACAAAACGCCTACGCACAATTTAACCAAAAAGTAACCCCCACCAAACAGAACACCATAGATAGCGTGAGAGTCACCAACACCCCAGAGGTTGAGATGACCATATACAGCGAGGCCTACCAAAAATACCTCAAAAGCGTGCAATTCAAAGAGCGTAATAAAATCACCATTAAAAACACAGGTGTCTCGCTCAACCAAGCCTCCCTTACGAACTGGGCTGCGGGTGGGCAAAACTCATTTTCAGCACGATTTACATCCGATATTACCCACACCTACACCAACCAGGGAAATTTCTCTGTGGCTTCAGTGTTTCAGAGTGCTCTGAGTTTGGTGCAAAGTGACGAAGATCTACGTAAGAGTGAGGACTGGTGGAAGATAAATATCAAACCAAGCTGGAAGGTATCTAATAAGTGGAGTTTCTCGGGTGACCTGCTACTCAACAGTCAACTTGCATCGAACTTCACCGAAGCCCAGGACGGTAGCGCTAATCTTATCTCGACTATCTTTGCTCCAGCAACACTTAACATCTCGGCGGGTTTCACTTTTCTCGATCATCGCAACGCAGGAAAGACTAACGAGTCGAAATTCACCCTCTACCTATCTCCTGCGGCAGGTAACCTTCTTATGGTGCTCAACGAGCAGCTCTCTGAGGCTGGTGCCTTTGGCGTGGAGGCAGGCAAGAGATTCAAACCTACCTTTGGTATGACCTTCCGTGCGGAGTTTTTCAAGAAATTCTACGAAGGAAAACTCGACTTTTATACCAAATGGGAAACCTACTGGGATTACAAGGTTGAGCCTACGATTTGGTGGGAAAATCGTATTAATTTCCGCATCTCCTCGATTATGGGCCTTAATTTCACCTTTATCTCTAAATACAACACCAACGACACTCCACCCTATGTTCAAAACGGTGGAAATAAATTCTGGGACTGGCTACAAATCAATCAATCACTGGGTTTAACATTCTCGCTCAACTACCAATCGAAAACCCCTACCAAAATCGATGGCATTAATGTTAAACCACTCAACAATCGATAACATAACACACACTTAACTTTTAAACCAACTAGCGCGACTAAGTGTTTCTTAGTCGCGCTAGTTTTTATTTAGAAACGTTTAACATAACTATGGCAGTAAGGCTCTGTGCCCTTGCGATTATAGTAGTCTTGGTGATAATCCTCGGCGGGGAAAAATTCTTTTGCGGGCGATAATGCTGTTGCTACATCATAGCCCTTGGCTTTTAGTTGTTTGATCAGACGTTGGGCTATCTCTTTTTGTTGGGGAGAGTTATAGAATATCTCAGAGCGATACTGCTTACCTATGTCGGGGCCCTGACCATCAACTTGAGTGGGGTCATGAATCTCGAAAAACAGACGAGCTAAGGTTTCATAGTCCACCTCCTTTGGATTATAGACCACTCTCACCGCCTCGGCATGACCTGTTCGCCCTGTTGAAATCTCAATATAGGTCGGATTCTTTGTCTTTCCCCCTATATAGCCAGACTCTACGCTTATGACCCCCTTTTGTTGCTCCATCAAGTGTTCAACACCCCAAAAACAACCACCTGCAAAGATTGCAGTTTCACTTTGAGGGACAAACTTCATGGAGATGGAGTTCACACAATGGCGAGTATTCTTGTCTGTAAAGCCCTCCCCCTGGAACACGTGCCCTAGGTGGGCGTCACATCGCGAGCAAGTGATTTCGACGCGGTGACCATCAGCATCCCTCGAGCGAGTGACTGCTCCCTTAATTTCGTCGTCGAACGAAGGCCATCCACAGCGCGAATCAAACTTATCCTCTGAACGGTACAGCGGCGCATCGCACTGCTTGCAGATATAGGTACCCGCTTGATAGTGATCATAGTACTCACCCGTAAAGGCGCGCTCTGTGCCTTTGTCTTGGATAACAAATTTTTCATCAGGGGTCAGCTCGTTCATCTTTATAGGAGGGGTGTTTTGGGTGGTTTTATTCTCATTTTTTTGGGCTATGCTATCTCCACACGAGATCACGCTCAAAGCCAACAGAGTAACAAATAGACGTTTCATAACTTTAGGGTTTTTGTTTCACATAAAACGCTACAAAGTTACAAAATATTACCTTTACCTATACATATATAACGAAATATTATACCAAACTACTCTTTCATCAGAATGGTTAACTGCTCCATATCATCGAAATGATGGCGCACGCCTTTGATTTCTTGGTAGTTTTCGTGTCCTTTACCTGCCACTAGCACTATGTCTCCACCCTGGGCAAAAGCCAATGCTGCACGAATAGCTTCGGCTCTATCCTCGATAACCAAGG
>CAYJLY010000003.1:85489-85954 GCA_964371385.1 uncultured Rikenellaceae bacterium
CATATCATCTAGGATGGCTCGTGGATCTTCCGAGCGAGGATTATCGCTGGTTAGAATCACACGCTCGCTCCCTTGAACCGCAATGCGAGCCATCACAGGGCGTTTGGTGCTATCTCTATCGCCACCACAACCCACAACAGTTAGTAGCTTTCCGCCCCCTTTAAGTTTGTTTATGGTCTCAATCACATTGCTCAGAGCATCGGGAGTATGGGCATAATCCACTATCCCTAGCACGCCAGATGTTGATCGTATGGTCTGAAAACGTCCAGCCACGGGTTTTAGCATACTTAAAACTCGCAGTGCCTCTTGAGGTTCAACACCCAGCTCACACACTATCCCATAGATAGCACTAAGATTATAGGCATTAAAGCGCCCTATGAACTGCGTCCACAATTGCGCGCCATTAATCTCAAGTAGCATACCATCTAGGTGTTGCTCTATCACTCTGCATTTATAATCCGCAGG
>CAYJLY010000004.1:0-55800 GCA_964371385.1 uncultured Rikenellaceae bacterium
GCTTCTTATGCCGGCTCCCGAAGGTACGGGTGTGCTTGCGGGCGGTCATGCTCGTGCAGTGCTCGAACTTGCGGGTATTAAGGACATCAGATGCAAATCACACGGTTCAAACAACCCCATAAACTGCGTAAAAGCGACCATCGAAGGTCTCAGAGAGCTAAAGACTGCCGAAAAGGTAGCACGTCTGCGCGGTATATCCGTCGATAGACTGCACTAAGGAGGTTGTATGGCACAGTTAAAGATTACGTATAAGAAGAGTTCTATTGGATATGCACAAGACCAAAAGGATACGATAAAGGCGTTGGGTTTTAGAAAACTCAACAGTGTCGTTATCAAAGAAGACAATCCCTGCATTCGCGGCATGGTCTTTAAGGTAAAGCACCTCGTATCCTGCGAAGAAGTGTAAGGAGGTAGCTTTATGAAATTACATGAGTTACAAGGAACGCCCGGCGCACGCCACAGAGCAAAACGTGTCGGTAGAGGTACCGGTTCGGGTATCGGCAAAACCTCGGGCAGAGGACAAAAGGGTCAAAAATCCAGAAGCGGTGGCGGAGTACGCCTGGGCTTTGAAGGTGGACAGATGCCCCTTACAAGACGTTTGCCCAAACGCGGGTTTTTCAACAAATTTGCAAAACACTACGCCATCATCAATGTGTGTGAGCTAGATGTCTTCGAGGCGGGTAGTGAAATTACCATCGAGACGCTCATGGAGGTTGGCTACATCAAAAAACCAATGTGCGGTCTGAAAATTTTGGGCGATGGCGAGCTTACAAAAAAGCTTAACGTCAAAGCAGCAAAGTTTACTGAGTCTGCAAAAGCAAAAATTGAAGCTGCAGGCGGAAGCGCAGAGGTGGTATGGTATAGTTGCTCTACCTCTAGCCATCGCCTTTGGTATAGCCTCGGGGGTGAGCCCCGAGAAAGGTTTGATTACGGCTATCATAGGGGGATTTCTGTGCTCGTTTTTCGGGGGTAGCTCCGTTCAGATAAGTGGCCCCACAGGGGCATTTATTGTGATAGTCTACGGCATTATCCAAACTTTTGGACTCGAAGGACTACTGGTTGCCACCGCCATTGCGGGGGTCCTACTGGTGATTATGGGACTACTCAGGCTCGGCACAGTAATACGCTATATCCCCTACCCCATTATCATTGGTTTCACTAGCGGGATAGCACTAACCATTTTCACCACCCAAGTGGAAGACCTGCTGGGACTTAAAATAACCGAAAGCTCGGGCGATTTCCTTGGCAAGTGGGCTAGCTATTTTGATGCTATACATACCATTTCATGGAGTTCACTGGCGGTCGGGCTACTGACAATACTAATCATAGTCTACCTGCCACGCATTAATCGACGCCTGCCAGGTTCGCTGGTGGCAATAGTTGTGGTGACCGTGGTGAGCTATGTCCTAAGAGAATTTTGTGGCTACACCGCCCTTGAGACCATAGGCGACCGCTTTACTATCTCGCCAGAGATACCCTCGCCCACGGCTCTGGAGATGAATTTCACAACCATACGCCTGTTGCTGCCCTCGGCTCTAACCATAGCGCTTCTTGGGGCTATCGAATCACTGCTCTCGGCAACAGTTGCCGATGGGGTCACAGGCGAGAGACACAATTCAAACACCGAACTCCTTGGCCAAGGCATAGCCAACATAGTATCGCCTCTGTTTGGTGGCATCCCCGTCACGGGGGCAATTGCTCGCACAATGACCAACATAAACAATGGCGGACGCACCCCCATCTCGGGCATCATCCACGCTCTGGTATTATTGCTTATTTTGCTATTCTTAAGCCCATTGACCAAACACATCCCCATGGCAGCCTTGGCTGGTGTGTTGGTTGTGGTGTGCTACAACATGAGCGAGTGGCGCACAGTGCGCTCGCTGCTGAAGAACCCAAAAAATGATGTGGCGGTGCTCATTACAACTCTGCTACTGACTGTGGTTTTCGATCTAACTATCGCAATTTTTGTGGGTCTACTAATGGCCATGGTTTTATTTTTAAAGCGTGTGAGCGAGGCAACCAATATTTCGGTCTCCACACAAAGCCTAGACCTTGGGGCTGAGGGCGAAATCACAAGTGCAGACCACGTTCTCGAAGTACCCTCGGGGGTCGAGGTCTATGAGATAGATGGCCCCTTCTTTTTTGGGGTTGCCCAAAAATTTGAATCTGTGGTTAAACGCCTGAGTGACAAGCCAAAAGTGCGCATAATTCGCATGCGCAGAGTGAGCTTCATGGACTCCACGGGCATCTACAACCTGCGCTCGCTTGTGAAATCATCTCACAGCGATGGAATCACAGTGATACTCTCGGGGGTGAGCCCATCGGTGCGCGAAACTCTCGCCAAGGCAGGTTTCCACAGCACTCTCGAGCAGGGTTTCATCTGCGATGATATAAGTCAAGCGCTCACCCTCGCTCCTAAATATATTTAACGCCAAGAGCGAACATAAGTTGGAAAAACAATAAATAATATCTACCTTTGCGAGGTTATTGTAGTATGTAATGCTCATGTGGGTAGCATGCTCACCTTAATCCTTATACCCAAGTTTCAAGAAATACACGCAAATTATGATCAAAATACTTAATAGCCTCACTATTCTCCTTGCAGCTCTTACGCTGTCCTCGTGTTCGGTGTACAACAAGCTCCTAAAAGAGGGCGACACCGAAACAAAATACGCAGAAGGTAAGCGCTATTACGAGCAAAAGAAATACAAAAAAACCATAGGCCTTTATAACAATATCTTCGACGATATCGTGGGAACTCCCAGAGAGGACACCCTACTGTTCTATCTCGGAAAGGCTTATTACAACGACCGCGACTTTGCCACCGCCCAAGAGACTTTCGATAGCTACCGTAGTCGCTTTACTCGCTCTAGTTTTGTTGAGGAGGCAGAGTTTTTGTATGCCATGTGCCACTACCGCTCTGTACTTCCACAAGAGAAGGATCAAACCAGTACGCGTCAAGCTATTATTGCCTTCAATGAATACCTCAATCGCTATCCAAATAGCGAACAGACCCCTTTCATCCATGAGATGATAGAGGATCTCACCGAGCAGATCTACTTCAAAACCTACATGAACTCGGCTCTGTACCACAAACTAGGGCACTTCAATGCAGCGATCACCTCGATGCGAGCTGTCATCAAAGATCAACCCGAGATTCCTTTCCGCCAAGAGATGATGTATCTGATCGTTCGTTCGTGGTTCGACTATGCTGAAAACTCTATCTTCTCGCGCCAATTGGAGCGTTATATGAAGATGATAGACGCATACTACAACTACAAGAGCGAATACCCCGAGAGCAAACTTTTTGATAAGTCTCTCGAGGAGATGTTTGCCAAGGCATCCGATTTTACCGACAAATATGGCACTCAGGCTCAAACAGCCAGCACAATAGAGAGCGCGATTGCCGAACATAAAAAGAACATTGCCACTGCCAAAGAGGAGCTATTCAACGTAAACTCTAAGGAAGACAAAAACGAGCTAAGAGCAACCATCACCCACGAGCGTGAGTCTATCAAAAAGCTCAAAGGCAACACCAAACAACAGAAAAAAGAGCTTAAAACAGAGGAGCGCATTAAAAAGCAACTCGAAAAAGACGAGGCTAGTGCAACTGCTGCCGAAAATCAGTTTTAAGAACTCTCCTGAAACTCTCTCAGGAAAACACCCCAATCACGCATTCAGTTTAAGACAATAGAAACAACAAGCATAGCAATAATGGAACAGACTAAAAAACCTATCCCAACCAACACCACCACTCGCACCATCAGCGAACTAGATGCGCCCACGGGCAATATCTACCAGAGTGTAAACCTTATTGCACGCCGTGCAAACGAGATCTCGGCGCAAACTAAAGCCGAACTAGGGCGCAAACTACAAGATTTTGCCAACACCCCCGACAGTCTTGAGGAGACTTTCGAGAATCGTGAGCAAATCGACCTTTCGCGCCACTACGAACGCCTTCCAAAGGCGGTTCTGGTTGCAACGGAGGAATTCCTTAATGGTGAGCTTACCACTAGTAAAGCTGACCAGGAATAAACACTCCTGCGCATAAAACCCCTTCAAAAGGGCAAAATAAATCTAAAAAAATCCTCATTGCAATCCCCTCATCAAAGGCTTTGCGGTGGGGATTTTACAACTTTTACGACAACATACACAGAACTAGAGACCTATGAATATTCTCCTTGGGATAACGGGCGGTATTGCTGCCTATAAGTGCGCCACGCTGGTGCGTGAGCTAAAGAAGAGTGGTGCGGATGTGCGAGTGGTGATGAGCCAGGCGGCTAAGGACTTTATCACCCCCCTGACCATGGCAACCCTAAGTGGTAATCCTATTTTGGTCGAGAATTTCGATCCGAGCAATGGGGCGTGGAACTCTCACATCTCGCTTGGAGAATGGGCTGATGTGTATGTGATTGCTCCTGCCACAGCCAACACCCTAGCAAAAATGACTGTCGGGGTAGCAGATAACCTATTGCTTACGACCTATCTATCGGCTCGCTGCCCCGTGTGGGTGGCTCCTGCGATGGACTTAGATATGTATGCTCACCCCACAACTCAGTCCAATCTAAATGCTTTGCGTGAGCGAGGAGTGGGAGTAATCGAACCAGGGGAAGGTTTCTTGGCTAGCGGTCTTATGGGCAAGGGACGCATGGCAGAGCCTGAGGCTATTGCTCAAAGAATTATAAGTGCTCTAAAATACCCCACCGAGCAATTCAAAGACACGAAGGTAATGATAACCGCAGGGGGAACGGTCGAGAATATAGACCCTGTGCGCTTTATATCTAACTACTCCAGCGGCAAGATGGGTGTGGCACTTGCATCGCTTTTGGCACAAATGGGCGCGAAGGTGACCCTACTGAAGGCAAACACCACCGTGGAGATTCCACAGCACGAAAACCTCACTGTGCGAGAAACACTCTCGGCCGAAGATATGTACACTGCCGCCAAAGAAGAATTCCCTCGTGCGCAGATAGCAATTTTTGCTGCTGCTGTTGCTGACTATACCCCCAAGACAAAGGCAGATAAGAAAATCAAGCACACAAGCGATAACATGGAAATCACGCTAGTGCCCACTGTCGATATTGCAGCGGCTATGGGCAAGCTAAAGCGTAAGGATCAGATCACCGTAGGATTTGCTCTTGAGACCGACAACGAGAGCGAGAATGCTCTCAAAAAACTCGATGCCAAGAACCTTGATGCCATCGTTTTGAACTCCCTGCGCGATGCGGGAGCGGGCTTTGGGGGCGACACCAACAAAATTTCTATCATCAACCAAAGAGGCGCCAAAGACTATGATCTCAAAAGCAAGGCACAGGTGGCTGGCGACATCGTAAACTATATAAGCACACTTCTTTAAGTAGATAAGAGAAAGAAAAAACTATGCTCAAAGGACTTACCATACGAAATTACGCTATCATCGAGGAGCTCGACATTGATTTTCAAGGAGGGCTCAACATTATCACTGGTCAAACTGGAGCGGGTAAATCCATACTCCTTGGCGCACTAGGACTATTGGGCGGCTCTAAAGCAGACACTTCGTTGCTGCTAGATGCCCAGCGCAATTTGATAGTAGAAGGGGTTTTCGATATTAGATCCTATGGACTTGAGAGTTTTTTTGAGCGCGAAGACATAGATTACAGCGACACCATCACTGTGCGCCGCCAGATTAACTCCACGGGCAAAAGTCGCGGCTACATAGAGGACCAACCTGTCACACTCGCCACTCTCAAGGAACTTATGGGCAGGCTCGTAGATATTCACTCTCAACACCAATCCCTGCTTATAGCGCAAAGAGATTTCCAAACCCGTGTACTCGATAGCGTTGCGGGCCAACTCGCTCAGGTAGCGCAGTATCGCCAGCAATATGACACCCTGCGCGCCAAAGAAAGGGAGCTAACCGCCCTGAAAGAATCGCTGGTGAGCCAAAGGCAGCGCGAGGATCTACTGAATCACTACTGCTCGGAGATAGAAACCCTAAAAATTGGCAATAGCGAGGTACAGACCCTGAGCCAGGAGCTAGAGTTGCTCCAAAATGCCGCAAATATAGCCGAGGGTGTATCTGCAGTGCATACTCTGGCGGACGACGATGAGAGCGGTTTTTTGAGTCTCATACACCGCTCTATGAGCCAACTCGCTGGGGTGAAGAAATACTATGCCCCACTGGAGGAGCTCTATGAACGCCTAAATAGCTCTTACATAGAATTAAAAGATATCAGTGGCGAGAGTTTTGATATAGCCCAAAAAATGGAGCTTAATCCCGCTCGTGCCGAGCAGATAGAAGCTCGACTAGATACCATAAATAATCTTATCCACAAGCACGGTCTCTCCAGCGAAGAGGAGCTGCAAGAGTTCTTCGAGCAAATCAACGAAGAGCTTTTCGCGCTTTCCCAGCAGCAAAATAATCTTGAGGGACTAGAAAAAGAGATAGAGGCTCAAAAAACTTTAGTTGAAAAGCTTGCCCAACAAATCAGTAAACACCGTACAAAAGCCGCAGGAGAGGTCGAAAAACACACCATAGATATGCTTAAGACTCTCGGGATAAAGGATGCTCGCCTAGAGGTTCGTATCGAGCACTTACCCTGCAACAGCATGGGGTGCGATGGGGTTGATTTTCTCTTTAGCGCCAATGCTCAATCCTCGCCTCAACCCATAGGGAATGTTGCCTCGGGGGGTGAGATCTCGCGCGTCATGCTGGCTCTGAAATACCTAATGAGCCGCACCTCTAGTCTTCCTACCATTATTTTCGATGAAATAGACACGGGCGTTAGTGGTCAGGTAGCCGATCGTATGGGCGAGATTATGGTCAAGATGGGCGAATTTATGCAAGTCATTAATATCACCCACCTGCCGCAAGTGGCCTCAAAGGGCGAAAATCATTTCTTTGTCAGCAAAAACGACAGCGGCACACGCATAGATCGCCTAGACAAGCAGCAGCGCGTTGAGAAGATAGCCGAAATGCTATCTGGAGCGAATATCACCCAAGCAGCCCTAGACCAAGCCCAAAGCCTCCTAAAGAGCTAGCAACACTACGAGTCGGACGCAGAGCCTCTTTTAGTGCGAGCCGCACAGACAATGATTTAGCTCAAACTACGAGCCGTAGCAGCAATTATTTAGCTTGAACTACGAGCCGTGGAGGCAATGATTTAGCTCAAACTGTATCGTTCCAAACCTATCGTGCGTTAGCTCGCATCGTAATGCTATGCTTTATACTGTATCCTCACAAGAGCTCAGTTCGAGTTAAATAATAAGAGGGCACTGCCCCCGTACGCAGACAGTTGAAAAGAAATTATTGCAGGGCGACACTCCCCCCGGGAGGCCTGCATTCTAGCGAAAGCAGGACACCCAGTGTCGCCCCAAAGTGCTAATATAAACAGGCGGACGAACCGAACTACGAGCCGTGGAAGCAATGATTTAGATCTAAGTGGACGCAGAGCGTCTTTTAGTGCGAGCCGCACAAGCAATGATTTAGATCGAAGTGTATCTTTATAAACCCAGATGCAAGTGTCGCTGGCACCCCTGCACTGCACATACCCCGAACTTTGCCATTGTGGGAGCTAATACAAGTAGTAGGGCGCACGTCTAAGTCAAGCTTATACAAAAGGTAAAGACATTGTTCGTGCTAAATGATAAAAAACGCTGTGCGGGCACGCAGCACAACAAAAAAGCGGGTCACCTTGATGGCAACCCGCTTTTCGCTCCTCAACTAGGACTTGAACCTAGGACCCTCTGATTAACAGTCAGATGCTCTAACCAACTGAGCTATTGAGGAATGTTTTTTTCGTTTGTGAGTGCAAAGATAAGCAAAGATTTTAATCCTGCAAAACTTTTTAGAAAAAAATTTGATTTTTTTGCGATTTTTTCCGGCACCCTCCAAATACAAACCCACTATTGAAGCTCAAAAACCTCTGAATCACTTTTAGTTAGATCAAGATTGTATACCGAAACTTCATTTTTACCTTTTTTGAGTTTCACTCCCTCCCAGGTGAAGGTTCCATAGCCATTATTGTATTTTTCGCCATAAGAAACACCATCAACTATCAGTTCAACTGCCGTAGAGTTAGAATACACAACTATTGTTGATGACGCCTTGGTCTGCGATAACGAGCGGGCTATGTGTACAAACTGGTCGGTGGCATTCCAATTGGCTTTATAGAAATAGAAAGCATCCTTGCGAGTGAGGCGATCGAAACTCACCAAACCCATATCCGACACCCCAGGTCTATCACCCCATTGCATAGGTGCTACACCATAGTCGAACATAGAATTAATGAAGGTGCCCCAAAAATAGTTGCCCTCGTTGATTATGCGCCACACGCTTTGGTGGTAGTGGCTCTGCCAAGTGCTCGGATGAAAGGTCGAACGCAGTTCAGGTCGAACGATAGTGTCACTATAAAGATAGGGAGAACCTCCAGCGCCATACTCCGAAAGAGCTACTTTCAAATTGGGCCACTCGCGACGCAAAGACTTTGCCCATAGCTCCAAATCCTTGGGCGAACCCTCATTCCACCCCACATACTGATTAAATCCTATCAGAGGGGTAATAAAATTCAATTCGCCATCTTGATTACTCGCTGCTACACACTCGCGCGTGGGATCAAGCTCGCCAGCCAAGTCCATCAACTCACGAATATATATTTTCGGGTCGTCGCCTCTTTGTGTAAGCTCATCAAACAAGCCCCACCACAGAATCGAGGGATGGTTGTAGAGCTGCTTTATCATCTCGGTTAGTTGCACCTCGCCATTATCCATAAACTCAGGCGAATCTATAAAGCCCTTATCTCGCTCGCCCCCTGCACCCACAAACGGAATCTCACTCCACACCATAATGCCCGCTTTGTCGCACAGGTCCAAAAAGTAAGGATCCTGTGGATAGTGGGTCAGGCGCACAGCGTTCACACCCATCTCGAGCATCAATTCTATATCACGCTGATGATTCTCTCTGTACAGCGCATTTGCTCTAAGAGCATTATCTTCAAAGCGGGTTACACCTTTGATTCTAAGAGGCTTTCCATTGAGAGAGAATTGATTTTGGGCATTGACCTCCCAATAACGCAAACCAAAATTTTCGCTAATGCTATCCAAACAAGCGCCGTCATTGGTCTGATCCACGAGTTTCACCTCTGCACTGTACAGGTAGGGGTTTTCGGTGGAGTTCCACAACTGGGGGCTATCTATGGTAAAATCTGCTGCCACGGTGCGCATCACCGCTACGTTTGAACTCTCAATGGTCTGTGATTTTGTTGCCACAACTCCTCCTAGGTCATCAAAAATGGTGAATTGCGCATCGACACTTTCCATAGCATGGGTATTAATTGTGGCCTCAACACGCACTCGAGCCGAATGCTGCGAGACGTCCTCGGCAGTAACATAGATCCCCGAGCTAGCATAATCCGCTAGAGATATATGGGTCTTGGGCGTAAGAATTAGCTCCACATCGCGATATATGCCGCCATAGTGGTTAAAATCACCTATCAAGGGCATAACGCCCATATCCTGAGAGTTATTAACCCTAACCCAAATATAATTATTACCGACATTCAAAAACGGAGTTATATCCCATCCAAAAGCTGTATAGCCTCCTTTGTGTTCTCCCACATAGCGTGAATTAACATACACCACCGCACGAGAGTTTGCCGCCCCAAAGCGCAAGAAAGCCTTACTATCTTTTAGATCCTGAGCGCTCAGCTTAATCTCTTTGATATAACTACCCAATCCTCTGAAATAGTCCCATTGCCCTCCCAGTGCATCGTAGTTCCAAGTGTGGGGCAGGGTGACTATCTGTGTAGGGCTACCACTTTTTGAGAATTGCCAGTTATGATTAAGATTTATTTCTTTGCGCTGACCATAGAGCACGCTTATGCTTATTGATAGAAGAAAAAGTAGGTTGGATATAAGTTTCATGGTTTGGAGGCCTATTTTAGTTTTCCGTTGAAAAATATTAACGTATTTTACAGCAAGTTTAGCACAAAAGTAGTAATTTTGTTTGAAATATCAATAAACAACAATGACAAGACCCGAACTCTTCGATGCGATAAGTCGCTCTTTTGCAGAGAGTAATCCTAATCCCGACACCGAATTAGATTATAGCTCCACATGGGGGCTACTAGTGGCAGTAATGCTCTCGGCACAGTGTACAGACAAGCGAGTGAATATGGTAACACCCGCCCTAATGGCACGCTACAGCACCCCGTGGGAGATGGAAAACTCTACGGTGGAAGAGATTTTTGGCTACATCCGCTCTATTTCCTACCCCAATGCCAAGGCAGCGCACTTGCTGGAAACTGCAAAGATATTGTGCGAGAAACACAGTGGCGAGGTACCCAATACTCGTGGCGAATTGGAGGCTCTACCAGGGGTCGGACGCAAGACTGCCAATGTGATGCTCTCAGTGGCTTTTGGCGTACCTGCCATGGCAGTAGACACCCATGTGTTTAGGGTTTCACGACGCATAGGGCTTTCCACGGGCAAGACCCCCGAGGCTGTCGAAAAAGATCTTATGCGTGGGTTTAGTGGTGTTAAATGGTTCGACAATAATGACATGGCGCGTGCTCACCATTGGTTGATACTCCACGGGAGGTATGTATGTTTGGCGCGAGCACCAAAATGCGAGCAGTGTGGCATAGCCCTCTACTGCAAGAAACTCATATAACCACTCTTCAATATTTGTACGAGATATTATAACTTCACAGATTAACTAAATCACTATGCCTCATGCCTACTAAAGCAAAACTCTCAAGCTATCGCCACAAAATAATGCTGTATCTGCTGATCTCGTTTTTAGGGTTTGCAGTAGGAGTTTCTGCGCTCCAGTACCTCAGAGAAAAGGAATACAAGGAACGAGAACTAGAATCAAACCTAGGGGTGTACACCGAATTAATCGATCGTTACATAGAGTCTAATTCGCCCATGGAATTTAGTGAACTAAACAGCCTACTACCGGGTAATATGCGCCTTACGATTATTTCCACAGGTGGCGAGGTGCTCCACGACAACGCCGCCCTGACCCCCATAAGCCAAATGAGCAACCACTCCAATCGTAAAGAGATACTCTCGGCGGCGAGCATAGGCGAAGGGAGTTCGGTGCGCACCTCAGAGACCACATCTAGAGAGTATTTCTATTTTGCCAAGCGCTACGAGGATTTCTACATTCGTGTTGCACTGCCCAACGACCATATCCTACGTCGCAGCCTGCAGGCAGACCTCTATTTTATATATTTCTTTATTGCTCTATTTGTCATAGCTCTATCACTAATTTTCTATCTCTCTGACCGTTTTGGGCGCACGGTGGTACAGTTGCGCAATTTCCTGCGTTCACTGGAAAATTCACCCTTAGATACCACGAGTGTCAAATTCCCCAAAAACGAGATCGGCGAAATTAGCGAGCGCATGGCAAATGTCTACACCCAGCTCAAAGCCAAAAACAAAGAGCTTGCTCGGGAGCAAGAAAAATTCAATCGACACTTCCAATACCTCAACCAAGGGGTTTCTATCTATTCCCCGGAGCGCAAGTGTATCTACTCGAATGTGCGTTTTATTCAAAACCTCAACATGATCGCCGATGAGCCTACTTTTCAGTCTGAGGAAATTTTTTCGACTCGAGAATTCTCTCAAATGCTTGATTTTTTGAGCGAAAACACACACAAAGCTAAAACTGCCGCCAACCCTCCGCTGTGGCAAAATCGAATAAGCAAGAACGGTCATCAGTTTGAGGTGCAAATGCTGATTTTCAAAGATTCTTCCTTTGAGATTATACTCACAAATATAACTGAGATTCAAAATGAGAGGGATCTAAAGTTCAATATGACTAATAATATTGCTCATGAGCTTCGCACCCCTGTGAACAGCATTTGTGGTTATCTGGAAACTATCATCGACCAAAAAGGTCGAATTGAACCCGAGCGTGAGGAGTTTTTCCTTCAACGTGCCTACTCTCAAGCCAATCGCCTTTCGGACCTGATTCGAGACATCAGTCTTATCACAAAGGCCGAATCGGCGCGAGAGCTTTTCGAACAAGAACCCTTCGAGATACGATCGCTATTGGGTGACATACTGCAAGACTACAGCAAGGAGATAAAAAAGAAGAATGCTACTCTCTCTCTTGAGATACCATCGGATGTGGTGGTGATAGGAAACTTCACGCTGCTGTATGCGCTTTTTAGCAATCTAATTGACAATAGTTTGAAATATGCTGGAGAGGGAGTACTTATCCACATCTGCGTCTATGCTCAAGATGATGAGCACTATTACTTTAGATACCGTGACAATGGGGTGGGTGTCACTTCCGAACATTTAAGTCGTATTTTTGACAGGTTCTATCGCATCGATCCCGCTCGAAGCCGCAACAGTGGTGGTTCGGGGCTGGGGCTTTCTATTGTACGCAATGCGGTGAGCTTCCACCATGGCGAAATCAGCGCCAAGAAAGCCAAAGACGGGGGCCTAGAGTATCTATTCACGCTCTCAAGCAAGAGCGAACAGTAACTCACGGGGTGTTTTATTCAAAAAACAAAGAACTATGAAACAAACAACAAAACTATTGACCGTTTTAGCATTATTACTTGCACAAGTACCCTCTAATGCACAAACCATCAATCCCTTGAAAACCGAGCGAGTTTCGGTTTTTAGAAACAACCTAGCATACTTTCAACGTAGCGCAGTGAGCGATAAGGATGGTGTATATAGAATCAAAGGCGAGAATAATATTCCTGCGGGGCGATTTGGCACGCTGTGGGTGAGCTCGAAAGATAAACTAAAATCTATTCGTGTCTATCAAACCACCGATAGCACCACCACTGAGTATGCAGCAATGTCGCTACCCCAGCTACTAAAGGCTAATATCACACGTGAGGCGAAACTTCAAACCACCACAAACACTCTGGTGGGGATAATAGAAGATGTGATGATCGAGGGCGACCTCGAAGGTTTGGTTTACTTGACGAGCTCCTCGCAGGGGTGGCAGGCACTTCCTCTCGCTCAGATAGTTTCGGTTCAATTCTCTGGCAAACCCAACACCACACTCTCAAAAGAGATAGGCCACACAGAAAAAACACTTGAAGTCAATTTTCAGGAACCCAAACCCACGCCCTTTGAAATTAGCTATCTCCAAAGGGGACTTACGTGGAATCCACTGTATAACATCACACTCACAGACGATCGCGAGCTTACGGTTAATCTTGTTGCTGAGATGATTAATGATGCGGAGGATATCCAAGGGGCTACGATTGATTTTATGTCGAGCGCACCATCGTTTGCCTACGCCTCGCAGCTATCAAAGCTACTAAAAGATCCCGATCCACGCAGCCGCTTCTATGAAGTAGAGCCCCGCCATGGTTCGTATGTTTTTATGGATACGGAAATTGCTTACGATGCGATGGAGGTGAGTGCTCAGGATTCGAGAGTAGATGATGGACTAAGCGATGGCACCCAAGCCTCGCAAGCAAAAGAACAAAAGCTCTACACCCTAGAGGATGTAACTATAAAATCAGGCGAAAGGGCGCATTTTGACCTGCTGAGCGCAGTGCTCGATTATCAGGATCTATACACTTGCACCATGAGAAACGATGATCTTCTCTATACTGTCAAGGAGTATGATGTTTACCATTCATTACTTATCGAAAACAACACAAAACTGTGGTTTGCCGCAGCTCCGGCATTTATTTCGTCCTCTCAAAGCGGCGAGATTATCCCACTAGCTCAGGGGCTACTCAAAGACACACCCGTGGGTGGAACCTCACAGATTGATATGTCGCAAAGCCATGATATTGAGGTTGAAGTTAGATTGAATAACATTAAAATCGAGGATGAAAAAATCGATTTCAATAATCGCAAGTATAGCAAGAAGAAGGTCGAGGGTAAAATCATCATCACCTCCCACAAGGATAAAGATATTAACCTGAGAATCGACCGCGCTATCGTTGGCGATTCTATCGAGTCTAAAATTAAGTGGGAAAACATCTCGCAACAAAGCCAGAGATATAACCCCGGGCTGATTAATAGGGTTCAGTGGAATGTAAAGGTGCCCGCTGAAGAGGTTATCGAGATAGAATTTAACTACTACGACTATATCCCCTAGCCACCTCCTGCTTTTTTAGGGTAAAAGTCGATTGAGCAGCAGCCCATAGTTGGTCACCGCAACTCCCGCGCCAGAGAGCATACGCAGGCGGTTCATTACCCCCGCTCGTGTGGTCATACACCCCCCACACTGCACCGCGAAACTGTATGGCTGCAAGTCTTCGGGCAGAGGTGTACGCCCGCCAACGAAAGTATAATCTAGCTTGCCACCCACAAAAGCATCCAAGAGTAAGGGAATTTTCACTCGCCCTATATCCTCGCAACTCACTTGGTGCGAGCAGTTTTCTATGACCAGGACTTTATCGCCCTGCTTTAGCTCAGGCAAATACTCCAAAGCTCGTCGATACAGATCCATATCTCCCTTTCGCTGAGCAAGAAGAATACTAAAGGACGTTAGTTCCACGGCAGGCTGTGGGCTGTCTTTGATTATTTGTTTAACGCTATCAAACACCTGCGAGTCGGTCACAACCATGCGCACTACCCCTCCCTGCAAGACTTTTGCAAGCTCCGAGGGTTGCACCACAACTGCCACCGCTCCAACATCCAATGCACCCCGCACCGCCTGCATCTGGGGTAGTATCATCCTTCCCGAGGGAGCCTCGCTATCGATGGGACACACCAAAACCACAGTATCTTCCCGAGTCACTAGCCCACCATAAAAGTCGGGCTCAACCAGCGAATGAGCTGGCACTAGCTCGCGAATTTTAGTAAAAATCGCCTCGGGCGAACTAGGAAAATTCGCTCTGTCTATGATAATATACGGAATAGGCCCCAATCTCTCTATAATATTTTTTTCCAACTCATGCTCTCCCTGATTTTGCGAAAGGATAAGCGCAAGGTCTATTTCCTGTATGGTTTGATAACTTTTTTTTATTCTTTCCTCTCCCAATTCACCACTATCGTCAAGTCCAGCGGTGTCAATAAAAGTCACGGGGGCGTAGTCTAAAATCTCATAGCGACGGCGCACTGGGTCAGTGGTCGTCCCTCGATGGGGCGAAACGATAGAGAGCTCTTGCCCCGTGAGAAGATTAAATAGAGTAGATTTGCCAACATTGCTTAGGCCGTAGATCCCGACATTCATAATCAAAACGTATTCTCTTTACACTAATAGACATATTCTCTCACTAACGCCTCGTCGATGGGGCTATCTTGATCGCAGAGAATAGTGAGGCGTTCGACTATATTACCCAACTGACGTATGTTGCCCGTCCAGTTCATAGACTGCAACAGAGTCACTGCTTCGGGAGTGATAGTCTTGCGATTTTTCGAATCGCTGGCATATATATCCAAAAAGTGATTAACCAACAAGGGTATATCATCGCTTCTCTCGCTCAAGGAAGGCACCTCCACACAAATCACACTAATGCGATGGTAGAGATCCTCACGAAAACTACCCCTCTCGATCTGGTGTTTGAGGTTTTTATTGGTCGCACATATCACCCTCACATCTATCTTCTGTTCTTTTTCCGAACCCACTCTCGAGATTTTTGATTCTTGTAAGACTCTGAGAACTTTTGCCTGAGCCGAAAGACTCATATCGCCTATCTCATCCAGGAAGATTGTTCCGCCACATGCCTGTTCAAACTTACCTTTATGTTGGCGCACAGCCGAGGTGAACGATCCTTTTTCGTGACCAAAAAGCTCGCTCTCTATCATCTCCGAGGGGATAGCAGCACAATTCACCTCAACGAAAGGACCGCTAGATCGACCACTCATTTGATGGATAGAGCGTGCCACCAATTCTTTGCCCGTTCCATTTGGCCCCGTGATCAGAACCCTCGCCCCCGAGGGAGCAATCTTAGCGATCATCTCTTTGACCTTTACAATGGGCACTGAAGAGCCGATAATCTTGGTATTGACAGGGCGTTTGCGTTTATTTACCGTGAGAGTGGGGTCAAGAGAAGACTTGAGTAAAGTAGTAACTTTATGAAGGATAGTATTGAGATCAAAGGGTTTTTCCATAAAATCCATCGCTCCCTTCTTCATACAATCCACCGCCAGCCCTATAGTGCCATTGGCTGAAATCACTAGAATCCTCATCACAATTCCCAGCTTCGAGAGCTGCCCGATGAGTTGATCGCCGCCCATATTGGGCATCACCACATCAGTAATGAGCATATCAAAAGGCACATTAGCTTTACTTGCCTCGATGATCATATCCAGAGCCTGTTGTCCGTCTTCAGCTAGGAAAACATCGTGTGAACTCATTTTTAAAATCTCACCTACGCTAGCTCTCACGGCTCTTTGATCGTCTGCAACTAATATTTTCGCCATTGTTTTAAAATTTTTTAGGGGTTAATAAAGTGTTTGTGCCAAGAAGACGAAGTTATCTATCGGGGCTCTTTGTGCAAAAACCATGCAAATTAAACCAGAGACTATTTATAAAAAAAAGTTATAAAAAATTCACTAGCTATTGCGAAATTCAAAGATATGTATTAAATTTGCTTTTTTAAAATCAAATTTGAATTTTCATACAATATTTCCTTTCATGGACAACACTAAATATACAGCCACGGACACTCCTCTGCTTTTGCCAGAGTACGGGCGCAACGTTCAACGCATGGTACGCTACCTGCACACCATCGAGGACAGAGACCTGCGCAACGAGCAAGCCAAGGTAGTGGTTGGTCTGATGGGCAATCTAAACCCGAATAAGAGCGATTCGCAAGAGTTTCAACACATGCTATGGGATCATTTATTTATGATAGCAGGACTGGATTTGGATGTAGATTCTCCTTTTGAGAAGCCCTCTTTAGAGCACTTTTCGCCAGTGGCACAGAAGTTAGAGTATCCCAGCTGCACCATCACTCAAAAGCAATATGGTCGCCACGCTGCCCAATTTGCTCGCTCGATTGCCGCCATCTCTGAGGCTGAAAATATGGAGCTAAAACAAGAAATGGCGCTAGAGCTAGCGAAGTTTATGAGACAAAAAAGTTATAGCTACAACAATGAATACCCCGACAATCGCATTGTTATGAACGACCTGCGTAGACTCTCTCAAGGTGAATTAGAGCTAGACCCAACACTTTTGGAAGGTACTCATCTGTATGGCGACAAGCAAAACAAAAGTCGCACAAACGGTAAATGGGCAAAACAAGGAGGAAAGACTGGGGCAAAGGGCAATAACAACAACAATAATAAAAACAAGAACAATAACCATAAAACCAACAAACACTAGGACTATATGGCATCATTTGAAGTCCTCGGAGGAGGGCAATTAAGTGGAGAAATCACACCGCAAGGGGCGAAAAACGAGGCACTACAAATATTATGTGCTGTGCTACTTACCCCTCAAAGGGTGACAATAAGCAACATTCCCTCAATAATCGATGTATTGCAGCTCATAGAGTTGATAGAGAAAATGGGGGTTGAGGTCGAAAAACTGAGCGAGGACACCTATACTTTCCAAGCAAAGGAAGTAAACCTAGAGTATATGAAATCACCAGAGTTTCGTAAGGCGGCAGCTCGTTTGCGCGGATCAGTGATGATGCTCGGGGCTATGCTCGGCAGGTTTGGATGGGCGGCGATGCCTAAGCCCGGAGGCGATAAAATTGGACGACGAAGACTGGACACTCACTTTATTGGCTTTCAAAACCTTGGGGCAACCCTAGAGATTGACAACAATGAGCATTTCTATAGCGTGATAGCACCCAAAGATGGACTTAAAGGGAGCTACATGCTGCTGGACGAGGCTTCGGTCACAGGAACTGCCAATATCATCATGGCAGCAGTGCTGGCAAAAGGCACAACCACGATATACAATGCAGCGTGCGAACCCTACATACAGCAACTGTGTCGGATGCTAGTTAGAATGGGCGCCAAGATTAGCGGCATAGCCTCTAATCTGCTGACCATCGAGGGTGTGGAGTATCTCGGAGGCACTAGCCACAGGATGCTGCCCGACATGATAGAGGTGGGTAGTTTCATAGGTATGGCAGCCATGACACGCTCTGAGATTACTATAAAAGACGTGGAATATGATAGTCTGGGAATAATCCCAGCCCAGTTCCAAAGGATGGGAATAGCCATCGAGCGCCGCGGAGACGACCTATTTATCCCCGCTCAGGCTAACTACCAAATCGAGAGTTTTATGGACGGCTCGATAATGAACATAGCCGATGCGCCATGGCCAGGGCTTACGCCAGATTTGCTGAGCGTAATGCTGGTTGTGGCAACCCAAGCCAAGGGTTCGGTACTCATCCACCAAAAGATGTTCGAGAGTAGACTCTTTTTTGTGGATAAACTAATCGACATGGGTGCCCAGATCATATTGTGCGACCCCCACAGGGCGACCATAATAGGGCATAACCACCAAATGCAACTTCGGGGAACAGTAATGAGTTCGCCCGACATCCGCGCAGGAGTTGCACTACTAATAGCAGCGATGAGCGCCTCGGGGCGCAGTGTGATACAAAACATTGAGCAGATCGACCGTGGATACCAAAATATCGACGCAAGATTGAATGCCTTGGGAGCCAAGATTACTCGAATAGAGTAGCCCTAGCGAGAGCTTCCCCCAAGAAACAAAAAGCCCATAGATATACTTTTTTTCGATAGGCAGCGGAATTTCGCACATAGTTTTTTTCACCAACACATTTTTTTTAACATTTAGCTCGAAAGTAACATCCCCCCTCTCTCTGAGCCGACACTGAAGCGGTGTCGCGCCACGAGTTTGGTTTACAAATCATAGAAGCAAATGGGCTCAGATCTATTTAAATTCAAACGTTTCGACGTTTATCAATCACGCAGTGCAATGAAAGTTGGCACCGATGGGGTGCTGCTGGGTTCTTGGGTGGGCGTCAATGCCAACGACCAAGAAATCATGGACATAGGCTGCGGTACAGGACTAATTTCACTAATGGTTGCCCAGCGTTCGCCGAGCGCTAATATTTCGGCAATCGAAATAGAACAAGGTGCAGCCATCGAAGCACTAGAGAACACTGCTCACTCCCCGTGGGCAGAGCGTATCTCTGTGTTCCACTGCCCTTTTCAGGATTTCCCTCAGGGCGATAAGCAAGACAAGAAATTCGACCTTATTGTCACCAATCCTCCCTATTTCGACGGCACCTACAGCGCCACAGGCAAAAATCGCAACACAGCTCGCCACAGCGACAGACTCACCGATGAGGACATCATAGATGGCGTGTGTCGTATGCTCAAAAACGAGGACAGCCGCTTTGCGGTGATCTACCCCAATCGTCCGGGCGTGAGTTTCATTGCCAAGGCCTTGGGCGCAGGGCTCTATTTGAACCGTCTTTGTTATGTGATCCCCAAAGAGGGGCGACTACCAAAGAGGATAATGATGGAGTTTTCGTTTAGGTTCTATCAAATCAAACAAGAAAAGTTAGTGATTCTGGACGAAAACGGACAGTACAGCGAGCAATATCGCGAATTGACAAAAGATTTTTATCTTAGATTTTAACTCTTCGTGCGCATTTGTTAACAAAAACACATATATTTGTATCAAAATTCAGTATCCCCCACGGAATTATAGTTTTTATAATTAATTTGATCACATTTAAATCACAGTTCAAGACATGAGTTATAAGATACTAGTAGTAGACGACGAGGAGGATATCCTTGAATTTCAGAGTTATAACCTCGAGCTTCAAGGCTGGAGCGTAGCGCTAGCACGCAATGGCGTGGAGGCTATTGAAGTGGCTCAGAGCTTTCAACCCGACCTGATTTTGATGGATGTTATGATGCCCCTAATGGATGGTATCACAGCATGTGGTGAGTTGCGTAAAATCCCTAGTATGAATTCGGTGATTATCGCCATGGTGACAGCTCGAAGTGAGGATTACTCGCAAATCGCAGGTTTCGAGGCTGGAGCCGATGACTATATCGCCAAACCCATACGCCCCAGCGTACTAATCAGCCGCATAAAGGCTCTAATGAAAAGACGCCCAACACTCACTGGTACGCTTTCAACAAACTCCGAAAAAGAAAAAGAACTGCCATTTAGCATAGACACCGAACGCCATATGGTGATCTGCGGAGATAAAGAAATCACACTGCCGCGCAAGGAATTTGCCCTACTCTCGCTTTTGAGCTCCAAACCAGGAAAAGTTTTCACTCGCGAGGCTATCTACGACAGCGTGTGGGGCGAGGAGGTTGTCGTGGGAGATAGAACTATTGATGTGCATATCCGCAAATTGCGTGAGCGTCTGGGCGATAGCAGCATAAGCACAGTCAAAGGGGTTGGCTACAAAATCAACCTCTAGCGCGCAGAGACTACTTACTTCTTAAGAGTATTTGCGAACATTTAGAAATCGTAATAATTATTGAAATAGGGTTTGATTATTAAAAATAAAGCCCTATTTTTGTATTAAATCCATACTATATACATACACTTGGGCATAAAATGATCATAAACCTACACAATACCCTCACTCGCAAAGTCGAGACCTTTACCCCCATCAAAGCACCCTTTGTGGGCTTGTACGTTTGCGGGCCGACCGTATATGGTGACCCACACCTAGGTCACGCTCGCGGGGCGATTACTTTCGATGTACTGTTTCGCCTACTGAAGGCATGCCAATACAAGGTGCGCTATGTGCGCAATATCACCGACGTTGGACACCTCGAAGCGGATGCCGACTCTGGCGAGGACAAAATTGCCAAGAAAGCGCGCATCGAAGAGCTCGAACCTATGGAAGTGGCTGGCCACTACACCAACCGCTATCGAGATTATATGAAGCAACTCGGGTGTCAAGATCCTTCAATCGAGCCTCTCGCTTCGGGGCACATTCCCGAGCAGATTGAACTTACTCAAGCGATTTTGGATAAGGGGTTGGCATATGAGTCGAATGGTTCGATTTATTTCGATGTACAGAAATATGCTCAATCGCATCACTATGGCATCCTGAGCGGTCGCAACATAGAGGATATGCAGAGCGGAGGGCGCAGCGATGAATTTTCGGGTGAAAAACGTTTTGCGGCCGATTTTGCGCTGTGGAAAAAAGCAGCACCCGAGCATATCATGCGTTGGAATTCGCCTTGGGGACAAGGTTTTCCTGGGTGGCACAACGAGTGTAGCGCCATGAGCCGCAAGTACTTGGGCGAGAGATTCGACATCCACGGAGGCGGTATGGATTTAATGTTCCCCCACCACGAATGTGAGATAGCCCAATCCCAAGCTGCATTCGGCAGTAGCTCGGCTAACTATTGGGTACACAACAATATGATTACCCTCAACGGGCAGAAAATGGGTAAGTCGCTAGGGAACGCCATCTCATTGGAGGAGTTTTTTACAGGAAATCATCCGCTTTTGGATAGGGCCTACCCTCCGCAGGTGATTCGTTTCTTTATGCTGGGGGCGCACTACCGCTCGACTCTCGATTTTAGCAACGAGGCTTTGGTGGCAGCCGAAAAAGGCTTGCAACGACTGCTCAGCGCATGGGAAACCCTGCAAAAGGTCAAGCCCGCAGCCACAACTACAACCCAAGAGACTGGTTCATTAAGAGATAAAGCTCTGGAGGCAGTGGCGCAAGATATGAATACCTCGGTTGCTATTTCCGTGCTCTTCGATTACACTCGCACCATTAACTCTATTTATGACAATAAATTCAGCATCACCTCTGGGGATTTGCAAACTTTGCGCGAGGATTTCAGTTGGGTGATGACAGAGCTCCTAGGATTGGAGCTTTCGGGTGGGTCAGCTGCTCAAAGCGGCCATCAAAAAGCCCTAGAGGGAGTAATGAACCTAGTACTAGAGATGCGCCTGAAGGCACGCGAAGAGAAAAATTGGGCTCTATCCGACCAAATTCGAGATGCGCTTTCCGGAGCTGGCATAACGGTGAAAGACCGCAAAGACGGCAGCGACTGGAGTGTGGAATAACACCACGAGAAAAGCATAAAACAAGCATAAATATTAATCACTATCCAACAAATAACATATTATAATGGGTTCAAAAAATATAGATTTCAACAACCTCGGCTTTGGCTATGTGCCAACAAACTACAACCTGCGTTGCGTTTACAAAGATGGCGTGTGGGGCGAGATCACAGAGCACACCGAGGACACCATCAACCTGCATATGGCGGCCAGCTGTCTGCACTATGGGCAAGAATCTTTCGAGGGTCTGAAAGCCTTTGAGGGCGAAGATGGCAAGGTGCGCTTGTTCCGCCCAGAGCAAAATGCTTTGCGCATGCAGAACTCAGCGCGTTGTGTGATGATGGCCGAACCCCCTGTGGAGCTTTTTGTTGAGATGTGTCGCAGGGTTGTGGAGCTGAATCGTGAGTTTGTGCCGCCTCTTAGCAGTGGTGGGTCGCTGTACATTCGCCCACTATTGATTGGCTCGGGTCCTACTGTGGGAGTAAAGCCCGTGGATGAATACACTCTGATGGTATTCTGTACGCCTGTGGGTAGCTATTACCCTGGGGGGATGAAGGGGATGAACGTTATTATCGACTCACAGCACGACCGTGCGGCGCCAAATGGCACTGGCCATGTGAAGGTGGGTGGCAACTATGCTGCGTCGCTTCGAGGCATGCAGCTGGCTCACAGTGGTGGCTACGCTAGTGTGATGTTCCTCGATCCTGCTTCTCACACCAAGATAGACGAGTGTGGCGCTGCCAACTTCTTTGGCATCAAGGGAAACACTTACGTAACCCCTGGTTCGAGCTCAATTCTGCCTTCGATCACAAATATGTCGCTTTGTGATATTGCAGTGGAACTCGGGATGGAGGTTGAGCGCAGAGATGTACTAGTGGAAGAGCTCGGGGAGTTTTCGGAGTGTGGCGCTTGTGGTACTGCGGCTGTTATCTCACCCATCGAGGATATTTTCGATCCTCGCACACAAACGCACTACAATTACAATTGCATAGGCGATAAGACCCTTGCCATCTATAATTACTACCGTGACATCCAACTAGGCCGCCGCGAAGATAAATGGGAATGGAACACGATAATAGACTAATTTTCAGTCTTTTGAAACACTTTTAGCAAACAAGAGCTCAGCAAGGATTAAAATTTTATTAAAAATTTTCAGCTAAAAATTTGGAGAGTGAGTAAAAAGTTCTTACCTTTGTGCTCGTTAAAAGTTTGGGTTATTGACCTATGGTGTAATGGTAACACAGCAGATTTTGGTTCTGTCATTCTAGGTTCGAGTCCTAGTAGGTCAACAAGGGGCATCTCGTTTGAGGTGCCCTTCTTTTTTTGTGCACCTCCTTGTCGAGATGCGATATTTTTCCTATATTTGTTGTACGTAAACCTAAAAATACAACAACTATGAATCTCTACAAAACTCTTATGGTGGCAGCTCTTATGCTGCTCTGTACTGCTAGCTTAGCACAAAACAATCCTCAAAAACAGAATAAACCGATTCGTCTTTCTCTGAAAGGTCAAATCCAAGGCGCAGACACGGGCGACACACTGCTGTTCACTCCCATAACTGTCAAGTATGTGCTTGAACCTGAGCTCTCGTTCAAAGTACCGCTGAATAAAAATGGCGAATTTAGCTATCGTGGTAAAGTGGATGATGTGCGCTTCTATGCCGTCACACTACTAAGCAAACGCGAGCAGCGCAGCGTTAAAGATTTCTCAAGAATCTATGCCCCGGGACTACTCGATGACTCTAAAATCACCATTACTGGTGAGCGAGACCAAATGCCCTACCTGATTTTTAGTGGTGGCCCCTACACCCCTGAGCTGGTCGAGAGTCAAAAGATAGATAATGCCTCGTCAATGAACCGCGATGTGTTCGCACAAAAGATGAACAAGGCATATGCAGAGGGTGATACCATCTTAGGGCAGAAGTACGCCAAAGAATTTAATAACCACTATGCTCTTGAGTCAACTATTACCGCCAGAGCGGCAAAGGATAGCATTGAAAAAGAATATATGCGCACTCACAACAATGATCTAGTGGCATTTGAGGCTTGCACTGCATACTCTAGATTAAGCGCACAGGAGATGTTTGCACACTACGAGAAACTCTCACCCAGTGCAAAGAATGGGTACCATGGCAGGGAATTATTGCGAATTGCCACAACTCTAAAGAACCTTGAAGTTGGAGGCTCTGCACCCGATTTCACTCTCCAAACTCCCCAGGGTGATAGCGTCAGATTGAACGATCTGAAGGGAAAATATGTCTTAATCTATCACTACGGCATGTGCCCAGGATCACTACAACTTGAACCTTATATCACCGAATTTTACAAAGAACACAAGGATCGTCTTGAGGTGATAGGCTACACAAGCTGGCGCGATCAAATAAAAGAAATTGCCGAAAATCTTGAAAAAAGCGGCGGAGCTACCACAGAAATAGGCGGAGTTACTATAGATATTGCAGCCTCAACCAAAAGCATGACAGCCCACCCTTGGAAATGGGACGTAAATTCGCAGGACGGCAATAACGCCACTCTCTCCGATGAGTATCAATTTGGGGGACTACCCTACATGGTGTTTATCTCACCCCAAGGCAAGATGATAGCCCGCGGCTATGGCGAGGTGTATAGAGTGGTGATGGAAACCATAAAAGAGTAGCTCTCTCATCCTAAAAAGATGCGCGCACTGAGCACTACGATTGCAAGCAAAGAAAAAGCCCACTAACCAAAACGGTAGCGGGCTTTTTTCGTTGCTCTTTGTCTAAAGCGAGAAGAGAATTATCTCTTACGCTCTTTGATACGAGCTTTCTTGCCAGTAAGGGCGCGAAGGTAGAAGATACGTGCACGACGCACAACACCACGCTTGTTTAGCTCGATAGACTCGATGGTTGGAGAGTTAACCGGGAAGATACGCTCTACACCCACAGCGTCAGACATTTTGCGGATAGTGAAAGTCTCGGTAGTTCCGCTACCACGGCGCTGAATTACAACACCACGGAATTTTTGAAGACGTTCTTTGTTACCCTCGCGGATTTTGATAGTTACGGTGATAGTATCACCTGCACCAAACTCTGGATGGTTGCACTCCACTTTAAATGCCTCTTGAGCAATGGCAATTAGATCTTGTTTCATTTTATTTTGAAATCTAAAAGGTTTAAGCGCGGAATATGATCTTCACAAAAAAAATTGATCGAGCTTGCAATAGCTTTTTTACTTTGTCAGCACCCACGGAAGTCTTTCAACCACCTAGCACTGAGGAGATTACTCCATCTTTGCAGCTCTTAATCAGAGATTCCTACACTACTTTCTTTAAAGAGAAAGTGCTGCAAAGGTAAGAATTTTTGCTACCTTTGCAAAACATTCTATCAAATTTATTTACACACCTTTAGCCCTAAATACACATAAATGACTATACTTATCACCAACGACGACGGCTTCGATGCCAAAGGAATCAAAGCCCTAGCGGTGCTAGCCTTGGAATTTGCCACTAGGGTGGTTGTGGTGGCGCCCGATAAATGCTACTCGGGTCAATCGCATTCTATCAACATGGATCGCCCGATATTTGTGGAACAAAAACCATTTAAAAACCTCCAAGGCGAGGTTCTTCCAGCTATCGAGATGTACGTTTGTAGTGGGGCTCCTGTGGATTGTGTAAAAGTGGCGCTCGATGCTATCTTGAAAGACGAAAAAGTCGATATGGTGCTTGCGGGTATCAACCACGGTTCGAATTCAAATCTTTCGGTGGTGTATTCGGGCACAATGGGCGCTGCAACTGAAGGGTCGTTCTATGGCATACCATCTATTGGATTTTCGCTGCTGAACCACAGTGCCGATGCTCAGTTTGATGTGGCAGTGGTGTGGGCACGAGAAGTATTGCGCAGAATGTTGGAGAGTTCGCTCGAACAACTCAAAGGGATGTGTTTGAACGTGAATATCCCCGATCTTAAAAACGAGGATATCAAGGGGATTAAACTTGCCCGCCAAACTCGTGGGCACTGGGTCGAGGATTTTATCCCCAATCACGACCCCAAGGGGCGTTTGTATTATTGGATGACGGGGCGTTTCATCAACCAAGAGCCCGAAGCCA
The DNA here is from genome assembly GCA_964371385.1 of uncultured Rikenellaceae bacterium. Lineage (GTDB taxonomy): Bacteria > Bacteroidota > Bacteroidia > Bacteroidales > Rikenellaceae > Mucinivorans. Next base: position 25,988 of record CAYJLY010000004.1, read on the forward strand.
CTGATACGGACGAATGGGCATTGGCAAATAACTACGTGGCGGTGGTACCCGTACAGATGGATCTCACGGATTTTGCAAGGATGGAACAAGTGGAGGAAATTCTAGGGAAATGCTAATCTAGGCAACCCCATCCCTCCCCCTCCCTCCCCCCCTTTCTCAAAAAATTTACTCCCCCATTAACAAAAAAATCAGTTCTAAGGACAACTGTTTAGTAATGAGAAAAATAGAAAACAATGAGCTTGGGCGTGCAACTGTTGAGGAGTTTTCACAGATGCACAAAACACCCGTTGTGGTGGTGTTGGAAAATGTGCGCAGTGCGCTGAACGTAGGTGCTTTCTTTCGCACGTGCGATGCTTTTGCCATAGAGAAAATTATTCTGTGCGGCTTTACGCCCACTCCCCCCTCAAAGGAGATACGCAAGTCGGCACTGGGAGCCGACCAAAGTGTTAGCTGGGAAAGCGCACCATCGGCCACTGAGGCTTTAGAGAACTTAAACGCCCAAGGCTACCAGAGCTATGCCATAGAGCAGGTCGAGGGCTCGCATTCGTTGGAAAATTTTGCCCCGAGCGATGATAAAAAGTATGCACTAGTTTTTGGTAACGAGGTCGAGGGTGTCCAGCAAGCCACGGTGAACATGTGTTCGGGGGCAATAGAAATCCCCCAAGGTGGCACAAAGCATTCGCTGAATGTCTCGGTGGCAGGGGGCGTTGTGCTGTGGCATTTTTATAGTGGTTTGATGCTCAAAAAAGATTAACCCCCTCACTCGCTGCTTGATAAAAACTACATACACAATAACCAAAAATATATGGCAAAACACTTTACTTTCAAAAACATACTGCTTTTGGGATTACTGGTTGTCCTAGGAGCAACTTTTCAGCGACTGCTGAAGGAGGGTTACAATAATTTTGATATTTTCGCCAACGCAACTCGTGATTTTTTCGATGGCATTATGCCTTACACTCAAAGTTGGAGAGAGAGCCACAGTGTGGATTTCTACCTCTATCCTCCGCAGTTTAATGTGCTCTTTGCGCCCTTTGCTTTTGCGCCCATGAGCGTGGGGCCTTATCTGTGGAATGTGTTTAATTTTTTGATGCTCGCTTGGGCAATTTGGCTACTGCCGCATATCACAACAAACCAAAAACGCAATATACTATTCTTCTTGCTGCCCATTATTACGATCTCTGTGCTATCGATGCAGTATAATATGGTGGTGTGCTATATCTTTTTGTTTAGCTACTCTCTATTGGAGCGAGGCAAGGGACATTGGGCTATGCTGCTGATAATGCTCTCGGTTTTCACCAAGATTTATGGCGGGGTCGAACTATTATTGGTGCTCTTTTACCCGAAGTTTTGGCGCAATGTACTATGGGGCACGCTGTGGGCTGGAGTAATGGTTGCTCTACCCCTTGTGGAACTGACCCTCAACGAATATGCCACCTACCTTGGAGCATGGGCAGAGGAGCTACCCAAGCATCAGGGATCTCGCCGCTTTGAAACCATTTTTGATATGCGCCTGCTGTGGGATGCAAGGCCTTGGTACCAGATTTATGTGCAAGCGGGAGTTTTCTTCGCTATTGTTGCTCTGACTTTTGCTCGCTATCGTTGGTGGGGAGATAAAACCTTTAGGGTTGGAACACTCGCCAGTGTGATGGGTTTTGCGATTCTGTTTAGCAACGCCAGCGAAAAACACACCTATCTGATTGCCTTGGCGGGTTGGATCTATTGGTGGTCGCTCAAATCGCCTAAAATTCGCTTGGACTATGTGTTGTATTGGATGATATTTGCTGTTTTGTGTATAGTACCCATAGACATAGTTGTACCCAAAGAAGCGATGCAAATACTACTTGAGAGATGGGACCTGAATCAATGGGTATTCCTTTGCGGATGGATCTATTTGCTCTATAACACCTTTATTAGACAACCCAAACAAATCATATATGAAAAAAAATGTTAAACTCATTACCCTCGGCACATGTGCTCTAGGTTCTCTGGCCTCTTGCGCCGACTCGCAACCCTCAAAGCCCAACATTATTGTTATTCTTGCCGATGATATGGGCTATGGCGATGTGTCAGCTCTAAACCCCGATGCTGGATTTAAGACCCCCGTTTTGGATTCGCTTGCCCATAATGGTGTGATCTTTACCGATGCTCACACCCCCTCCTCGGTGAGTACTCCCACGCGCTATGGACTACTCACGGGGCGCTATAATTGGCGAAGCACTCTCAAAAGTGATGTTGTCAGCGGATACTCCAAGCCCATTATAGCCGAGGATCGCCAAACTCTTGCCTCTATGCTAAACCGCGGGGGCTACAACACTGCCTGCATCGGAAAATGGCACCTAGGCTGGGAGTGGAATTTTACTCAAGAGCCAACAAATATAAACGAACTATCCGAAAACGGCAAAGGAGTAATCGATTACAACAGCCCCATCACCCGCGGCCCCGCAGATAACGGTTTTGATTATTTCTATGGTTTTAGTGGTTCGCTAGACATGCCCCCTTATGTGTATGTTGAAAACGACAAAGCCACAGCACTGCCCGATAGAAAAACTGTGAACACAGGGAAATATAGCTGGTGGCGCAAGGGCGACACGGGCGCTGACTTCGATCATCAGGAGTGTTTGCCCAATCTGACCAACAAGGCAATCGAGTTTATCAAAAAGAGCGAGCAAGGCGACGAGCCCTTCTTTTTATATCTACCCTACCCAGGACCCCACACCCCAATACTCCCTAGCGAAAAATGGGAGGGAGCGTCGGGGCTGAATCCTTATGCTGATTTCACGATGATGGTCGATGCAGAAATTGGACGCATCACACAGACTCTCAAAGATCTGGATATAGATCAAAACACACTCATTATTTTCACCACCGACAATGGTTGTTCGCCTGCGGCTCAAATTGGCGAGCTTATCGAGAAGGGTCACTATCCAAATTATATTTACCGAGGTGCAAAGGCCGATTTGTACGAAGGAGGCCATCGAGTGCCCTTTATTGTCTATTGGCCCGAGGGTACTAAAAAAGGTATATCGAAGGAGAGTGTGTGTTTAACAGATATTTATCGTACCTTTGCACAGATTGCAGGAGTAAGCCTAGGGGAAAACGAGGGCGAGGATAGCTATTCGTTTGTCAAAGCACTACAAGATCCTCAAAGCGGGAAGATAGGGCGTGGAGCGATTGTTCACCACTCGATTAGGGGTGATTTTGCTATTCGCCGTGGCGATTGGAAACTATTGCTTGTGCCTCACTCTGGAGGATGGAGTGCACCCAACCCAGCCAATAAAAAGGCGTGGGAAAGCCTACCCCCTATGCAGCTCTACAACCTAAAGGAAGACCCCAGTGAGACCACAAATCTCTATGAGAAACACCCCGAGGTGGTCAAGGAACTAAAGGCTCTATTGATCAGATACATCAAAGAAGGGCGCAGCACCCAGGGCGAAACTCAAACCAACGACGGCCCTTTCCCTTGGAAACAAATCGAGAGTTTTGTGAACTAAGGCGAGGGCAAGGATTTAGAAATAAAATAAAAATAACATAAGATGGCAGCATCAAATTTCGTAGATTACGTAAAAATATTCGCCAAATCGGGCGACGGAGGCGCTGGTTCGACCCACTTTCGCAGGGAGAAATTCGTTGAGTATGGAGGTCCCGATGGTGGCGATGGTGGCCGTGGAGGGCACATCATCCTCAGGGGTAATAGCCAGTACTGGACTCTATTGCACCTAAAATTCAAACGCCACCAAATTGCCGAGGCGGGTGGTCGAGGAATGGGTGCTAGGATGCACGGTGCCAATGGCAAAGATGTAATCATTGATGTGCCTCTTGGGACTATTGCCAAGGATGCCGAGACAGACGAAATGGTCTGCGAGGTAACCGAAAATGGGCAGGAGGTAATCCTGTGTAAGGGTGGCCGTGGAGGTCTGGGTAACTGGCACTTCCGCACCGCTACCAATCAAGCCCCACGCTACTCTCAGCCTGGCGAACCTAACGTTGAGGGATGGTTTGTTTTGGAGCTAAAAGTCCTAGCCGACGTGGGTTTGGTGGGTTTCCCCAATGCGGGTAAATCTACTCTACTATCGGTGGTATCGGCTGCCAAGCCTAAGATTGCAAACTACGCTTTCACCACCCTAGAGCCTAATTTGGGTATCGTTTCGGTGAGAGATCATCGTTCGTTTGTAATGGCCGACATACCAGGAATCATAGAGGGCGCTAGCGAGGGACGAGGCCTTGGAATACGCTTCTTGCGCCATATAGAGCGCAACTCAATCTTGTTGTTTATGGTGCCTGCCGACGCTAAGGACATAGCAGCCGAGTATGAGATTCTTCTCAATGAACTGCGCAGCTACAACCCTGAGATGCTCGACAAAGATCGTATGCTTGCTATCACCAAATCCGACATGCTCGATGATGAACTGCGCGAGGAGCTTGAAAAAGAGCTACCCGCGGGGATCAAACATATCTTCATCTCTTCGGTGGCGAACCAAAACATCACACAACTCAAAGACATGCTTTGGGAAATGCTTAATTAAATTCAGGGATTCCCCCGCCCGTCCTTAAAAACATCCGACTCACTATGGCTGAAATGCTATCAGAACTGCTACACAAGTCCTATTTTGCACTCTTTGTGATTGTTGCTCTCGGGTTTATGCTCGGGCGCATGAAAATTAAAGGTCTATCGCTGGATGTTTCGGCGGTGATTTTCATTGCTCTTGCCTTTGGGCACTACGGAGTGGTTATCCCCAAAGAGTTGGGAACCTTCGGACTTGTGCTCTTTATCTTTACGATTGGTATTCAGGCGGGGCCGGGTTTTTTCCAGTCCTTCAAATCCAAAGGTAAGGCACTCATTATCATCGCAGTGCTCACCATTGCCACAGCTGCCCTTACGGCTATTGTGTGTAAGTATGCCTTTGATATAGACACTGCCAAGATTGTGGGACTGATGGCAGGGGCTCTCACCAGCACTCCTGGTCTTGCGGCAGCGATTGACAGTACGGGTTCGGCTGATGCCTCGATTGCCTATGGTTTTGCCTACCCCTTTGGTGTGATCGGGGTGATACTCTTTGTGAAACTGCTTCCAAAGATGCTCAAAATTGATATGCAGAGGGAAGCGAAACGCATTGAGAAAGAACAAAAAGATGCTTTCCCCGAGGTGAAGCGCGCGATTTTCTGTGTGAGCCAGCCATGGGTATATGGTAAATCACTCATCGAACTAAAAGTGCGTGCTGTAACTGGCGCAGTTATCACCCGTGTGCGCTCGGGCGAGGATATTCAAATTCCCAAGGCAGACACTGTGCTTTTGGAGGGTGACTATGTTCAAGCTGTTGGTACAGACGAGGCGTTGAATGCACTCTCGGCCATGGTGGGCGCTCGCGAGGAGGGTGAATTGCCGCTACTCTCGGGGCAGGTGGTAGAATCGCTACTTGTCACTCGCAAAGATGTAATCAACAAACGTTTGGTCGAACTAGACCTCCAACAGTCTTATGGTTGCACCGTCTCAAGGATACGCCGTAGTGGTATTGTGATTTCGCCCTCCCCTGAGCTTACTCTAAAGTATGGCGATAAGGTTGTTGTGGTTGGTGATAAAACGGGGGTTGACGCCTTGGCTCGCTATTTTGGCAACGACCAAAAGAAACTATCCGATACAGACTTCTTCCCCATTGCAATGGGTATTGTGCTTGGGGTTCTCTTCGGACAAATCAGCATATCGCTCCCAGGTTTTGAATTTAGCCCAGGGCTTACGGGTGGAGTACTAATTATGGCTTTGATCCTTAGCGCTAAGGGCAAAACCGGGCCTATTATTTGGACTATGTCGGGCCCTGCCAATCAACTACTCAGACAACTAGGACTTCTACTATTTCTAGCCGAAGTTGGAACATCCGCTGGCGTTGGGCTAGTTGCTACTTTCCAACAAAGCGGCATTCTATTATTTATTGTTGGGGCAATAATCACCATCCTCCCTATGATAGTGGCAACGGTAGTGGGGCGCTGGATATTCAAAATCAATATGCTCGATATGCTCGGAACTCTTACGGGTAGTATGACCAGTACCCCTGGGCTAGCGGCAGCCGATTCTATGGCCGACAGTAATGTCCCCAGCATAGCCTACGCAACGGTCTACCCCATTGCTATGGTAGTTCTAATTGTTGCTATTCAATTAATTGCAAAACTTGTGATATAATAAAACGCTCGTGACAAACACAAAAAAGAGGACGCACACCTGCGCGTCCTCTTTTTTGTGTGTTAGCTATAAATCTGGAAGTGTAATGACTTGCAAAAGCACAGTCCGAGGTGCGAGCCGCACGGGCAATGATTATGTAGCGAGGACGATACCTAAAAACAAAAACGGAGTAAACCTGCAAAAACAAATCATAAAGACGCTCTGCGTCCGAGCCGCACGGGCAATGATTATGTAGCGAGGACGATACCTAAAAACAAAAACGGAGTAAACCTGCAAAAACAAATCATAAAGACGCTCTGCGTCCGAGCCGCACAGGCAATTGGTTTGAAAAAAAACTCTGTTAGAGCCAAATGACAGAATGGTCTTTGCCCCCCTAGCGTAGGATGCGCCAAGATTTGGGGTAGTTGTTGTTTACTCTGCGTCCGAGGCCTTTTGCCCAACCAAGGGCTACGCCTTGGTACTCTACTAGGGTTAGCCCCTGAGCAAAAAGCTCGGGATTAAGATTTTCGCAACGCAAATAACTTAGAGCCTGCTCGAGATTCAGCAAGCTGCGGTTCTCATAGCGCAAATCAGCATAGAGAGCCAAGGGGTGTGAGGGCTTAAGTTCACCTCGTATTATTTGCCCCATCTCAACTCCCGAATATATCACGTTGAGCGAAGATAATAACTCTTCTATGAGGTTGTCAGTTAGTTTGTTGTAGCAGTAAATGAGCCCCGAGTTGGAGATCCTGAATTTTCTTTCAGTTTTCACCCATCTCTCAAGCTTGGATATTTCACTTTTGCTTGGTCGATCCATTTTTCTTGATCTTGAGGGTGGGGGCGTATTTTCGCTGTGGCGAGTTTTGCGAATAACAGCGCAGAATAACCCTTCGCCTTTCACTTTGTGAGGATAGAAATGCCCTCCTAGGCCATTATCCACAACTGCTGCGGCTCCTAGTTCTTGCCAGTTTTGTTCTATGATTTCGCCACCCAGCTCCTCGAGAACCCAGCGCACAACTCCTTCGTTTTCCATGTGGTTAAAGGTGCATGTACTATAAATCAACACCCCATCCATCGCAAGGGAAGCCCACACATTGGCAAGTATTCTTTTGGATCGCATAACGCAGGTACCAACACCCTCCACCGACCACTGCTCCCTCGAGGCAAGGTCTTTTCTAAACATCCCCTCTCCCGAACAAGGAGCATCCACCACCACCATATCAAAAAGGTTTTCCAGCGCCTCAAAAGCCGCAGGATCAGAATTTGTGACCACCACATTGCCCAGTCCCCACTTAATTACATTCTCTTTGAGTATGGTTGAACGAGATTTTATTACCTCGTTTGCTACCACCAAACCCTCATCACCCACCACGCTCGAGAGATGAGTGGATTTACCACCAGGGGCAGCGCAAAGATCCAACACACAGCGTGGAGCAAACTCTTGAGCTATGCGCCCAACTATCATAGAGGATGCCTCTTGGACATAGTAAGCCCCACCATGCAATCGTGGATCGAGCGTAAACTTGGGGCGTTCATCAAGATACCATCCCTCGCCCGAGCTCCACTCCACGGGGCTATCTCCTTTGATATTCGCACCCTTAGCGAGGTTAATGCGCAGGGAGCTGGCGGGGGTGCTATCTAGCGCCTCAAGCAGGCTTTGCACCTGATCAGAAGGCAAATCACGTTGGAGTATATCTATGAAATCGTGAGGAAAACTTGGATTCATTTAGTTTATAGGGTGTTATATTTTGCTTTGCTTATGGGCAAAACTCAGAGCTATATCAGCAACATCAGATGCGCTGTTTTCTCGGGCAAAACTTTTTATTTTCATCGCCATAGCCTCCATCCGCTCGGGTTTACTAAGTAGCTCCGAGACCACAGAGAAGAGCTGCTCTGAGAGCTCATTGTCTTTGACTATCTCGCCAGCTCCCACACTCACCATTGCCATGGCATTTTTGGTTTGATGGTCTTCGCTCACATTGGGCGAGGGGACAAATACAGCAGCCTTGCCTAGGAGTTGTAGCTCGGAGATGGTCGATGCGCCTGCACGTGTGACCACCAAGTCTGCCGCCCCATAGGCATCGCTCATTGATTCTATGAACGCACGAGGTTCGATATTATAACCCTGCGAGCGCTTACAAAATTCGTCATAGTAGAAACGTCCACACTGCCAAATCACCTGTACGTCTTCGCTAAAACCACCCTCTACCCCAAAGCCGCCTTTTTCGAGTTGGCTCATCACCGCCTCGTTCATAGTGCGAGTACCTAGCGAGCCTCCAACTATCAACACCACTTTGCCCTCAGGGCGAAGCCCCATCCGCTCACGAGCACCAGCTTTATCCACCTCGGCGCTAGGTTTCACTAGCAGAGGATTGCCCGTTAGGGTGATTTTCGAGGCAGGAAAGAATCTCTCCATGCCATCATAGGCAACACATATTGCTCGAGCGCGTTTTGATAGTATCTTATTTGCAAGTCCCGCATAGCTATTTTGCTCTTGGATAACAGTTGGGATGCCTCCACGAGCTGCACTCCACAACACTGGCGCCGAGGCGTAGCCCCCAAACCCCACCACCACATCGGGCGCAAAATCTCGTATCACACCTCTCACTACGCGCAGCGATTTGAACAACTTAAAAGGCAGCGCAAGGTTTTTCAAAGTCAAACGCCTCTGCAAACCCACCACAGGTAGACCCACTATCTCAAAGCCCGCCTTGGGCACTCGCTCCATCTCCATCTTGCCTTGTGCGCCCACAAATAGTATTTCGTGCCCACGACTTTTAAGCTCTTTGGCAACTGCTAGTGCAGGGTAGATATGACCTGCCGTGCCGCCACCGCTAATTATTATCTTCATCTTTGTCTTGGTTGTTTGAGTTTTCAGTATCATCGCCCATCTGGTCAATCTCCTCATTATCACTCTCATTGGGGAGTGTGCCCTCGAGTTCTTCTTGCTGCGAACCTTGCTGCTTTTGGAGGGCAAGTTGTTCCATTTCGAGTTGTTTTTCTTTGGCGAGCTCTTTGCGATATTCTCTAAAGGCTGCCTTATTAGCCCCGCGGCTCACCGAGAGCACCATGCCCATGGCAATAGAACTAAAAAACATCGAGCTCCCCCCCTGACCTACAAAAGGTAACACTTGCCCAGTGACAGGAGCAATGCCTAGGGACACAAAGATATGCAGAAATGCCGTGAGAGTAAGCGCTAGCACTAACCCATGCACCACTAGCATATGGCTTCGGGGGGTGTGGCGATTCAAGGCTACTTTGCGTGCTCGAATAAGTATCGTCAAATAACACAGAATAATCAATATAGGTCCAATTACCCCATACTCCTCGGCAATAAAGGCGTAGGCAAAGTCCGAGTAGGAGTGCGGCAACTGCGAACGTTGGGTGCTATTGCCCGGCCCCTTACCCCAGAGCCCCCCTGAGGCTATGGCAATTTTGGCTTGTTCGATTTGGAAATCCTCAGTATCTACTCCCTCAACAAGGGCGCTTTCCATGCCTATAGATGTTGTCACAAAGCGCACCGAACGATTAATCCACGTCTCTGAGCGGCCTGCTCCAAAAATAAGCATTACCATCACTGCAGCTATGCCAACAAGGACTGTCACTCGCAAAAAACGCCATACCTCCTTTGCTCGTACCCCTGCTATAATAAGCATCATCAAACAACAAAAATACAGTATCATTGCCGAAGAAAGCCCCGACCAAAAAATCAAAGCACAAGCCACTCCCACTGGCACCAACAAAGGTGTTGTGGTGTTGTGGAATATATGTTGAGAGAGTTGGGGATTTGCCCTCCATTTCGCTGGAGACAGTGGTGGTAGCAGCGAGATGTGGCCTATGTCAGTGATTTTAGAGAGTCGTGAACCCAGCAGCAAAATAGTGGCAAGCTCCACAAAGTCAGCCGGTTGTATAGTCAACCCTATGATGGGTACCACAAACCAGCGTTTACTCTCATTGAGGGTAAAATCTCGCAGATACACTATCATAATAATGATCAAGGACGCCAAGAAAATGCCTTTAGCAAATTTGAGCAGCAATTTCAAGGAGATATAGTGCACAATAACCATGGTCACAAAACACATCCCCACAGTGAAACACTGTTTCACCAGGAAGCTCGATGTGTCGCCCTCGCTTTTGACATAGGCAAGCGAGGCGGTGGCAGAATAGACCACCAAGACCGAAAACAGCAACATCACAATGAGTATTGCCCATATCCATGGATCTCCTTTCAGAAAACGCATACTATAGGGTGGTGGTTTAAGCATATAATCTTTTTTGGTTAAATGATATAAAATTCTGCAACCTGCCGCAGATGTAGGCTCGCTTTGAGCATGGCGAATTATTTTCAACAAAGGTACAGATTTTTTGCAATTTTTCTGATAGGACTTGAGCTAAAAAACTAAAAAAACGTTACCTTTACGCTATGTTTGAATGTCGTGATATACACAAAAGTTTCGGGCAGCTCCAAGTTCTCACAGGAGTTAGCCTTAGTGTGGCGCCCGCAGAGATAGTCTCTATTGTTGGCGCCTCGGGTGCTGGTAAAACAACTCTGCTACAAATTATGGGCACGCTACTAAAACCAGATAGTGGCGAGATATTTTTGGATGGACAAAACATAACGCAACTTTCCTCCAAGGCTCTAAGCACTCTTCGCAGTCGAAAAATAGGTTTTGTATTTCAAGCCCACCACCTGTTGCCAGAGTTCACTGCCCTTGAGAATGTTATGATACCTGCGCTGATTGCGGGTACCGCAAATAACCAGGCGCAGCAAAAAGCCCTACAACTACTTGAGTCCATGGGTCTAGGTGATAGACTCTCGCACAAACCCTCAACTCTCTCGGGTGGCGAACAACAACGAATCGCCATGGCGCGAGCACTAATTAATTCTCCTTCGTTGATTTTTGCCGACGAACCCAGTGGTAACCTCGACGAGGATAACCGCGAGCAGCTTTACAGTCTAATTCAAAAGGCACGAGCCGATTACGGGACGTCCTTTGTGATAGTCACCCATGAGCGTGGACTTGCTGGTCTGGGAGATAGAGTGGTACGATTGGATGGAGGAAAAATTAATCACCCATAGAGAATTATGACAAAACAGGAAGTAAAAGATTTTCTCGATGAGCTTTTCTATCGCTTCAATCGAAGTGAATTCATCGAAGACGACCCCATTTCTGTTGCTCACCGCTTTGTCGAGCGAGCGGACATAGAGATTGCTGGTTTTTTGGCATCGACCATCGCTTGGGGCAACCGCAAGATCATTGTGCGCAACGCCCACAGGATGATGGATATGATGGGGAGTGAGCCTGCTCGCTTTGTGATGGAGGCCTCGGATGATGAACTTGCTTGTCTTGGGGGTTTTGTGCATCGCACTTTCTCGAGCAGTGATTTGCAGTATTTTGTGCACGCACTGCGCAGGATTTATCACACACATGGAGGTCTGGAGGGCGTGTTTTGCGATGCCTACGAGCAAAAGGGAGATATTCGAGTTGCGCTGGCAGAGTTTTATGATCTATTTTTCGAGGAGCTAAACCCCACACAAAATGGCACACGTCGCCACCTGAGCTCCATAGCCAAGGGCTCTGCATGCAAAAGACTGTGTATGTTCCTTCGATGGATGGTGCGCCGAGATAATGCCGGCGTAGATCTAGGATTATGGAGCGAGAGGATACCCTCTAGCGCGCTATACCTACCCCTAGATGTACACTCAGGCAATACCTCGCGCGCATTGGGGATACTCACTCGCCGAGCCAACGATTGGCGCGCGGTCGAGCAGGTGACTTCTGTTCTCAGAGAGTTCGACCCCTCTGACCCCGTGAAATACGACTACTCGCTTTTCTGTGCAGGCATCAGCGGTGCGTGCCCGCATTAGTGTGCCGCGCTCATATGTATGCGCAAAGGCACGCCCCATGGGGCGATTGAGCATACATAACTTTACAAGAACAGAGGTCGCCCCATTGGAGCGACCTCTGTTTTTATAAACTATCACTAAAGATGCCTTTCGAGCCAAATCATTGCCCGCGTGGCTCACATCACCTAGATTACGGGTACTGCGCTGATGGTTCCAAATTGATAGACAGGGATACGCTCACTGCCAAAGCTCATTTGAGCGTAGCTAACCTTTGTTTTAACTACCGCAGGGATAAGCACGGGGACAGTGCGTCCAGCTTTACCTGCTGCCTCGCTCACAGCACCTTGAGCCTCAAGCACAAGCTCAATATTTACGGGTTGAGCCGACAAATTAGTGGCATCGGTCAGACCACCTTCTTCCGAAAAACGACACACCACAGCTCGAAGTTCACCCTTTTTGGGAGTGAGATAATAGGTCTTTGTAGTGGTTTGAAGGTAGCGCTTACCCACAAATAGTTCGAGATACTCTTTCTCTAGGCGCGCGATTTCATCTAGTGCCGCTTTAAGTCCTGCGCCAAATACATTTTCGCCCTGATCGCCTGAGATAAGCTCTATGCGGCGCTTGCGCAACTTAAAAATAGTTGCTGCTGCTTCGGCTGCCATATCTTCGGGAGATTTGCTCTCAACGCCCGAACGGTCCACAGAAAGACCATTCTCGCTCATCGATAGAATGGTAGCTCCCACATCGGTAAATGGGTTATTATTGGCAATGGATGCTCCCTCAAAATTATTATCACTTGGAGCTACATCTGCGGTTATCGTTGACATCACTGGCCACTGCAAAACACGTGTTGGCAGCGCACTTTTCTCGTCCACCACATAGCTCTCGGTGGGGTTGGGTTCTAGAGAGTAGGCTACCTTGGCATCCAAAATAGTATAAAACTCTTTATCTGTCTGCGGAGCGCCTATTATGCCAAGATACTGCGATGCATAGCGAGCATAAGTGCCACGCAGGATAACCTCACGACTTTGGGTTATAGTAACCGCTAGGGTGGTTTGTGGCAGGGAGTACATATCTACGGTACCCTGCGAATTTTCGATTTTAAAGGCTGTTTGCCCCGAGGCGGTATTAATTTGAGCCCCTAGTGTTGCGAGCGCTGCAAGAGCGATAATAGTCTTTTTCATATTGTTCTTATTTTTAAACCAAAGGAGTGAACTGCGCCTGCTTGTTTGAAGTACGCAAAACGCAAAGATATAATTTTTTTTTGAATACTTCGGCACCAGCGGCACTTACATTCATTTAAGTTCGAACTACACTTTTCCAAATCCATCGCCCGCATCACCTTGCCCTCATTATAAATCAAGTACAGGACGGTGGGCAAAATAGAGGAGTTAGGGATGTATCATTTGAGAAACTGTATTATTTTTTGTATTTTTGTGTGTGTCAAATGAAAATACACAAAAATCATGAAATTTTTTTTACTTACTTGTTCTCTACTGCTATGCACAGGGAGTTGCTTTGCTCAAAATAATGTGCTCAGCGACACAAAAACAAGTACAAAGATCAAGAAATCTCAAATTTTCAACTGGTTTAACGAGCAAAACTATTTTGAGTTAAACAGCCTGAGCGTTCAAGACAAAGCGCAACTTGACACCATAACTTCCCTGTGGATAGATGCTCTTGTGGGCGAAAAATTCAAACGCTTCGAGCAGAGCTACAATGCCATCACCAAACTACTAGGCCAACACAAAACCGATTTGAGCCAAGAGCAACATTCCTCGCTTGAGAGCATGCTTATCGCAAATCTCTCAAGATCAGGAAAATTTCAAGAGACACACGACTATCTTTTTTCGATTGACCCCAACAGCTCATACTCTTTGGGGTACTTCAAGGCGATGGCAGAAGCTCCAAAATTAGAAGTGAGCCTTCCTGCAAAAGATGTAGAACTCCCCGCAGAGTTCAAAAAAATGGGTCGCGGTGAGCATCTTCATATCCAAGGCGAAATAGGGGGTGAGAGCGAGAGTTTTATTTTCGACACGGGTTGTATCGATTTTAATTTCGTCTCCGAAGAATTTGCTCAAAAACATCAACTTAGAGTGATTTTAGATTCTCTATCAACCATAGGAGCCACGGGTACCACTGCCTTTTGCGCTGTTGCGGTGGGCGATGAATTGCGATTTGGGGAAATAGAGGTAAAAAATCCGCTTTATTTAGTGTATAGCCCTGAGTTTTTTCCCGATTCTATTGAGCTGGCTCCCGTTCTAGGGACTGCCATTATGGAGGAGCTTGGCGAGATTCATATCTTGCCTCAAGAAAACAAGATTATCATCCCTCAAAAACAGAGCCCCACACCCTCATGGGGGCAAAATATGTTATTTGACGGTTCATACTATGTGGAGGTCGAGATTGAAAACCAAGGCTATGTATTGCTTTTCGACACAGGAGCAGTTAATAGCGATTTGAACCAAAATTTCTACGATCGCAACAAACGGCTAATTAAAAAAACTGCCACAAAAGATTCTGTGACCATTGGCGGCTTTGCCTCTATCCAAAAATACGAGACCCACATTCTCCCCGAGGTTTCATTGCGACTTGGCGACAGGCAAATCACACTCAAAGACATAGATATTATTCCCTCGGGGCATACTTCCAAAGCTTACTGCGATGGCGATCTGGGCATGGATTTTGTGAGGGCAAACCAACGGATAATTATCAATTTCGACAAGATGTTTATTATTACCCAATAGAATATTACTTAGAGATCTCTACTTGTCTAATGGAGAGTCCCAGTATTTAGGTGCAAATACACAAAAATGTATTATCTTTGAAAAAATTAACTCAATAACTACTACTATGAACAAACTTTTCACTCTAAAAAGCCACGATTTAAGTGGCGTTGCCCCTATGGCACAGGTTCACGATGGCTGTGGTGGCGGTAACCTATCACCCGAGCTTCACTGGGAGAATGCTCCCGAGGGAACTCTTAGCTTTGCCCTAGATATTCACGACAAGGACGCTCCAACTCCAGGTGGTTTTTGGCATTGGCTCATCTACAACATACCTGCATCATGCTCACAGCTACCCACTGGCGCAGGCTCAGCGGATGGTTCACTACTGCCCGATGGTGTTGTACAGTGCGTAAATGACAATGGTGTGGTGGGCTATAGCGGTTGTTATCCGCCCCCAGGCCATGGTTGGCACGAGTATAAAGCGACCCTCTATGCTCTGGACGTTGAAACTCTGGATGTCCCCCCCTCACTCCCTTGTGGTGGAGTTGGCTTTAATATTTGGTGTCACACCCTAGCCAAATGTTCGCTTGTGTTTTATTATCGCAACCTGTAAGTCTTACTGTTCAAGCTAAATAATTGCTCTGCGCGGCAGACGCCATCATCTCGGAGCTCGATTCAGGATGACAGACAGAAGGGGGGAGGGAGTTAAAAAAAAATAAATCGCCTTGACTCTGAGCTTTAAACAGACTCGTGTTGAGCACTGGCGAAACCGGACTGTTTAAAGTGCAGAGTCATAAAAAGAAAAGCTAGAGCAAACTAAAGTGCGAGATAAATAATTGCCCTGCGCAGCAGACGCCATCATCTCGGAGCTCGATTCAGGATGACAGACAGAAAGGGAGAGGGAGTTAAACAAAAAAGAAATCGCCTTGACTCTGAGCTTTAAACAGACTCGTGTTGAGCACTGGCGAAACCGGACTGTTTAAAGTGCAGAGTCATAAAAAGAAAAGCTAGAGCAAACTAAAGTGCGAGATAAATAATTGCCCTGCGCAGCAGACGCCATCATCTCGGAGCTCGATTCAGGATGACAGACAGAAAGGGAGAGGGAGTTAAACAAAAAAGAAATCGCCTTGACTCTGAGCTTTAAACAGACTCGTGTTGAGCACTGGCGAAACCGGACTGTTTAAAGTGCAGAGTCATAAAAAGAAAAACTAGAGCAAACTAAAGTGCGAGATAAATAATTGCCCTGCGCGGCAGGCACCATCATCTCGGAGCTCGATTCAGGATGAGGGTGCGAGCTTACGCGGGCAATAGATTTGGCAAGACATAGTTCGAGCTAAATGAAAGCTGCTCCAGCTCGGAGTTCAGCAAAATTTATTATCTTTGCAAATCGTATTGACATATATATAATAGAGACACAAAACATGAAATCACCAAAAAGATACCTCGTAACCTCCGCCCTACCCTATGCTAATGGCCCCGTACACATCGGTCACCTCGCTGGGGTTTATATACCAAGCGACATCTACACCCGCCTGCTGAGACTTCAGGGCAAGGATGTACTATCGATTTGTGGGTCAGACGAGCACGGAGTGCCCATCACCCTTAAAGCAAAAAAAGAGGGCATCACCCCACAAGAGGTGGTGGATCGCTATCACAATATCATCAAAGATGCGTTCAAGGGGCTTGGTATTAATTTCGATATTTACTCTAGAACTTCATCGCCCACTCACCACGCAACAGCAAGCGATTTCTTCAAGACTCTCTATGACAAAGGCGAGTTCATCGAGCAAACCTCTCAACAATACTACGACCCCGAGGCAACGCAATTCCTAGCCGATCGCTATATCACGGGCACTTGCCCACGCTGTGGAGCGGAAGATGCCTATGGAGATCAGTGCGAGAAGTGTGGCTCTACCCTATCGCCCGAGGAGCTAATCAATCCTCGTTCGGCTATTAGTGGAGCAACCCCCGAGTTGCGTGAGACCAAGCACTGGTATCTCCCTCTGGATAAGCACCAAGCCTTCCTTGAGGAGTGGATTCTAAAACAACATGGAGCTGGCGGTGATGGCGAGCACTGGAAAGCGAACGTGTACGGGCAATGTAAGAGCTGGTTGGATGCTGGGTTGCAGCCAAGAGCTGTGAGTCGTGATTTGGATTGGGGTATCCCCGTGCCAGTGGAAGGTGGCGAAGGAAAAGTTCTTTATGTGTGGTTTGACGCACCCATTGGTTATATCTCAGCAACAAAAGATTGTACCCCTGATTGGGAAAAATATTGGAAAGACGAGGATACTAAGATGTTGCACTTCATCGGCAAGGATAACATTGTGTTCCACTGTATCGTATTCCCTTCGATGTTGCGTGCTCACGGCGACTACATCCTGCCTGAAAATGTGCCTGCAAATGAGTTCTTGAACCTTGAGAACGACAAAATTTCGACTTCGAAGAATTGGGCTGTGTGGTTGCACGAGTATTTGGTAGACTTCCCTGGCAAGCAGGATGTTATGCGTTATGTTCTGTGTGCTAATGCACCCGAGACTAAGGATAACGACTTCACGTGGCGTGATTTCCAAAGCCGTAATAACTCAGAGCTAGTAGCGATTTTTGGAAACTTCGTAAACCGTGCACTAGTTTTGACTTCAAAATATTTCGAAAACGCAGTCCCCGCACTTGGCGATCTGCAAGAGATAGACAAGGACACCCTTGCCGAGCTGAACACAGTACGCGAGGCTATCGAAAAAAATATCACGGCATACAAGTTCCGTGAGGCTCTAAAAGAGATGATGGCACTGGCTCGCTTGGGTAATAAATACCTAGCGGACACCGAGCCTTGGAAGGTGGCAAAAACCGACCTTACTCGCACGGGCACTATCCTGAATATTTCGCTTCAGATCTGCGCAAACCTTTCAATTGCCTGCGAACCATTCTTGCCATTCACCGCTGAAAAGCTAAAAGGAATGCTCGCAAGCGATGGTTTTGCGTGGGAAAGGCTAGGTTCTTCAGAGCTACTCTCTGTGGGCCACACCCTAGGGAAAGCAGAGCTACTATTCGAGAAAATAGAAGACGCTCAAATCGAAGCCCAACTAGCCAAACTCGAAGCATCGAAGGCTGCCAACGAGGCTGCAAATGCCACTGTTGAACCTCAAAAAGAGCTTTGCAGTTTTGATGATTTCCAAAAAATGGACTTACGTGTTGGTAAAGTCATAGAGGCAGAAAAAGTACCTAAAACCAAAAAGCTACTAAAGCTTCTAGTAGATACGGGCATAGACAAACGCACCATCGTTTCGGGCATAGCCGAGCACTTCACCCCCGAGGAGCTTATCGGAAAGCAGGTGACTGTACTTGCTAACCTCGCTCCACGAGCCATCAAAGGCATCGAAAGTCAAGGTATGCTACTATTTGCCGAGGAACCCACGGGCGCTCTTCGCTTGATTAACCCCGAAACAGAAAGCACCCCTGTGGGGTCGCAAATCGGATAGCACACCGTTTCTAAGTATTATGATGATCTACTCACGTTCATATATAGCCAAGCTAATTTTCATAGTCCTAGGGGCGATAATTGCTACCGCCTCTTTGGTATATTCTAGCTATATTGCGCGCGAACTAGCCGACAAGGAACGCCGAGAGATTAGCCTCTGGAGCCATGCTTTGCGCACCGAAAGGCTTAACCTGAGAGATCAAATTATCCTAGAGCTAACCTCCCACTCAACCGACATACCAGCGATTATCATCGATGAGTATATGAGGATCTACAACAGTCAGAATGTCGCCGAAAACGATCTCAACAACCCCACACGCCTGCGTGAAAGGCTCGAGGAAATGGCTAGTAATGGACGCACGCCCATCCCTCTGCAGATTGATGGGCGCTATCTAACGGTGTTCTACGATGAATCTTTTTTGTTGAAAACTCTCGTACTATTTCCCTACCTGCAACTTATGGTAATAGCTGTATTTGTGGGCTTTACGCTCATTACTTACAGCTCGACCAAGGCGGGTGAACAGAACCGTGTGTGGATAGGCATGAGTAAAGAAACCGCCCACCAGCTGGGCACTCCCACTAGTTCGCTCATGGGCTGGATAGAGTATCTACGAACGCAACCCGAGGTGCCCGAGGAGATAGTCGAGGAGTTGAACAAAGACGTGGTGCGCCTGACCAAGGTGGTGGATAGATTCTCTAAAATTGGCTCCACAACCCAACTCTCGCCTGTGGATGTGCAGAGTTTGGCGTGCTCGGTGGTGGCTTATTTCCAAACACGTCTTCCTCGTAATGCAAGCCTCACGTTTAACTGCGATTGTACCACTCCTACACTCGCCATGGCCAATGCCGCCCTGCTAGAGTGGGTATTTGAAAACCTAATCAAAAACGGTATAGATGCCCTTGGGGGGCGTGGAGAGCTAAAAGTTAAACTTACCTCCAGCTCAAAATACGTCACCGTAGATGTGATAGATAGCGGCAAGGGTATAGCTCGCGCCAACTGGAAAAACGTATTCAAACCTGGTTTCACCACCAAAACTCGTGGCTGGGGACTAGGACTATCGCTCTCAAAACGTATCGTAGAGCGTTATCACCACGGTAAAATATTTGTGCAATCCTCCGAGATAGATAGTGGCACAACCATGCGAGTACAGCTGCGTGCCATAGCAACAATCAAGCAAGAAGAAGAAAACAACACTACAATCTGCGAGAGCAATGAGCAAAGGCGCAGTTAGAGCTAAATAATAGCTAGTGTTGCTGGCACTTAGCGGAGGATAATTGAGCGCACCGCACCACGCCCTAATATTTCATTGAGGCGGTCGAGGTAGTAGCGTCGGCGGATGTGTATCTCGCTGCGGATGGCAGAAGATTGCACCTTTATATATAGCTTACCCTCACGCAGGAAAACATCCTCGCACAGCGAACCAACATAATCGCCTGCTACATCACGCCACACCTCTTTGGCGCGACCTTCCACTTGCCCTTGGCGCAGGGAACGATTGGATATGAATTTCTCTAGGATCTCGCCCAGAGTTTCAGGCTCTGTTTGTTTCATGGTTAATTATTAAAGGTGTGTTTTTAATAAAATAATAAGTCAAAAGTTATAAAGTAAAAGTGCCGTTATCAACAGTATAAAGTTGCGAGGAGCCCTCTAGCGAGGATACTATGCCCTCTAGGCGCACTTTATTGGAGTCGGTTATGAATATTTGTCCAAAATGCGGGCGACTAACTTCCGATAATAGGTTTTCGACCCTCTGCATGTCGAGCTTGTCGAATACATCGTCCAGCAGCAGCAAGGGGCGAGTTTGTTTGCGAGCGTAGATTATCTGGGCGAGCGAGAGTTTAAGGCTCAGAAGCATGGACTTTTGCTGTCCCTGCGAGCCAAATTTTCGTATGGGCAGCCCCTCCATCTCTAGGGGCATATCGTCACGGTGTATGCCCACGGTGGTGTGCCCCATTATCATATCGCGCTGGAGGTTTTCTTTCAATAAATCCTCGTAGTGGGCGTTATCAAGCGCAGATTTATAAGCTACCTTCACCTCTTCACGACCACCCGAGATTGCGCTGTATAGCTCCTGAGCAAGAGGTGCAAGTTCTTCGATGAAATTCTTGCGCAGGGTGTGGATGCGTTGGGCAGTATCGACCATCTGCATGTCTATCACCTCGAGAAGTTCGCCAAAGCTCGTCCCTGCTTTGAGTAACTTATTGCGCTCTGCCAAAAAATGGTTATAACGCACAAGCAGCTCCAAATAGTGGCTATCTATCTGCGATAGAGATGCATTCAAAAAACGGCGCCTTTGATCCGAAGCCTCGTTAATGAGGGTCGTATCGGAGGGCGAGGAAAAAATCACAGGCAATAGGCCTATGTGTTCGCTCATGCGCCCATACTCCTTGCCATTACGCTTGAGGGTCTTGCCCGATCGTTTTTTAAAACTACACACCACACTCTCGCGTCTGTTTTGCGCCCCATACTGCCCTTGGAGCATAAAGAAGTCTGCATCATGGTTGACCGCTTGTGTATCGGTGAGGCCTTGGGCACTCTTGGTGATCGAGAGAAAATATATGGCATCCAGCAGGTTGGTCTTGCCCGAACCATTCGCCCCCACAAAGGAGTTGATGCCCGAGGCAAAGGAAAATTCCGCCGATTGAATATTCTTAAAATTTATTATCTCTAGTTTTTCGAGCACCATGAAAGTAAAAAATTGTCTTGATTTATGCACAAAGTTAGTCACAATAATTTGTAAATTGAAATTATTTCTACTATTTTTGCACATTCTAAACCCTCGCCCCAGCTTTGGACAAAGAGGAGGAGAACAATGATTTGCAAACAAAAATACATAAAAATATGTCGCAAGATAAACACAATCACATCGATCCAGAAATCGCAATCGAAAACGCACTAGGTCGCACTGAGCTTTTCTTCGAGAAGAACGGCAAAAAACTACTAACCGTACTTATCGTACTGGTTTTGGGCGTTACTGCTTACTTTGGCTACCAACAATTCATTCGCAAACCACACCTAGAGAAAGCATCAGCAGAGATGGTGTATGCACAAAATCAATTTGCACAAGATTCACTCGCTCAGGCTCTCACAGGCAACGGAGTTAATCTTGGTTTTGAGCAAATCGCAACCGAGTACGCTGGCACTCCTCAGGGAAACCTTGCAAAGCAGTACATGGGTCAGAGCTACCTGAAAATGGGCGAATACCAAAAAGCAATTGATGCTTTCGAGAGTTTCGAGGCAGTGAGCGGTCCAACAGGAACACTACTTACGGCTCAAAACCTAGGCCTTACGGGCGATGCTTACAGCCAACTTGGCAATGCAGACAAGGCGCTTGAGTACTACAACAAAGCAGCAGCCTACAACGCTAACATCGACACAACTCCTAAGTATACCTTCCGTGCGGCTATGATCCTTATGGATAAAGGCGACAACGCAAAGGCTAACGAGATGTTCAACAGCATCAAGTATGACTACCCTAACACTCCCTATGCTCGTGATATCGAGAAGTACATAGGTCTGACTGCCCAAAAGATGGCAAAATAATTGTTCGCACACACAGCAGACAATCTAACATAAGCACAACAAAGGCTCTTCCTCCATGTAGGGTGAGCCTTTGTTTTTCACTAGAGTTCAAAAATCCAAACACATAATAATCATGGCAACAAATCTTAAAAACCTATCACACTTCACAAGTGAACTACCCTCAGCCGAAGGCATGAGCTTTGGAATTGTAGTGTCGAGCTGGAATAATGAAATCACCTCAAAACTACTAGAGGGCGCAATAAACACCCTAAAAGAGGCAGGATGCGCCGAGGGTGATATACAAGTAAAATGGGTACCTGGTGCATACGAACTGCCACTGGGTGTTAAATTCTTTGTCGAGCACTCCACTGTCGATGCTGTCATCGCTCTTGGTTGTGTGATTCAGGGCGAAACACGCCACTTCGACTTTATCTGCGGCCCTGTGTCTCAGGCGATTATGGATATTCAAATCGAGGAAGAAATGCCTATTGGTTTCGGACTCCTTACCACCGAAGATTTCCAGCAGGCAGCCGACCGTGCAGGCGGCAAACATGGCAACAAAGGCGACGAGGCAGCAGCCACTGCCCTTATGATGCTTGCTCTTCAAGGTGAGATGGAGGCAGAAATGGAGGCGTTTGATATAGAGGAATTGGAAGGCTAAACTACGCTAGCAGGAAGAAACCCTCAGGCTTGAATACTCAAAATTTAAGTGAGTTTTCAAGATTAATAGTTGCAAATCTTTGAGTGTGTTCTAAGGATGGAGGTGCTAAAATTTCAGTAGATTTTCAAAAAACCACTAGCGAATTTGGATAATACAAAATAAACACTTACCTTTGCACCGCTCTTACAACAAAAGAGTAACCATAAATTGCTGTTGTAGCTCAGTGGTAGAGCACTTCCTTGGTAAGGAAGAGGTCACGAGTTCAATCCTCGTCAACAGCTCAATCACCCGAGGGTGGAAATGAGGAGGAGAAAATGAGTAAATGCTTGATTAACACATAGTTGGTCAAGCATTTTTTTATGCACTCAGATCTCGACTGGCTTTGAGGTTTGCCTTAGCCCACAAAGTCAAATTGCAAATTTTTATGTTCGTAGAGAATTTTGATATTATTCTACTACGAAAACTACTCGCCCTGGGTTGGGGTGAAGGCAGCGGCTATCTCGCCCCATACATATTCCCAGCGGGTGAGGATGCCGATAATTAGCACCACTATTAGGGCGTACATAAGTTTTTCGTTGAGTGTGCGTGTGCGCCACCATTTTATGAATTTTTTTAGCATATTTTTTTATTAGCGATGAGTTGGAAGTGCGAGCGGATGCGGGCGATGGGTATGCAAAGACACAGTTCGAGTTAAATGATAAAAGACGCTCTGCGTCTAGCTTGGAGTTAAAACATTCGTTTTTTGCGCGAACCCACCACCACCATAATCACTATGGGGATACCCATCAGCGAGGTGGTGGTATTTAGTGGTAGGACCATGTCGCCCCAAGGCAGAGTTGAGAGCAAATCGCAACAGAGCATCATCACAACACCCATAACAAGCGATGCTGGTAGCAACACCCCATGGTCGGCACGCCTAAAAATCATCCTCGCCAAGTGAGGAGCGGCAGTACCCACAAAAGCAATGGGACCACAAAAAGCTGTCACGCCTCCCGCTAGAAGTGCAGTAGATATGAATATTATCATGCGCGAACGCAGTATGGGAACCCCCATCACACGAGCATAATTTTCGCCTAGGAGTAGTAGATTTAGGTTGCGCGTCATCGACAATGCCAGCATAAGTCCCAGCAGTGTGGAGCATGCTAAGATGCCAACCTCGCCGTAGGAAAGCCCCCCAACGCTACCCATACCCCACAGCACATAGCCTTTGAGCGCACTCTCGGAGGAGGTGAATTGCAGCAGGCTCACAAAGGCGCTGGTGGCGCTGCCGAGCATCATTCCCAGAATCAGGATAGCCATTATATCTTTCAGTCGAGCGCTCACTGCCATCACAACCAGCAGCACTAACACCGAGCCTATCCATGCCGATGCAGCCACGCCCACGCTATAGAGTATCTCTAGCGCCGCTCCACCCGCAGTGCCCATCATAAAAAGGGCCACTCCCAGCGATGCTCCTGAGCTCACGCCCAACAGGTAGGGACCCGCCAGAGGATTGCGAAAAATGGTCTGCATCAAAAGCCCACTAACCGAGAGCGCCATACCCGATAGCAGGGTTGTTAGTGCCTTGGGCAGGCGGTATTCAAAGAGTATAGTGTTGCTAAAGGATCCATCATCGAAAAGTGTGGATATATCCAGTGATGCCGATCCGAAAATAAGGCTCGAAACAAAAAGCAATATAGCCAAAAGGCTAATGATGGTAAATTTTAGCGAAATACTCATACCCAGCCTCCCTAGCGAATTACACCCGAACCCACAAGCTCATCTTGAAAATACCACGAGGCAAACTGTCCTGCGGATACCGCTCTTTGCGGCTCGTCAAAAGTCATAAAACCCTCGCCACCAGCACCTATATACAGTTGGCCGCCTTGTAGAGGTTGGCGATAGCGTATGCGCAAATCAAAACGGCGAGTCTCGCCTGTGCTCATTCGCTGGCTTTCTCTAATCCAGTTCATCTCTAAGGGTTCAACTATCAACCCACGGCGATAGAGTCCGGGGTGATCGTCGCCCATACCCACATACACTACATTGCGCTCCACATCTATGCCCAACACAAACAGCGGCTCGACTTTGCCCCCAACGCCCAATCCTTTGCGCTGGCCTATGGTGTAAAAATGAGCTCCATTGTGTTCGCCCACCACCACCCCATCTGAGGGTTGATAGCTCCATGGTTCGAAAATATCTTTTTGAACGGAATAACCCTCCCAATTCTTATCTATCTCGACAATGGAGCCTTTTTTCGCTTCGAGTTTTTGCTGAAGAAACACGGGTAGATCGACCTTACCCACAAAGCAGATGCCTTGGGAGTCTTTGCGAGCGGCTGTCGCAAGTTTTTCGCGCTGGGCTATCTCGCGCACCTGCGATTTTTGCAGTTCACCTATGGGGAAAAGTGCTTTTGAGAGCTGTTCACTTGTCACTTGACACAGAAAATAGCTCTGATCCTTATTGCCATCGAGGCCCGAAAGTAGAGCCGATTCACCACCCTCTTTGCGCTCCACACGGCAGTAGTGTCCCGTGGCAACATAGTCTGCCCCCAACTCAAAAGCTGCCTGAGCAAAAGCCTCGAATTTAATTTCGCGATTACACAATACATCGGGATTTGGGGTGCGTCCTTTTTCATATTCACAGAACATATAATCCACCACTCGGGCGCGATACTGCTCGCTGAGGTCTATGTAGTGAAACTCTATATCGAGTCGTTTGGCAACCAATTCGGCAAACATTCTATCGTCCTCCCACGGACAATCGCCCGCGAGTGTGCCTGTGGTGTCATGCCAATTACGCATAAACATCCCAACAACCTCGTAGCCTTCCTGTTTTAGAAGATATGCCGCCACCGAAGAGTCAACTCCCCCGCTCAAACCTACCACTACTCGCTTTTTTGTTTGTTTTTCCATCAATTAATTATATTTATTGCTACAAAGGTAAAAAATTTTTGTCGCTTGACCATAACTGAAATTTGGCAAGTATTGTAAAAGCGGACAAAAAGCCATATCTTTGTTACTTGTGAAATATCGCAGCCAAAGAGCAAAAGAATGAAAACCCAAGCCAAAATCACCGCAGCACAACCTCAAGCAATAATCTTTCTTGTGGATCAATCAGGATCCATGAGCGAGAGTCTGCTGTGGCAAGGCAAGCGTCAAACCAAAGCCGAGGCGCTCAGTGAGATCATAAACATGACCCTGAGTGAGATGTTGGCGCGATGTCGGAATTTCAATTCAATCAAAGATTATTTCACCCTTGCGATTTTGGGCTATGGAGGCAATGGCGTGAGATCGCTGCTTGATCATGATGGTTTTGTGCGTGCCAGCGAACTACCGCATCTGAGTTTGGGCGAAGAAAAACACACCAAAGTGCACCACCTAGGCCATCGAGCTATCCAAACCCAAATCACCCTCAAACAATGGGTGCTGCCTGCTGCCGATGGTCAGAGCCCTATGTGCGAGGCTTTCGAGAGAGCCTACGCCCTACTACACCGCTGGATAGGCGACCATAGAGCCAACTCGACCGTTCCCCCGATAGTGATAAATATCACCGATGGCGAGGCAACCGACGGCTCCTTTGATAGATTGTCAAAAGCAATAACTAAAATCAAACGCTTGCAGACCCTCGAGGGGCCGAGCATAGTATTTAATATTCATTTGGGCGATAGTTCCAGCGGCTCGGTAATTTTTCCTTGTGCTATCAACCCCGAGTTTGGGGATTCGCTAATGGCAAAGCGTTTGTTTGAACTCTCGAGCGTTATGCCCGAATGTTTTAATAACGAGATCCAGTACAGTTCTCTCAGCCCCAGCAAGCCTCCCTATCGAGCCTTTGCTATGAACACATCCATCACCGACCTTCTAAAGCTCCTCGAAATTAGTAATACCTCCCTGATAAATTCCCTTTAGCCCCCCGAAAATAAACATCATGTCCTACCCATCGTTAATAGAATATATCACCGTATTTGCGAATATCTCTGAGCACTTGCTCCCGCTTGAGCACGTGAGGTTCAAAGGGAGTGGACACGGTGACGCTCAGTACACGCTAGAGAGGGGTGTGGTGTGGTTCGATGTGAGCGATAGTGAAAACAGAGCGCTAAGTGTGGGGGTGTTTCTGAG
The DNA here is from genome assembly GCA_964371385.1 of uncultured Rikenellaceae bacterium. Classification (GTDB taxonomy): domain Bacteria; phylum Bacteroidota; class Bacteroidia; order Bacteroidales; family Rikenellaceae; genus Mucinivorans. Next base: position 52,475 of record CAYJLY010000004.1, read on the forward strand.
CCATAAGGCACGCAACAGGTTTAGCCCATCGGCGAGTGAAAAAATAATTCCTAAGGTGTTGATTTTTCAAGACGCCTTGCTTGATATTGTATTAAAACAAAACTGGGTAGGCAATAAGCCACCAAAGCCTTCTTCGGTTAACACTGCCATCGAGCCTTCACAAAGAGCGATCGAACTGTACCAAGACCCCGCAACTGGTCTTTGGGGTTTCATCAACAATCTCTCTTTGGAGAGCCACAAAGCCCAATGGGACTCCATCGAGGAATTCAGCGAAGGGCGCGCAGTGGTAAAAAAAGGTGGACTCTACGGTTTGGTTAGCTCTCACGGAGAGGTGGTCATTGAGTGTGAGTATGACGAGCTCTCGTGGGATGGTTCACAGTATGCCTATGTGGATTTGATGGGCGAGTGGGGTGTGCTCTCAAGAGAGGGCGAGATTATTAGCAAACCCCAGTGGGAGTGGATAGGAGAGTTTAGCCACGGTTTTGCGGTGGTGAGCTCTGGGGGCAAGTATGGTTATATAGATAGCAAGGGAGAATTGGTAATAGAGACTAAATATGACCAAGCCAACTCCTTTAGCGAATATGGTTCGGCGTATGTGAGACTGGGTAGTGAGAAATTCCACATCGACAGCAAACAACGACGAATGTAAAATTTAAAGAGAAAGGGGGGGCGAATCCCACCTTTTTGGAGTAAAGTAAATATTTTTAATGAGTACACAGACCCAGCGAGTGCTAAATTCTCGCAACGAAAAAGCATCAAAGCAGATACTTGAACAACAAGCTCAGTACGCACAGACCCCCCTGATGCGCCAATTCTTTTCGATCAAGGCTCAACACCCCGAAGCACTACTTCTGTTTCGTGCGGGCGATTTCTATGAGACCTTTGGTGAGGATGCCATCACCGCCAGCCGTATTCTGGGCATCACGCTCACCAAGCGTGCCAATGGTTCGGCTGCAAGCGTACCTTTGGCAGGCTTCCCCCATCATGCCATCGATACCTACCTGCCAAAACTAGTTCAAGCGGGCGAGAGAGTCGCCATATGCGAACAACTCGAGGACCCCAAAGCCGCCAAAGGCATCGTGAAGCGTGGGGTGACTGAGCTTGTGACCCCCGGGGTGTCGTTCAACGATAATGTTTTGAAGGGCGGTCAGAATAATTTTCTGGGTGCCATAGTATATGGCTCGGGGAAATTGAGCGCTCGCAATAAAAACACCGATATAGGGGTAGCTTTTTTGGATGCCTCCACGGGAGAATTTTTCTTGGCACAGGGCCCTCTTCGCTATGTGGACCGCCTACTTTCTACCCTTGCCCCCAAGGAACTATTGATAAATTCTGCACAAAAGAAGACCTACCAAGGGCAGTTCGCCGATCGCTTTTTCACTTTCGAGATGGACGACTGGGCTTGGAATTTCGAGGGCAATAGTCAAAAACTTCACCAGCAGCTAGGGGTACATTCACTGAAGGGTTTTGGCATAGAAAAAATGGACCTAGGGGTGGCTGCCGCTGGCGCCATTCTCCATTATTTGGAATACACTCGCCACAGCGATCTCTCGCACATAAAGTCTATATCACGCCTGAGTGAGGATGAGTATATGTGGGTCGATCGTTTCAGTACCCGCAATTTGGAGCTCTTCGATAGCACCAGCCCCGGGGGCTTGGCTCTGATTGATATTCTCGATCAAACCAAATCTCCTATGGGTTCACGCATGCTCAGACGCTGGGTGGCTCTCCCTTTGAGAGACCTCACCACCATAGAGCAGCGCCACAGTGCGGTGGAGCTATTCACCAAAAACCAAGAACTCCACCACGGTCTGCTCGAGGGTCTGCGCACGATAGCCGATCCCGAACGCATAGCTGCCAAAATTGCTGCCCTGAGGGTTAATCCCCGCGAGTTGGTGCAACTGGGAGTATCGCTGGGGGTGGCACAAAGAGTGGCAGAGGGTATAAAAAACATAGGCGAGTTGGACTTTATATACGAGAACCTGAAGTTTGATTACTCGCTTGTTGGTTATCTCCAGAGACTATTTACTCAAGAACCAGCACTTGCAGTGGGACGAGGAGAGGTTATTGCAAGCGGCGTGAATAAAGAACTCGATGAGCTGCGTGAATTATCGCGTGGCAGCAAAGAATATCTCATAGATCTGACCGCGCGAGAGAGTGAGCGCACGGGCATAGGGAGCCTTAAAATTGCATTTAACAATGTATTTGGCTACTACATCGAGGTGCGCAATGCACACAAAGACAAAGTGCCCGAGAATTGGATACGCAAACAAACCCTAGTAAATGCCGAGAGGTATGTCACCGAGGAGCTGAAAATCTATGAACAAAAAATCCTTACCTGCCAAAGTCAAATCGAGCAGATAGAAAGCTGCCTATTTGCCGATGCCGTAAATTATCTGCTACCTCACCTTCAAAGCATTATTGGCTGTGCCTCTGCTTTGGGGCAATTGGACGCGCTTTTAAGTTTTGCAACCATAGCAGGTGCGAACAACTACGTGCGTCCCACTATGGACTCCTCGCAGGTGATAGATATCTGTGAGGGTCGTCATCCTGTGATCGAGAAATGCCTGCCCGTGGGCGAGAGTTATATCCCCAACGATATTTATCTTGACTCCTCAAGCCAGCAAATTATTGTTATCACAGGTCCCAACATGTCGGGTAAATCGGCGCTTTTGCGCTCGACTGCTCTGATTGCTATTATGGCTCAGATAGGTTCGTTTGTGCCCGCAAAAGAGGCTCGCCTTGGGGTTCTGGATAGACTTTTCACTCGCGTGGGTGCATCCGACAATCTCTCGCAGGGCGAATCGACTTTTATGGTCGAGATGCTCGAATCGGCTAATATCCTCAATAACCTTACACCAAATTCGCTTATCTTGCTCGACGAAATTGGGCGAGGCACCAGCACCTACGACGGGCTTTCCATTGCGTGGAGTATGGTTGAATACATACACCGCACCCCTGGAGCTCGCACTCTTTTTGCTACCCACTACCATGAGCTCAATGAGCTGGAGGGGCGTTTTGAGAGGATAAAAAACTATAATGTGGCAGTGCGCGAGGTCGATCGCAAGGTGTTATTCCTCAGGAAACTCGTGCGCGGAGGCACCGAGCACTCTTTTGGTATTCATGTGGCACAGATGGCGGGCATGCCCAAAGATGTGGTCAAACGAGCACAAAAAATCCTTAGCGAACTAGAGGCAGCACGCGAAAGAGGCACACAAAGTAGCCAGCCGCGAGTGGAACATATCAGCGGAGCTCAACAGCTCTCTATCTTCCAACTCGACGACCCCACACTAGTGTCCATAAAAGAAGAACTCCAAGGACTTGAC
>CAYJLY010000004.1:55900-58399 GCA_964371385.1 uncultured Rikenellaceae bacterium
TTTTTGGCGTGCCGATATAAATATAGATGGCTGCTTGCGCCCTATATAGCTCTGCTGGAGGTCTTCTAGCGAACGGTTCTCATCGGTTGGCTCGCTTAGGTCGTCTTCCTCCTTTATAATATAGGTATAGGTATCAATCTTATTAAAGACCATATACATGGGCTTATCGCCTGCGCCAATTTCAGAGAGGGTCTGATTCACCACTTCTATCTGCTCCTCGAAATAAGGGTGTGAGATATCCACAACATGCAACAAGATGTCTGCCTCGCGTACCTCGTCGAGGGTCGATTTGAAAGACTCTACAAGTTGGTGGGGCAATTTACGAATAAATCCTACGGTATCGCTCAACAAAAAAGGCAGATTCTCCAACACCACCTTACGAACCGTAGTGTCGAGGGTAGCAAAAAGTTTATTCTCAGCAAATACCTCGCTCTTGCTCATAAGGTTCATAATAGTTGATTTTCCCACATTGGTATAACCCACCAAGGCAACTCTGACCATCGCCCCGCGGTTTGATCGTTGGGTTGCCATTTGACGATCGATTTTCTTGAGCTCATCTTTTAGACGAGTAATACGATCGCGGATAATACGGCGGTCGGTCTCAATTTCCCTCTCCCCTGCTCCACCACGCGTACCTGTGCCTCCACGTTGACGCTCAAGGTGAGTCCACATACCCGTTAGGCGCGGCAATAGATATTGACACTGCGCTAGTGCAACCTGTGTTTTGGCATAGGCGGTTGTGGCACGCTGGGCAAAGATTTCGAGGATTAACGATGTACGATCGTGAATTTTTAGTTTAAGTTCCTTTTCGAGGTTACGAGCCTGCGAGGGCGATAGCTCATCGTCAAAGATCACTGATTCCACCTCGTTTTCTATACAAAAAGCCTTGATCTCAGCGAGTTTACCATCCCCAACAAAGGTTCTTTTAATGGGAGAATTAAGCCTTTGAGTAAAGATTTTTTCGGTCTTAATGCCTGCAGTCTCTGCTAAGAACTCTAGCTCCTCGAGAAATTCTTTGGTCTCACGCTCGCTTTGGCGATTGCGTATCACACCAACGAGAACCGCATTATTTGGATTTTCTTTTATTGTGTCTTGCATTTTTTTGTTTTTTCTCTTTAATTATCATCTCTATGTAAAACGCTCTCAGCAAAAACTTTCTCTGCGTAAGAGTGTGGAGAATAAGTCATTTTTGGTGCATCGCGCATGTTAACAAACCGCAGTTTACTCATCGTAAATGAGAATTTGCCAGGTAAGGGATATGCCAAAAAGGCTTGTTATACACTCTCTTAACACTATATCAAAAACCGCACTAACATACAGTATGCCGTGCGGTTTCTATTATAGTCTTAAACTGTTTTTTTTGCTAGTCTTACTCAAGACGGAAAACAATAGGCATAGTGATCAGACGACGCACTGCGCGACCGTTGTTTTTCGCTGGAGTCCACTTGTTTGGCGACTTCATTACGATAGCAACTGCAGCCTCATCAAGCTCACGGTCTACGCCACGAACTACTTTCACGTTGGTCACTTTACCATCACGCTCAACAACAAATTGAACCTGAACACGACCTTGGATACCATTGTCAGCAGCAATAGGAGGGTAACGAAGGTTAGATTGACACCAACGAGAAAACTCGCTATAGTCTTTACCATCGAAAGTTACTTCCTCTTCTGCAAAAAGCACTGGGGTATCCTCTACAACCTCTTCCTCTGGACCAGTGTAGTTACCGCCATATTTTGCTGCATCGGCAGCAATCTCGAAGTCTGTATCAAGGTCAAGAATAGAAAGGTCTTGTTCGATCTTAGTGTCGTTTTTCACAACGTTAAGCGCATCTGAGATAAGAACCGCTTGGGTTTTTACAGGCGCAGGTGGACGTTTGTCCTCTTGGATAGTTACCTCAACTTGTTCTACTTCGACAGCCACAGTTTCGGTTTCGATCATCTCAATTTCTTTTTCTGTAACACTCCAGCTAAAAATACCTATACACATCAACAATGACAGTACTATACCTAGAAGAAAGAAGTAGGATTTTTTTAGATTAAGGTCGGCTTTAGGTGATTTTTTAATTTCCATTGGGTTATATTTTTATGTTTTTATTAGCAAAATCCGAACAAACACTTCACAAGTGTCAATCCTAAAGGGGGTGTTTTATGTTACAAAAATACAAAAGAGATTTTTCATATGCAAACTTTTCTGCGTTTTTTTGTTGAATTAATATTTTTTGCTACTTTTGCAGTCGTAAAAAATCATTCTGGGGGATTAGCTCAGTTGGCAAAAAACGCATAGGGCGTTTGACACTCGCGCGGTTTCACCACAAAAACACTTCCTGGGGGATTAGCTCAGTTGGCAAAAAACGCATAGGGCGTTTGACGCTCTCGCGATTCCACCACAAAAAACACTTCCTGGGGGATTAGCTCAGTTGGCTAGAGCGTTTGACTGGCAGTCAAAAGGTCATCGGTTCGATTCCGATATTCTCCACAAACAAAAGGTTCACTTCG
>CAYJLY010000004.1:58499-65250 GCA_964371385.1 uncultured Rikenellaceae bacterium
CGATATTCTCCACAAACAAAAGGTTCACTTCGTTACGAGGTGAGCCTTTTTTGCACTTCGGGATTAGCTTAATCACTTAAAAAAAGATATTTTAGCAGGGCGAAAGCTCCCCCCCGCGGAAGCCCTGCTCTTCTTGCGAAGGCAGTTCTTACCGCAAGCTTTCACCACTGAGAAACACCGCAGAGAAATAGCATCGAAAAATAGCACAGAAGACAAACAAAAAAAGAATCTCAGTTGGTATCGACTCTGCGGAAGGCCACGTGTTGAGCAAAGCGAGATCGGGCTTCTGCAGGGGTGATAGCATAAAAAAAAGAAAACTAGATACTAGCCGCAGTGGATCAAAGAACGCATATGTTTCTAATATTCTCGCTCCAAAACAACGCTCGAACTGTGCAATTTCCCCCCTAGGGGTGGGTTTAATTTCTCTATGCGCACCCTCGCCCAGCTAACCTCAGAAAAACGATCTCCAACACAACACAAAATCCTATGGGCAACGTTCTCCAACAAATGAGAAGTTTGCGCCATTTGCTCGCCAATCACCTGATACACATCTAGATAACTAACCGTATCGGAAATATCATCACTCACACACGCCGAGGTGCTATCATAGCGGAAGGCAAAATCTACGCTGAAGCGTCCACCGACCTTTTGTTCTTGTTCGTAGCAACCATGGTGAGCATAAAAACTCATGGAATTTAATTCTACTAGTGCCATTTTTACTGTAATATTTTATATCTTAATGGAAAATTACTAACTTTGTGCGAATATATATATATTTTTCGAGATTAACACAATGGAGAAAGCACAAATAAGCGAAAAACTAAATTTCATAGAAGAAATTATCGAGAGTGGCAAAGCTAAGGGTGAGGACAGAGTTCGCACTCGTTTTCCGCCCGAGCCAAACGGCTACCTACATATCGGACACGCCAAATCAATCTGTATTAACTTTGGCCTTGCCAAGAAATATGGCGGCGCGTGTAACCTACGTTTCGACGATACGAACCCTGTCAAGGAAGACACCGAATATGTGGATTCTATCAAAGAGGACATCAAATGGCTAGGCTTTGATTGGGCTGGCGAATATTATGCCTCAGACTACTTTGACCAACTATATGATTGGGCTGAAAAACTCATAGAGCAAGGCAAGGCGTATGTGGACGATCAATCACAGGAGGAAATCCGCATCAATCGCGGTACGGTGACTAGCCCTGGGGTCAACTCACCTTATCGTGACCGCTCGGCGCAGGAGAACTTAGAGCTTTTTCGTGGGATGAGAGACGGTAAATACCAAGAGGGCGAGAGGGTTTTGCGTGCCAAGATAGATATGGCTCACCCTAACATGTTGATGCGCGACCCACTGATGTATCGCATCCTGCATGCCTCGCACCACCGCACGGGTGATAAATGGTGCATCTACCCTATGTACGACTATGCCCACGGGCAAAGCGACTCGCTGGAGAAGATCACTCACTCGATCTGTACTATGGAATTTGACGTTCACCGTCCGCTGTATGATTGGTTTATTGATGAGTTGGCGATTTTCCCATCTCACCAATATGAATTTGCACGCCTGAACATCAACTACACGGTGATGAGTAAGCGCAAACTGTTACAACTAGTTGAACAGAACTATGTTACGGGCTGGGACGACCCACGCATGCCGACTATTTGTGGTATGCGCCGCAGGGGTTATAGTGCTGCTGCAATTCGTGCCTTTGCAGATAGTGTAGGGGTGCTGAAGCGCAGTGGTATCCACGATTTGAGCCTATTGGAGTGGCACATTAGAGAGGATTTGAACAAAGTGGCTGATCGCCGTATGGCGGTGCTCGACCCTATCAAAGTGACTATCACTAACTATCCTGAGGGACAAAGCGAGGTGTTCTCGTGTGTGAATAACCCTGAGGATCCAGAGGCTGGTCGCCGCGATGTTAGCTTCTCAAGAGAGGTTTTCATCGAGAGAGACGATTTTATGGAAGATGCTCCTAAGAAATTTTTCCGCCTTCGTCCAGGTGGTGAGGTGCGCCTAAGATATGCTTATTTGATTAAGTGCGAAGAGATTATCAAGGACGAGCAGGGTAATATAGTGGAGCTAAAATGCTCGTACGACCCTGAATCAGCTGGAGGAAAATCATCTGACGGTCGCAAGGTTAAGGGTGTTATTCACTGGGTGGATGCACAGACTGCAAAAAAAGCAGAGGTTCGTTTGTTCGACCGCCTATTTAGCACCGAGGACCCCGACAATGCACCCGAGGGTGGCACTTTCTTGGACAACCTAAACCCCGATTCTTTGAAAGTCATCGAGGCTTACATCGAGCCATCGCTAGCGGGCGAGAAAGCAGGGAAGCAGGTGCAATTCGAGCGCTTGGGTTATTTCTGTGTAGACAGCGATAGCTCGGAGGATAAGATTGTGTACAACCGCACGGTGACCCTGAAGGATTCGTGGGCGAAGATTTCAAAATAAACCTAACTGCATAGTAATGATTAGTGTTATAATCTGTTCTGTTGACAGCGAGAGGCTCTCTAAGGTCAGTGAGAATATATCTCAGAGTATAGGTGTGGAGCACGAGATACTCTTCAAGGACAACAAGGGGAGTAGCGATGGCATTTGCAAGGTCTACAACACTTTAGCAAAAAAAGCGAAATATCCCGTTTTGTGCTTTGTGCACGAGGATGTGCGCTTTGACAGTCAAGGATGGGGGCAAGATCTGGGAGCAAAGGCTCTTGAGAGTGGTTCGGGAGTGATAGGTTTTGCGGGAAGCGCTGCAAAATCTCGCACAGCCTCGACTTTCGTCCACAAGAACCACCTGTGCATGAATTTTTCGTCGCTCGATAAAGACCTCAAAGGAGAAACAAAACACTCCCTGAGATGCACCAAAGGCGAGTTTAGTAGCGTTATAACTATAGACGGCATGTTTTTGATGGTGGGCCGCGAGGCTTTTGATGCGGTGGGAGGTTTTGATGAGCATACCTTTACGGGTTTTCATCTCTATGACCTCGATTTGTGTACTGCTGTGCATCATGCGGGTTATACCAACTATGTTAGCGGCACCCATGAGTTTGTTCACTTTTCGCACGGAGGGTGGAGCAAAACATGGTGGAGCGAGACACAGAAATACCAGCAAAAATGGCAAGCTCACCTACCTCTATATATAGAGCCGCAGAGCGAGCAACAAATCAGCAAAGACGAGATCTACATCCATTTTGCTATCACCTACCACCTAATGAAACACGGTGCGGCAAGTAAGAGGCAGATCAAAGAGAGAGTTATGTGGCAACTAAAACACCACCCCCTCAAGTTCAAGAGCCTCTACCACTTGTATCGCTACTTGAGAATGAGCGAGAAAAACTAACCAAACAACCTCTGAATAAAATTAAAAAAACATAAACAATGAAACTAAAACTAATATTCAGCTTTGCCCTGAGCATCATTTTCGGATCAGCGGCAGCCCAGATACTAGAACCCGTCACGTGGAGTTCGACTAACGATGGCAGCTCGGCTCACTTCACTGCCACCATGGAGGTGCCTTGGAAGATCTACGACCTAACGGAGTACCCCGGGGGGCCAAACGCTACGCGCTTCACCTTTGATTTGCCCGAGGGTGTCACTCTTGATGGCGATATTACACCCGATCACCCCTCGAAGGTAAAGATGGACGAGATTTTCCAAATGGAGATAGGCACTTTCAGCGGTGAGGTAACTTTCACTCAGAAATTTATCAACACAACGGATGAGACTCAAAAATTCGAGGTCACTGTCGAATGGCAATCATGCGACGACCAGTCGTGCTTGCCCCCAACGGAGCACTATTTCACAGTCGAGATAGCTCCTAGCGGTGATGCTGAGGCAGCGCCAGCGAGCAAAACGGCTGACCTTAAATCAAAAATAGGCGACCGTCTGAAATCAAACAAGCAAGACACAGCAAGCGAAGAGGACACTACCTCTGTAAGCGAACCTTTGGCAAATCCTCAGGGTTCAAAATCTCTATGGGCGACCATCATCGAGGCTATTCTGTGGGGCTTTGCAGCTCTATTGACCCCTTGCGTATTCCCTATGGTTCCTATGACTGTGTCGTTCTTTATGAAGTCTAACCAATCGAAAAGCCGTGGTCGCTTTATGGCATCGCTTTATGGTATTTTCATTGTGGCGCTCTACACCCTGCCTATCGCAGTGTTGATTGCCGCAACCTACTTTGGTGGTGGCGAGACCGTTACGGCCGATATTTTCAACTGGTTGGCAACACACTGGGTGCCAAACCTATTGTTCTTCTTGATCTTTATGGCATTTGCAGCTTCATTCTTTGGAGCTTTCGAAATCAATATGCCTTCGAAACTAGTGAACAAAACAGACGAGCGTTCGGATAAAGGAGGCTTTATCGGGGTGTTCTTTATGGCGATGACTCTGGTTTTGGTGTCATTCTCGTGTACGGGTCCTATCGTGGGTAGTATCCTTGTGAAATCAACCCAAGGCGAGATCTGGGAGCCTATCATCACGATGTTGGCATTCTCGGCTGCCTTTGCTCTTCCCTTCACCATCTTTGCTTTCTTCCCATCGCTACTGAAGAACCTTCCAAAGTCGGGCGGATGGCTAAACTCTGTGAAAGTAGTACTTGGTTTCATCGAGCTTGCGCTGGGTCTTAAGTTCCTTTCGGTTGCCGACCAAACCTACCACTGGGGCTTGCTAGATCGTGAGGTGTACTTGGCTCTATGGATAGTAATCTTCACTCTGATGGGCTTGTACCTATTGGGTAAACTTCGCTTCTCGCACGACTCTCCATCGGATCACGTCTCGGTGAAACGCCTATTTATGGCTATTATCACATTCTCGTTCGTTGTGTATTTGATCCCAGGAATGTGGGGCGCGCCTCTGAAAGCTCTCTCGGGTTACCTGCCTCCTATGTCTACTATGGACTTTAATATCACCTCTGGCGGTACGGGTGTCTCGGGTGGCTCATCGAGCTACCTTGACGTAACGAAGATCGAGGGTGGCAAACCAAAACACAGCGACTTCCTACACCTACCTCACGGCTTGGAGGGTTTCTTCGATTTCAACGAAGGGCTAGAATACGCCAATGCAGTAGGCAAGCCAGTATTCTTGGATTTCACGGGTCACGGCTGTGTGAACTGCCGTGAGATGGAGGCTAACGTGTGGAGCGATCCTGCGGTGGCAAAAATCCTACGCGAGGACTACGTGATTATCGCTCTTTATATAGACGATCGCAAGGAACTCCCCGAAGATCAATGGATTATAGACGACAACGGACGTGTAAAAAAGACCATAGGCAAGATCAACGCCGCTTGGCAGATAGAGCGTTTCGGTGTAAACGCCCAACCCTACTACTGCTTGATCGACCCAGCAACCGACAAACTACTAGTCGCTCCTCGTGCCTATGACTTGGATGTGGCAGGCTTTGTGCAGTTCCTCGAAGAAGGAGTAACGGCATATAAAGCACTAAAATAGGCTCACTCTCCCACAGGGGAGGGGGCTAAAAATTTAAGACCTCACGTGAATGCGGGGTCTTAACGAAAAATAAAAATACAAAATGTCAAAAATAACAAATATAACCCGTGGATGCAGTCTCGACATCGACCCACATAGTGGCGAGAAAGTCGTAAGCTCGATTGACGGGGGACAAAAACTAACTGTTCACGACTGGCTGGGCGAAATACCTAACCCACTCTCAGAGAACACTCTCATTGAGGTGCAATTTAAGAACACCCGTAAAGAGTTCTTCGATAACAGCCGCAAACTAGACATCAAAAAAGGTGATATGGTTGTGGTCGAAGGGCAAATTGGCCATGACTTAGGTCTTGTGACTATGACCAGTGAACTGGTGCACCGCCAAATGAAAAGGGTGTGTTGCAAACTCCGCAAAGGCGAATTTCGTTCGGTGCTGCGCCGCCCAAATGCCATGGATATTTCTCGCTGGCAGGAGGCTATCGCCCTAGAGCATCAAACCATGATACGCTCGCGACAGATCAGCGCCAAAATGGGTCTTGACATGAAAATTGGCGATGTGGAGTATCAAGCCGACAGAGCTAAAGCCATATTCTATTATATTGCAGACGGCAGAGTGGATTTCCGTGAACTAATCAAGGTGTTTGCCGAGGAATTTAGAGTGCGCATCGAAATGAAACAAATTGGTGCTCGCCAAGAGGCAGGCCGCATAGGTGGTTTGGGAGCTTGCGGACGCGAGCTGTGTTGTGCTACGTGGTCGAATAATTTTTCCAGCGTATCTATCAACGCCGCCCGCGTGCAAGACATCTCGCCCAATCCTCAAAAACTCGCAGGTCAGTGTGGCAAACTCAAATGCTGCTTGAACTATGAGATGGATACCTATGTGGACGCTCGCGCAAGTATGCCACGTGTGAACCAGCCCCTTGAAACACTGGATGCTAACTACTACCTAGTTAAGAGCGACCCACTCAGAGGTCTGATGTATTTCTCTTCAGATCCGAAAAATCCTGCTCTTCAGATACCTCTGACCACCGACAAGGTGCGTATCATTATGTCGATCAACCGCAAGGGTGAGAAAGTGGCTAACCTTCAAAAGTACAGCGCAGTGGTTGAAACACCCGCCTACGTTGAGCCTTCGATCGAAGATGTTGTTGGACAAGATAGCCTTACTCGCTTCGATAAGCAAAAGCGTTCCAATACCAAAAATCGCTCGCGATCTGCCAAAGGAAAAGGGCAAAACAACAACCCTAAAGAACAAAATAAAAACGCAGGAGAAGGCGAGAACCAGAATGCTCA
>CAYJLY010000004.1:65350-72179 GCA_964371385.1 uncultured Rikenellaceae bacterium
CAGCAAAATGGAGAAAAACCTCAAGGCGGTCAAGGCAGAGGAAGAGGTGGACAAGGTAGAGGCCAAAGACAAGGCAACTCCGAGCGAAACAATCCTGAACGCAAAGCTCAAAACAAGCAAAACGCCCCAAGTGAGCCAAGAGCAGAAGGTGCACAAAAAGCTCCAAAACCTCCAAAAACCGCAAAGCCCCAAAACGAGCCTAAAACTCAGGCTGCTCCAAAAGGCGAAAAGAACGAGAGAGGCGAGGGAGCAGGACGCTCAGGCAATAGTCGCCGCCGCGCGCCACGCCAAAAACCCGATGGCAACTCAGGGCAAAATGGTGGCAACCAAACAGGTGGCGCCCCCTCGCAAAGCTAAAACACACACTATATATATAGTATAAGCTCTAAAAGAGTGAGTATCAAAATATGATATTCACTCTTTTTGTTTAGTTCCCTAGCAAGCAAATGATAGTAATGTCATTGAAATAATAAATATCGGTATGCACTAGCTGTGCGTACACAGCAGGACGTACGCTTTCGCCCCTGCGACTACGAGCTGGAGCAGCAATAGGAGCTAAAAAAACCTTAGCGAGCCATTCGCTAAGCTGCTCCTGAATTAAAGTAGACAGTGATTTAGAGAGAGATAAATCGTAGAAGAGGCTGTGCGTCTCCTATGTAAGCATGCACAGCTGGGCGTACGCTCCCCCCGCGGGCGAACTGCTCTCTTTCAGAGATCAGTTCGCCCGTAGCGTACACCCCTGCGAAGAAAACCATCGGCAGTGCGGCTCGTATTCACCCACCCACTCGGGGCAATCATCTTTAACTTAAGTTAAACACGCTCCTGAGCCTCTTGCGGGGCTCCCTAAAGAACGTAAACTTGCGAAAATAAGTCATAGAAGACGCTCTGTATTCCCTTTGACACGCACCATAAATAGCTGAAAAATAATAAAGAATGTGAAAATGTTATAATTTAAAAAAAAATACTTACCTTTGCAGCCTAATTGTATACTCTAATTAAAATTTTAAGTTAAACAAAAAAGCGAAATGCCTACAATTCAACAACTTGTACGCAAGGGCCGCACTGAGCTAGTAGAGAAATCAAAATCTCCAGCACTAGCAGCTTGCCCACAGCGTCGTGGAGTTTGTGTTCGTGTTTACACAACAACTCCAAAGAAACCAAACTCGGCTATGCGTAAAGTAGCCCGTGTACGTCTAACTAACGGCAAAGAGGTAAATGCCTACATCCCAGGTGAGGGTCACAACTTGCAAGAACACTCGATCGTATTGGTTCGTGGTGGTCGTGTAAAAGACCTTCCAGGTGTGCGTTACCACTTGGTTCGTGGAGCTCTCGACTCAGCAGGAGTTGATGGCCGCACTCAGCGCCGCTCTAAGTACGGTACAAAACGTCCTAAAGCAGCAGCAGCTAAGAAATAATCTTATCTCTTAGTAGTAAAACAAGAAAAAGAATTAAAAATTTAGTCCCCTCGTAGTATAAAAGTACGAAGGGAAAAAAAGAAAAGAAAAAATGAGAAAAGCAACGCCTAAAAAGCGCATTCTACTTCCAGATCCTAAATTTGGTGATGTTCTAGTAACTCGTTTCGTGAACAACCTAATGGTAGATGGTAAGAAGAGTATTGCCTACACTATATTCTACGACACGTTGGATATGGTTGGTGAGAAGATGAAAGACAGCGAAAAAACTCCACTAGAAATCTGGAAACAAGCTCTCGAGAACATCACACCACAAGTTGAAGTTAAATCACGCCGTATCGGTGGAGCAACATTCCAAGTTCCAATGGAGGTACGTGCAGAACGCAAAGTAGCACTAGCAATTCGCTATATGCTTACATTCTCTAAAAAGCGTGCTGGTCGTTCAATGGCCGAGAAGCTCGCTGCTGAAATTACTGCTGCCTACAATAATGAAGGTGGTGCTATCAAACGTAAAGAAGAGATGCACCGTATGGCTGAGGCCAACAAAGCATTCGCTCACTTTAGATTTTAATTAGAGATACAAGACAATAAAAATGGCTAGAGACCTAAAACTTACAAGAAATATCGGCATCATGGCACACATCGATGCTGGTAAGACCACTACCTCTGAGCGTATCCTGTTCTACACAGGTAAGACTCACAAAATTGGTGAGGTTCACGAGGGTGGTGCAACTATGGACTGGATGGTTCAGGAGCAAGAGCGTGGTATCACAATCACATCTGCTGCTACAACTGCCTTCTGGTCTTACAAAGACAGCACTTACCAAATCAACATCATCGACACCCCAGGTCACGTTGACTTTACCGTAGAGGTAGAGCGTTCATTGCGTGTTCTTGACGGTGCGGTTGCAACTTTCTGTGCTGTTGGTGGCGTTGAGCCTCAGTCTGAGACTGTATGGCGTCAGGCTGACAAGTACAATGTTCCACGTATCGGTTATGTTAACAAAATGGACCGTACGGGTGCAGACTTCGCTAGCGTTTGTGCGCAAGTGAAAGAGCGTCTTGGTGCTAACGCAGTACCTATCGTACTTCCTATCGGTGCGGAAGATAAATTCGAGGGTGTGATTGACTTGGTGTACAATCAAGCTTACATCTACTTCGATGACAAAACCGTTCGTGATAACTACAACATCACTGAAATCCCAGCTGAACTAGCCGAAGAGGCTGCTGCTGCTCGTGCATTTATGATCGAAGAGGTTGCTGCCTCTGACGATGCACTTATGGAGAAATTCTTCGAAGATCCAGAAAGCATCACAGCTGAGGAAATCATCGTTGCTCTTCGCAAAGCGACTATCAATATGAGCGTTATCCCTATGCTTTGTGGATCATCGTTCAAAAACAAAGGTGTCCAGCTTCTTTTGGACTCGGTTATCGCCTACCTTCCATCTCCAATGGATATCGAGGCTATCGTGGGTACTGACCCTCAAACCGAAGAAGAGACTTCTCGTAAACCATCTGAGACTGATCCTTTCTGTGCACTTGCATTTAAGATTGCAACCGACCCATTCGTAGGTCGTCTTGGTTTCATCCGTGTTTACTCAGGTAAACTAGATGCAGGTTCTTACACCTTCAACAGCCGCTCGGGTAAGAAAGAGCGTATATCTCGTATCTACCAAATGCACGCTAACAAGCAGAACCCTATTGAGTTCGTTGGTGCGGGTGATATCGCTGCTGCGGTTGGTTTCAAAGATGTTCGCACTGGCGACACTCTTTGCGACGAAAAAGCACAAATCGTTCTTGAGTCTATGACTTTCCCTGAGCCAGTAATCGGTTTGGCGGTTGAGCCTAAAACTCAGAAAGATCTTGATAAATTGGGCGTTGGTCTAGCTAAACTTGCTGAAGAAGATCCAACCTTCACCGTTAAAACTGACGAGAACTCGGGTCAAACCGTTATCTCGGGTATGGGTGAGCTTCACTTGGAGATCATCGTTGACCGCTTGCGTCGTGAGTTTGGTG
Organism: uncultured Rikenellaceae bacterium; assembly: GCA_964371385.1. Lineage (GTDB taxonomy): Bacteria > Bacteroidota > Bacteroidia > Bacteroidales > Rikenellaceae > Mucinivorans. The sequence continues at coordinate 68,779 of CAYJLY010000004.1, forward strand.
TTGAGATCAACCAAGGTGCTCCTCAGGTGAACTACAAAGAGGCTTTGACCTCGAATGTTGAGCACCGCGAGGTATTCAAGAAGCAGACTGGTGGTCGTGGTAAATTCGCCGACATCATCTTCGAACTTGGACCATGTGAGAACAAAGAGTTCACTGGCCTTGAGTTTGTTGACGTTGTTAAGGGTGGTAACATTCCTAAGGAATTTATCCCTGCGGTTCAAAAAGGCTTTACCACAGCTATGGACAATGGTTCATTGGCAGGTTACCCAATCGACTCAATGAAAGTTACACTTAAGGATGGTTCTTTCCACCCAGTTGACTCGGATGCTCTATCATTCGAAATCGCTGCTCGTCAAGGTTTCCGTCACGCAGCTCTAAAAGCGTCACCAGTTATCATGGAGCCTATCATGGCTGTTGAGGTTGTGACTCCAGAGGAGAACATGGGTGATATCATCGGTGACTTGAACAAGCGTCGTGGTCAAGTGTCAGGTATGGAGCAAAAAGGTAACGCACGCGTTGTCAAAGCTAAAGTACCTCTTTCAGAGATGTTTGGTTATGTAACTGTACTTCGTACTATCTCTTCAGGTCGCGCGACATCTTCTATGGAGTTCTCGAACTTCGATGCAGTGTCTGCTAACCTAGCTAAGGAGATCATCGAACAGTCTACTGGCCGTATCAAAGATGTTGAATAATCAAAACCACCAAAAATAAAATGAGTCAAAAAATAAGAATTAAACTTAAATCATTCGATCACAATTTGGTGGACAAGTCTGCTGAGAAGATCGTAAAAACTGTGAAATCAACTGGAGCTGTTGTTAGTGGTCCAATTCCATTGCCAACTAACAAGAAGATCTTTACTGTAAACCGTTCGACTTTTGTTAACAAGAAGTCACGCGAGCAGTTCCAAATCTCTACTTTCAAGAGAGTTTTGGATATCTATAGCTCAACTCCTAAAACCATCGACGCTCTTATGAAACTAGAGCTTCCATCGGGTGTTGAAGTTGAAATCAAAGTCTGATAAATCCCTACTATTGGCGAGGGTATAATTACTTCTCCCGCAGTAGAGTATAAACTATCGATAAGCGAGGATAGACCCCTAAATGGGATCTATCCTCGCTTTTTTAATGAAACTCGCATAGCACGGAATTCGCCGTGAATATTTCGTTTTAGATAAGCTATATGGGTGAGGGGCAGGGTGTTAGATACAGGGCTGGTAAAATCTTAGACTAAATATTTGTTTATTAAAGAGTTAATTCGTAAATTTGATATATTAAATTTTGGACTCTTGACTTTAAAACATACTGCAGAGTCTCTGTATAGGGATATAGACCAATCGAATTAACAAATTAAGTTCTAACAAAAATAATTAACCAAAACAAACAAAATCAATGAAAAGATTTCTACTACCACTAATTGCTGCTGTGATGTTCTCCTGTAGCGAGGGGCTAGTAAGCCCAGATGAGGTGAAACCCAAAGGAGAGGCTATCTCTTTCACCAGCGACATTCTATCCAAAGTAAACGGTACGGGCTTTGAGTCTGGTGACGTAATTTCGGTGTCAGCATTTGAAGGTACAACTGCCGTTGCCGAAAACGTTAGCTACAGCTATGATGGAACGAACTTTACTAGTACTGATCCTATCGAGTATACTCGCCCTGGTCAACAACTCACCTTCACTGCTTCTTATCCAGCTGCTACACAAACAGCAGGCAAATTTGATTTCACAATCAATCCAGACCAAACTGTTGCCGCTAACTACACAAACAGCGACCTTCTCACCGCGACCATCGCTCCAACTTCTAGCTCGAAGCCAAATCTAGAGTTCAGTCACAAGGGTGCTAACATTATTGTGAATGTTATCACTGGCGGTGACATTACAACTGCAACCTTGAGCTTTGAGGCTCAGAACATGATTTCGTGCGATCTACTCAACAACACATTTAGCACCACAGGCACTGCCACCACCATCAATGCAGCTCTGAACGACAAGGCTGGATTCAAGGCACTGATTGCACCTCAGGCAGTAGCGGCAAATACCACATTTGCAAGCCTAACCATCGCAGGCGAGACCCACGTTTGGACTCCACGCGTACAACTTCAATTCGAGGCTGGTGTACAATATGTCTATGAGTGGAACCTTGCTCAACAGACTATCAAAATCAATGGCATGGTAATAGATTGGACCAGCAAACCTGGCTATAGCTCTAACCTATTCCTAGCCGATTACAGCGCGACATCCTACCCAACCACTACCAACGAATGGGTTGTGAACGATGCAACAGTTCAAAATATGGATCAGTTTAATGGTCTATACGCAGCTCTTGATGCTGCACTAGCAACCAGTCGTGATATTACTTTGGTATTCCCACATCTGACAGCTATGTATAACAACACTTTCTCGGGAAACCAAGCCATTGCAAAAGTTGTACTGGCAGAGGCAAGCGCTATCGGACGTTCAGCTTTCTACAACTGCGACAAACTACTTGAAGTAGACGCACCTAAGGTGAGAACAATTAGCAGTGACGCTTTCAGCGGATCGAATGTCCTTAAAAGTGTAAATCTACCCGAGGTAACCGAGCTTGACTATGATGCTTTTGAGGGCTGTAATGCTCTTACGGAAATATCTCTCCCTAAGGCAACTACCATTGGTTATTCAGCATTCGAAGGTGCAACTGCACTTGTAAAAGTAGATTTGCCTATGGCAACCACAATTAGTAGCACGGTGTTCAGGAGTTGTACTGCTCTAACAGAGGTTAATCTTCCTGTGGCTACTACTATTGGAACATCAGCATTCTATGAGTGTGCATCACTCGAATCTATCACCCTTGCAGAGGTAGCAACCATTGGTAATTCGGCTTTCTACAACTGTGATAAACTAGTGAGTGTTGATTTCCCTAAGGCTAGAATAATTGGCAGCGACGCTTTCAGTGGGTCTAATGTCCTTAAAAGTGTAAATCTACCCGAGGTAACCGAACTAAGCTTTGACGCTTTTGAGGGCTGTAACGCTCTTATGGAAATATCTCTTCCTAAGGCAACTACCATTGGTTATTCAGCATTCGAAGGTGCAACTGCACTTGTAAAAGTAGATTTGCCTATGGCAACCACAATTAGTAGCACGGTGTTCAGGAGTTGTACTGCTCTAACAGAGGTTAATCTTCCTGTGGCTACTACTATTGGAACATCGGCATTTTACGGCTGTTCAAAACTAGCTACTCTAGCTCTGCCAGCAGCCACTACCGTAGAAAATTCAGCGTTCTACAACTGTACCGCGCTTACGAAACTTTCTCTTACTGCAACTTCAGGCTTCGTAAGCTTTGGAACAAGATTATTTGATAACGTTAATCTTTTGAATCTTGAGCTGGAGGTAAACACCGCAAACTCATCTTACGTGAATACTAGCGCA
>CAYJLY010000004.1:72279-84295 GCA_964371385.1 uncultured Rikenellaceae bacterium
GAATCTTGAGCTGGAGGTAAACACCGCAAACTCATCTTACGTGAATACTAGCGCAATGACTTTCACTCCTCCTGCAGGTACAAACCCTACAACCTACGGGCCTTTCAAATCAGTAAGCATCATCCAATAGTAGAATAAGATTATGAAAAAGAACATTTTAACATACGGTGCATTTTTGCTATTGGCACTAAGTGGATGTGGCGGAGGAGATTCTCCCTCGCCCACACCTCCTCCAACGCCCGAGCCTGAACCCGAAGAGCTTGAAGTGGCGTTCACTAGCACATTCTCGGGAGCCTCTACCTTTACAGGTTTCCAGTCGAATGACAATATCTCTGTTACTGCTTTTGAAGGAGGAGATGTATTTGAGAGTGACGTAGTGTATACGTTCACCGGTAACACTTTCAAGAGTGTTGATCCAATTGAGTATGAAGACGACGATCAAAGTCTATCTTTTATTGCTGTCTATCCCTATACCGAGGATATAGATGGAGCTTTTACTTTTAAAGTGAAAGCTGATCAATCATCTCAGAGGGATTTCAAAGAAAGTCACCTACTAACAGCTCAAATATCGTCAACAAAACAACTTACTCCTCAGTTTTCTTTTGTGGCTCGTACAGCTGCAGTTTCAATTAATGTGGTTGGTAGAACGGGCGGTAGCCTAAATTTCTATGCCATGCCAAACGTAGACTGTAATATTGCCAATGGCACCTTTGTTGCCTCGGGTGATGTTACGACCTTCACTCCCTTGCAAAATGGCGATACCTACAGTATTATGGTAGCACCACAAGATATTGCCGCTGGCACTGTGATAGCAGAGTACATCGTAGATGGCGAGGTTCACCAATGGACCACCACGACATCTCTACCGCTCACAGCGGGCGAGGCTATGGAGTTTGAGTGGAGCATTGATGACAATAGAATCATGTTTAATGGTCAAATCATTGGCTGGAGCGTTGTTCAAGGTGGATCAATTTAACAGTCAGGGCGCTGGGTGGTGGTAAACACCCACACATACTACTAATATTTAAGCGGAACTCTCCTTGGTGGAGGGTTCCGCTTATTTTTCATAATAGTTAGCTAAACACAAAAGCGGCAAGCACTCATCAGAAGTACTTGCCGCTTTTATTATTGAATAGATCTTCTAGGACTACAATTCTGCGAAGAAATCGTTACCCTTGTCGTCTACGATGATAAAGGCAGGGAAGTTCTCTACGTAGATCTTACGCACAGCCTCCATTCCAAGTTCCTCGAAGTCCACTAGTTCAACCGACTTGATAGAGCTTTGCGCCAAAATAGCCGCTGGTCCACCAATAGAACCAATATAGAAACCGCCATGCTTCTTACAAGCGTCAGTGACTTGTTGCGTGCGGTTACCTTTGGCAACCATAATCATCGATCCACCCAAAGATTGGAACTCATCCACATAAGGGTCCATACGACCAGCCGTGGTTGGTCCGAACGAACCTGATGCCATTCCCTTAGGAGTCTTAGCTGGGCCTGCATAGTACACAGGGTGGTCTTTAAAGTACTGAGGCATGGGTTTGCCTGCGTCAATGAGTTTTTTGATCTCGGCGTGTGCAATATCACGAGCTACGATTAGCGTACCTTTCAGGTTCAAGCGAGTCTTAATTGGATATTTCGCTAGTTCAGCACGGACGTAGTCCATACCTTTGTCTAGGTCAATCTCAACCGCAGGAGCCATCTGAGGCGCCATTGCTGGAAGGAATTTAGCAGGGTTTTTCTCCAATTGCTCAAGGAAAAGACCATCTTCGGTGATTTTCGCTTTGATATTACGGTCGGCCGAACAGCTCACACCCATGCCCACTGGACAAGATGCAGCGTGGCGAGTCATACGGATAACTCTCACGTCGTGTACCAAATATTTTCCACCAAACTGAGCTCCAACACCGCTTTCTTGACAGATTTTGGTGATCTTCTCTTCCCACTCCAAATCACGGAACGCACGACCTGAATCGTTACCCGTTGTTGGTAGGTTGTCATAATAGTGAGCCGACGCTTTCTTAACAGCCGCAAGGTTAGCCTCTGCCGATGTACCACCAATCACCAATGCAAGGTGGTAAGGAGGACAAGCCGAAGTACCTAGGTCACGAATTTTATCTTTCACAAACTTAGTCAAGCCCTCTTCGGTCAAAAGAGCTTTGGTTTGCTGGTAGAGGTAGGTTTTATTTGCCGAACCACCTCCCTTGGTCATAAACAAGAATTTATATGCCGCGCCCTGAGTCGAGTAGATATCGACCTGTGCTGGAAGGTTATTACCTGAGTTTTTCTCGTCTATCATAGTGTAAGGAACCACTTGCGAGAAACGCAAGTTACGCTCTTGGTAGGTGTCAAAAACGCCTTTCGAGAGGTGCTTTGCATCGTCTACGCCAGTGTACACATCCTCGCCTTTTTGACCCACGATGATAGCCGTACCTGTGTCTTGGCAGGTTGGCAGTTCGCCTTCGGCTGCCACGATTTGGTTGGCAAGCATGGTGTAGGCAACAAATTTGTCATTGTCGCTAGCCTCACCATCCTCAAGGATATTGGCTAGTTTTTGAAGGTGAGATGAACGCAAGTAGAACGACACATCCGCGAAAGCCTCTTTTGAGAGCATCTCCAAAGCCTCGGGAGCTACTTTAAGGATTTTGCGTCCGTCGCATTCCACAACGCTAACGCCTTCTTTCGACACTAAGCGATACTCAGTGGTATCTTCCCCTAGTTGATAGCATGGTTCGTAAGTAAATTCTGCCATTATTTTATATTTTTAGGTTATTGATAAATTCCATCCCCAAAGGTAGGTATTTTTAGAGAATACTGAAAACAAAACATCCCCAAAAACACTTAATTAGTGCTTTTGGAGATATTTATTTCATGTAGAGATCGTCAGTTAACTATTTTCGGGGCTTAAACTCAAAATTCGAGCCACCTTTATACTCCGAATTCTGTGGCTGGGGATTATTCTTCCCACTTTCAATATTCTCAAGCAAGGAGATTGCCTCTTGAACACCTTGCTCAGCCGAGCTCCTCAACCAAAATATTGCCTTCTCCTTATTTGATTCACCATATATGCCTCCCTCTAACAGTGCCTGCCCGTAACGATATTGTGAATAGGAGTTACCTCCTAGGGCTGCAATTTCGATGTAGTGGTAATGTTGCAGCAAGTTGTTTTTATTGAAGTAGTAGGCTGCTAGTTGAGCAGATGCATCAACCACACCATCATTCGAAGCAGCAGTCAACAGCTCTATTGCAAAGTTTTCATCTTCATCTGTGTGTCCCTCTAGTATCATCCACCCGTATAGGTATTTTCCAATAGGTAAGCCAAGTTCATAGAGATATTTGAAAGCATCAAGCGCTTTTTCTGTGTTTTGCTCAACTCCAATTCCCGACATGTAAAGTCGTCCTAGTTCTTCGATAGCGGTGTAATTTGTTTGGTTAGCAGCCGCTCTGATGTATTCAAAACCTTCACTTTGAATTTCGGGGTTAGAAAAATTATTATCAATTAAAAGTCGCCCATATTGATACTGAGCCTCGGCGTAGTTGGCCTGGGCTGCTCGTTTAATAAATTCTATACCCTCTTGAGCATTACCCCCTGGAACAAAACCATCATAAAGCGCTGCTCCATAGAGGAACATCCCCTCTCCATAGTTCGCATCCGAGAGGGATTTATAAATCTCAATGGCGTGAACTGTGTCAGGGGGAACTCCCACTCCAGAAATATAATATCTCCCCAACATTGCCAAGGCAGCAAGATTGCCTTGCTCAGCGGCAGAGGACACATAGTTAAATGCCTCGGAGTAAGCAGAATCACTATTTGGGCTCCCAAGAAGATAGTTCGCATACCACAGTTGCGCCTCGGACAAATTTGAGTCTGCGGCTGATTTAATCAAAGAGATACCTTTGTTTAAGTCCTGCTCCACTTCGATTCCATGGAGATAGTAGAACCCTAATTGGAAAAGGGCAAACGCAGAACCTCCTTGGGAGGCTTCTGTGAAGTATTCTACAGCTTTTTGATAGTCTTGAGGATAACCGTAACTCCCCATTGAATAGACGTGGGCAATCTCGGCCATCGCATCTACATCCCCCATGTCCATCGCTTTCTGCATTAGTTCGATAGATTTCACGGTGTCTCGCGCAACTCCCGACCCTTTGCCGTAATGGAGCGAGAGATAATAGGCTGCCTCGGGCGAGCCTAGCTCGAGTGCTTGGTGGCACAACTCAAAAGATTTCTCATAGTTTTCAGCAGCGAGATAATCGGTGATTTGTTTGAGAAGATCGTCTATTTGCTCTTGATTTGCTTTGGGGTTTTCAGTGTTTTGTGCCGTGGCTACACATGGAAGCAGAAACACCAGAAGTAGTAATAATTTTTTCATTGGTCTATTTTTATAATAGTATTCATTTTATGAACTAGTTCCCGACCCTGCGTGCTTGTCACGATGAATCTATATATCATTATCGATACGCTATGGGCTAGTTGACAATAAAATTACGCATAATAATTGGATTTTCAAAATCACCCACTTTGCGATTTATCAATTCTAGTCTAAAAAACGAGGTGACTTCATAAAAAAATGTAGTGGTGCGTGTGGTTTAACCCTTTGTATTTTCGCTCACAAAATTTGTTAGCTCCACGAAGTCCTCGACACTCAAACGCTCGGGGCGCAGTGTGAAAAAACGACACTCCGAGTCACGCAGCTGTGGAAACAAAGCACTCAAAGAGTTGCGTATGGTCTTGCGGCGCTGGTTGAAGCAGGCCTTGATGATTTTTTTCATCAATACTTCATCACAATTCAGGCTCTGCACATTGTTGCGCACTAGGCGTATCACCCCACTATTGACTTTTGGGGGCGGATTGAAATTCTCAGGCCCCACATCAAAGAGGTATTCAATATCATAGTAAGCCTGAAGCAGTACGCTCAAAATTCCGTAGTCCTTGCCCGTTGGAGGCGCAGCTAGTCGCACAGCGACTTCTTTTTGGAGCATACCCACCACCTCGCTCACCGAGTCACGATGTTCGAGGATGTGGAAAAATATCTGACTCGAAATATTATAAGGAAAGTTCCCAATCACCGAAAGTCCTTCGGGGTAGGGAGTGGTGAGATCCATCTTCAGGAAGTCACCCTCTATGATGCGACCTGCGAGCTTTTCGGGGTAAACCTCTTTGAGATAGACCACACTCTCGCTGTCAATCTCCGCCACTTGAAGATCAAGCTCAGGGCGATTCACTAGATATTGGGTGAGAACTCCCATCCCAGGGCCCACTTCGATAACTTTGCCCTCGCGACGCAGTGCATCGGTGATATTGTAGGCAATATCAAGATTGGTTAGGAAGTGTTGCCCGAGGGCTTTTTTTGCTCTTACTTCTCGCATTTTATTAAAGTTTGTTTATCGGAATTTATACGTACCCCTGAGGGTTTCAAATTTATCGCTAGCAGTTCTAAGTGCTGCATCGTCTGCCATAATATCATAGGTCTCGGGCTCCTCTAGGGTGAAAGTCGTGCCAACTGTCCAATCCTCTAGTTCGCTGATGTTTAGCTCTTGTGCCACCGCTCGAACAACCATCTGAGTGCCTCGTGCCTTGCCCCTTGAGGAGTAGCCTGCAATATGAGGGGTGGCAATGCTTACCATCTCGAGTAGCTCTTTATCTATGTTAGGTTCACTTGCCCATACATCTAGTGCGACAGATGACAAACGCTCGCTTTTGATGGCTTGTTTTAGCGCACCCTCATCGACCACCTCTCCACGAGAGGAGTTCAAAAATGTTGCGCCTTGTTTTATTTTAGAGAAAAAATCTTCGTCTATCAACCCTCGTGTGCTCATCTCTAGCGGCAGGTGCACCGTGACAATATCCGAACGCTCCAGCATCTCATCCATACTCACAAAGCCCTCTGCGCCTTCTCTCTGAGCACGAGGAGGATCGCATCGCAGTACCTCAAACCCTCTCTCCAATGCCATTTTCTCCACCTCGCTCCCCACGTTTCCTACACCCACAATTCCTAGCACTCCCTCCTGCCAATTCAGCTCCCTCAAACCCCCAAACACCCATTGCGCCACTGCTCGAGCATTACACCCTGCAGCTCTATGCACCGCAATTCCCTCGCCTGCGCAATAAGGCATATCTATATGATCGAAACCTATGGTCGCCGTGGCGATAACTCTCACCCTAGAGCCTTGCAGCAGTTCCTTATTGCAAAGGGTGCGAGTGCGAATAATCAGCGCATCGGCATCCTCTACCATAGCGGGGGAGATCTCTACGCCAGGGGTATATACAACATCAGCGAAGCGTTCAAACACTCCGCTGATATAAGGTATTTTGTCGTCAATAACAATTTTCATTGTTACACTAGTGTTGATTATTTACCGTGGCAAGCCTTGTATTTCTTGCCTGAACCACAAGGACAAAGGTCATTGCGACCCACACTTTTTTCTGCAACCGCAGGAGCAGGTTTTTGTTTCTCACCACTCCCAGCATTAGCCATCGCCTCATTACGAGAGGCTTGCAAGCGCTGCATTTGCGCTTGCTGCTCACGGCGGCGTGCCTCCATTTGTGCTTGAGCCTGCTGTTGAGCTTTGACCTGTGCAGCCTGCTGCTCTTGGTTTGGTTGGTTCTGTGCCACTGGAAGGTGAGCCTTTAGTAGCATAGAAAGAACAGCCGCACTGTAACGTTCCAACATTCCCTTAAACAGCTCGAAAGATTCAAACTTGTAAATCAAAAGTGGATCTTTCTGCTCGTAGCTAGCATTTTGAACCGATTGTTTCAATTCGTCCATCTCACGTAGGTGTTCTTTCCAGAAATCATCAATCTGAACCAGCATCAACACGCGTGTGAGCGCCTTGAAAATCTGCTGTCCCTCGGTTTCGATCGCCTTTTTAAGGTTCACTGGAATATTGATTCCACGGCGTCCATCGGTGATAGGGATAGAGATATTTTCGTAGCTATCGCCATGCTCATTGTGGATGTTCGTTAGAACGGGTAGAGCAGTCTTGGCAATCACATCAGCGTGGCGCTTCATGGTGTTTTGCATATCCTCGGCAAGTTTGTCCGCCAAGGCATTATCGCTCAAATCTGAATATTCTTTCTCGGTGCACGTAGGCTCCATACCAATTAGGGTGATAACCTCCATGCGGAAATCCTCGAACGAGCCACCACGATAGTTATTAACTAGCGAAACTGCATAGTCGTCAACCAAATTCTGAAGATCCACCTCGATACGCTCTCCGTAGAGTGAGTGGCGGCGACGAGAATAAACCACCTCACGCTGAGAGTTCATCACATCATCATATTCCAGAAGGCGTTTACGTACACCGAAGTGATTTTCCTCCACTTTGCGTTGCGCACGCTCAATAGCCTTGGTAATCATCTTCGCCTGAATTGCCTCGCCATCTTTTAGACCCATCATATCCATCATCTTAGCAATACGCTCCGACCCGAACAAACGCATCAAGTTGTCCTCCAACGACACAAAGAACTGTGACGATCCTGGGTCACCCTGACGACCCGCACGACCTCTCAACTGACGGTCCACGCGGCGGCTCTCATGACGCTCCGTACCAATGATAGCAAGACCACCTGCATCCTTAACCTCTTTGCTGAGTTTGATGTCCGTACCACGACCTGCCATGTTGGTTGCGATGGTCACCTGACCTGCACGACCTGCCTCAGCAACGATCATCGCCTCGCTTTGGTGTTGCTTGGCGTTTAGTACGTTGTGTTTGATGCCACGTAGTTTAAGCATCTTCGAGAGTAGCTCCGAGATTTCAACCGAAGTTGTACCCACTAGGACAGGGCGACCCTCGGCCACAAGCTCGTTTACTTTCTCGATTACGGCTGCATATTTCTCACGTTTGGTCTTATAGATCAAATCGTTGTAGTCCTTGCGAGAGATGGGGCGGTTGGTTGGGATAACAACCACATCCAGTTTGTAGATATTCCAGAACTCAGCTGCTTCAGTCTCGGCAGTACCGGTCATACCCGATAGCTTGTGGAACATACGGAAGTAGTTCTGAAGAGTAACAGTAGCAAAAGTCTGAGTTGCAGCCTCGACTCTCACTCGCTCCTTAGCCTCGATCGCTTGGTGGAGTCCGTCCGAGTAGCGGCGACCCTCCAAGATACGACCAGTCTGCTCGTCTACGATTTTCACTTTATTGTCAGCAACGATATATTCGGTATTGTTTTCGAACATAGCGTAGGCTTTCAGAAGTTGGTTTACAGTGTGGATACGCTCCGATTTCACTGCATATTCTGCCAACATATTATCTTTTTTCGCTTGGCGCTCCTCTGCGCTCAAGTCGCTTTTCTCAAGCTCGGCAATCGAACCTCCAATATCGGGTAGGATAAAGAAACGCTTATCCTCGAAACGAGCCGATAGAGCATCTATACCTTTGTCGGTGAGTTCAACTGAATTGCTCTTTTCGTCGATCACAAAATAAAGTTCGTCTATCACCTCGCCCATGCGCTTAGAATTGTCTTGCATGAAGAAGTTCTCGCTCTTAAGCATCAAGGCTTTGGTGCCCTGCTCCGAGAGGAACTTGATAAGGGGTTTGCTCTTAGGAAGACCCTTGTGAGCACGATAAAGCAGCTTTGCACCTTCGGCATTTTCGCCTTTCTCTATGAGTTTCTTTGCCTCGATAAGGGTCGAAGAGGTAAGCGATTTTTGAAGATTAAACAGATTCTCAACCGGCGATACATACTCCTCGAAGAGTTGATCCTCGCCCTTGGGCACTGGACCACTGATAATCAAAGGCGTACGAGCATCATCGATCAATACCGAGTCAACCTCATCGACAATTGCGAAGTGATGTTTGCGTTGCACCAAATCATCTTTATCGTTCGCCATATTATCACGCAGGTAGTCAAAACCAAACTCGTTGTTGGTTCCAAAAGTAATATCACAGTTATATGCCTTGCGACGAGCCTCAGAGTTCGGCTGGTGTTTGTCGATACAATCCACCGACAGACCATGGAACATATACAATGGACCCATCCACTCAGAGTCACGACGACTCAAATACTCATTGACAGTCACAACGTGAACCCCACGACCACACAATGCATTAAGGAACACAGGAAGAGTTGCCACAAGGGTTTTACCCTCACCCGTTGCCATCTCGGCGATTTTTCCTAGGTGGAGCGCCGCACCACCAAAGAGCTGCACATCGTAGTGAACCATATCCCACTTAATGAGATTACCACCAGCAGTCCATTGGCTCTGGAAGATAGCCTTATCACCATCTATATCCACAAAATCATGTACCGTAGCAAGCTCACGGTCAAACTCCGATGCCGTAACAGTGATAGTATCGTTCTGCGAAAGGCGGCGAGCCGTATCCTTAACAATGGCAAACACCTCGGGTAGCATGCCGATAAGTTGCTCTTCGATAATCTCTAGCTGGGTTTTGCCCAGAGCATCGACTTGGTTGCCTAGCGCCTCTTTTTTCGAAACTGGCATCTCGCCCTCCATCTGTGCTTTTAGCGTTGCAATTTCTTTATCCGTAGGTTCAAGCGCTGTGCGTATCTGTGCTTTTAGGGCTTCAGTGCGAGCACGCAACTCATCGTGCGAGAGGTTTTCAACCTGCCCTCCCATGGCAAGAGCCTGATTAACAAGAGGTTGTATCTCTTTGCGGTCGCGATCTGATTTGCTACCCACAAAGAGTTTAATAAGACTTTCGGTAATTCCCATTATTATTTTTCGTATTTAATATTTTTTTTAAGTGACAAAGATAGGTTTTTTCTCTCAGATAAACAACACCTTTGATAAGTAAGCACCACACGCAATGAGAAGGGGCATATTTTCAAACGCAAGATCCCTCTAAAATATTATGGCAAAGTCATATCCACGCTATATATCAAGCCGGGTGCTCTATCCCGCCCATCCATAGTCACAAACGCCGCTTCGAACATCCATTTCACTAGTCTCACCTCAGCGCTAGTGAATCCCGCCACTGGAAGTTTCACCAGCACCTTATTCCACCCTTGTTTGAGTTTCACGGGTCGTGGATCTCGACTGACCATATTCTCGTTTGAAAGGGGGATTTCGTTTGATTTGACAGTGTGAGAGCTGACCCACACTGGGGGTGACACCAACTGATCGTTGATCCATATTTGGCTTTTCTTGTAGTCCCAAGTTCCCTGCGTGGGGGGTATGTCTTTTTCGGAACGAGAGTAATTCTGAGTCTCAAACCAAAGTCCAACTTCTTGCGCCACAGGTGAATAAACCCAAGTCCAAGCATAGGCTGTATGGTTGGGTTGGGGTTTCTCATAAAAGCCCTTTAGGATAGCCTCGCCCCACGGGTGGCGAAGATAAAATCCCGATCCGTAGGCTAGCTTTGTACCATATTCTTTGCCTTGGTATTGGTAATTTTCTTTGAGCTCTTTTTCGGGCTCGAAACTCTTTGCGAGGTCTCCTTCGTTGGGGAAAGGGTCGGTAATCATCCATTGCGCATCGCTTTGTTTGACATACGAGAAAGGGTAGCCCTCGAAGTTGTGCTTTTTGTGCCACAGCATACGACTCTCGAAATCCACAAAATCATCGAAAGCCTCACTGCCTTTCACAAGATTCGTGCCCATCTCATCATAGTATTGATAACCACCCCCAAGCCACGCTCTTTGAGCGAGAGCCAAAAGGTTGGGGTACAGACTATTTTCGTCCGCCATTTTACGTTCATTCTCAACCATCCTATCGTGCCAAATCGCTAGAATACTGCCTGCGATTTGACCGTCGCCACTCTCAACATTGCCTATGCGGCTGGTGTAGAGCCCAACTATATCTGCAAAAACATCAAAGTGATTCAGGTAGTGATACTTACTATCAATGGCAGGCACCCCCACAGTGGGTTTACCTCGATAGCTCCACATTTGGGTCATATCAATCTCGCCAGCCTTGTAGTCCCATCCAGGATTCCACGAGATTACTTTCTTACCCAATGAGCGCACGTGTTCGACCATCTCATCGCAGAAAGTCTCGCTAGTGAAATGCGCCTCGTCAGTGCCGATATGCAAATAGGGCACACTATCAAAAACCTCGCAAGCCTCCGCAAGCAGTTCTTTGAGTATCTCCGTACCACGAGGGCTCTGCATATCTACCCCAAAGGCACGGATAAAGGCATCGCTATGCCCGGGCATATCTATCTCGGGTATGAGCATTACGTTGTGCGCTTTGCAATATTCCATCAGCTCACGTGCCTCCTGCTGCGTGTAGTAGCCGCCCTTGTCACGGGTCATATTATCGGCAGCGGCTAGCTGGGGGTAGAGTTTGCTTTCCAGTCGCCAGCCGTGATGTTCGGTTAGGTGCCAATGAAACACATTCATTTTGTAGCGCGAAAGCACACGCACTTGGCGCTTGAGTTCGTCCATAGAGATATACCTGCGTCCAACATCCTGCATCAGACCTCGAATCTCGAACAATGGCCAGTCGATAATCTCAAGGTGCGGAATTGATCGCCCCGCGTACTCATCAAGCAGTTGTTTGAGAGTCACCGCCCCCCAATACAGACCCTTGGTGGAGGTCGCCTTGATGTTTATCCCTTTTTTGGAGATGCTCAAAGCGTAGGTTTCGTCCGAGTGAAGCCCTGCGCTGGGGATAGAATCCACAAGAGCAATGTGCATTTTCGTGCCTTTCACGCCGAGTGGGAGCTCTATTGTTTCCAGCAGAGAACTTGCCTGTTTGAGAGAGTTATCTGTAAGGCTAATGGCGTCGATCTTTGTTGCACCTTGCGTTAATTCAAGTTTTTGTGGTCGTGGCAGCAGGGTCGTTTGCGCCAAGGCAAAATTCACTGCGCCCACCAAGGCGATAATCAGTGCAAGGCTCTTTAAGCTCTTTTCAGAGGAGGGGATTTTTAGAAACGTCATAACTCTTTGGGTTTTATCTGTTAGAATTCGAACAAAGTTACTGAAAATTTGCGATTAAAAGAAATATTACTTACCTTTGTCGGCTCAATTATTAACCAATTAAAACTTTAAGAAGCAAATGAGCTATCTTCCAGCTGAGAAAAAAGTAGAACTTTTTTCAACTTACGGACA
>CAYJLY010000005.1:0-44320 GCA_964371385.1 uncultured Rikenellaceae bacterium
ATTCTATCCCTATGGTCAGCCTATCCTCTCCAGTGGTGTGATCCACCCAGTTGTACGCTCGTGTGTTGCCCGTGAGATTGAAGTACATATCCTCCACCTCCAACTCTAAGGTTTTGTCATTCCACTGCTCGTTTGAGACTCCATCCAAGCGGATGTAGTAGACCTCATACAGATCGATAGTAAACTGATAGACAGCTTTTTTGGATTTCTCGAACTGGTGTGCTGGGACCTTCATCTCTTGAGAGAAAGATCTCGTTCCACCATCTATGGTTGTCACTTGGTAGGTGATTGTTATAGTCACCGCATCTTTTGCAAACTCTTGTGGCGCAAGCATCATAGTGCCCTCTTGGGTGACAAGGCTCTTGTAGGAGGTTGTATCAAAGGTTACACTCTGCGCTAGCTGTGAGGTGGTATTGATGGTGTAAGAGTGCGTTGTGGATGAACTAGGGGTAGTGTTCCATACAAAATCAGTGTCGGAGAACGTGCCCGAGAAGTTTTTAGAGCCGCTGTGTTGTATCCCAGTGATTTGAACATTGCTGAGGCTCTCTTTGGGGCCGTTGATTTTGGCGGCAAAAGATACTTGGGTTAATTGGTGGTCAAAATCAAGATCTACTGCCCCGCTGGTGGGTTTAGCCAAAGCAGCCGTGGATGCAGTCGAGAAATCGACTTGCTCGCTGACATCACTCGCAGGTGTGAAACCAATTGTGGGATAGCCACTGGTTGTGTTGGAGCTAAGATTTATTCCTGCGTTATTATATGGAAAATACGCGAAGAACTGTATTCTATCACTCGCGTCGTTCGACCAGTATTTCAGGGGCGAATAGTTCCATGCTCCGCTCGAGCGTGCGAGCTCTTGGTTATACATAAAATTGGGAGCTAGGCTCGCAGGAGTTCCTGTGCCATTGTCCAAGAAAAAAGCATGAACGCCTATCTTATCCCCATCGCTAAAACTTTCTGTAACAGCACCTTTGCTCTGTGTAGCGCTCCAGTTATCCACCGAAGAGAAGCCAATAGCCTCCCCCTGATTTGGGGTGGGAGGAGTTGGCGGGGGCTCGTTTTTAGAACAAGCGCTCGCAAATAGTGCTAAAATTACTATCCATTTTCTCATATATTATCTCTCTACTTTTCTTTGTGCTGCCCCTCTTTAGGGGCGTGTGTTCAACAGAGATAAGTGGTTGCAAATTTCTCCAAAATAATTTTACATCACATTATCTTTATCTAAATCACCCTTATATAACTCTAAGTTAGCGATTTTATTGTTCTTTTTCAAATCGTTGTTATCCTGATGTGAAAAAAGCATTCTAACACATCACAAAGTTAGTGATTTTTGGTCATATTTATGACATTTTTCTGTTTTCATCTCATATTTCAACATAGTCAACTCGGATTTATCTCATCTGAGAATACATATTATTTAGTTTCTATGCTTTTCTTTTAACCCTAGATTATTAGTGGAAATTGTCGCAATCCGCTTCAAATCATTATCAAGAACACGACTTTTGGTATGTAAAAGGAGGTTAATCATTCACAGCGAATGATTCACCTCCTTTTATTGTGTCAGTATCAACTGTTTTTGTGCAAAACAAAGTGATATTGCAGTGCAAATGTTGGTGTTTAGTATTGTGAAGGGCATATTTCCCCACGCAGGACCATAAGACCATTCATGGCCAGTGCGCTCATTTCGTCTTCGCCAGGGTAGACCGCAACGGGGGCAATGAAACCCACCATCTCTTTGATGTACTCCATCATCTTTTCACCATAGGCCATACCTCCCGTGAGGATAATACCATCGACACGACCTTTGAGAACAGCTGCCATGGCACCTATGTTTTTAGCAATATTATATGCCATAGCGTCTATAACCGCCTGACACCGAGCATCGCCAGCGAGGCCTCGCTCACGCACATCGCGACCATCGTTTGTACCTAGGTGTGCCATCATACCACCCTCGCCATTAATCATTTTTTTGATTTGAGGGAGAGTGTATTTTCCCGAGAAACACATCTTCGCTAGCTCACCCACAGGGATCGTTCCCGCTCTCTCGGGTGAGAAAGGGCCTTCTCCATCCAGCGCATTATTCACATCTACAACCATCCCTTTGCGGTGTGCCCCCACCGAGATACCACCGCCCAAGTGAGCCACGATTAGATTTAGATCCTCGTAGGGGCGAGAAAGTTCTTTGGCGTAGATGCGAGCCACGGCCTTTTGGTTGAGAGCATGAAAAATCGATTTACGCTCAAGGTCCACAAAACCTGTCATGCGAGCCACATCCTCCATTTCATCGACCACCACTGGGTCTGCAATATAGGCACGAACCTCACCACCCACCTCGCGAGCAATGTCATCGGCAATCAGTCCACCAAGGTTAGAGGCATGCTCGCCAAGGGGTGAATTCTGCAGGTCGCCTTTCATTTTTTCGTTTACACTATAAACGCCAGATTTTAGGGGGTGAAGCAATCCTCCGCGACCAACAATAACATCGAGCGTAGAGATATCGAAATCATGCTCTTTGAGGGTTTCGAGTATTACGCTGCGACGAAATTCAAATTGTTCGGCGATGCAATTATAGCCTTCCAATTCTTGCGCGCTATGGCGAATTGTGGTGGTAAAACGCTCGCTTTCGTTGTCGAAAATAGCTATTTTTGTGGATGTTGAGCCAGGGTTGATGCTCAGGATAGTATATGTTTTCATGGTGTGTTATTATGTTTTAGGGATTTGTTTAGTCTAGTTTGATTACTCTGATAATACTGATGCCATCCCTGAGGGGGAGGATAACTTTTTGTACCCGTGGATCTGTTCCCACAAGGCGATTGAAACGGTCTATTCCTTGGGTTTGAGCGTCACTTGGTAGGGGCTCTTTGAGTACGTGCCCGTCCCAAAGGGTGTTGTCGGCAATAATCACCGACCCAACTTTTAGTAGACCTCGCTCGAAGAGCGTATTATAATATAGGTCGTACTCGCGTTTGTCGGCATCCATAAAGACCATATCGAAAGGCTCATTGAAACTCTCCATTACCTCGAGTGCCTTGCCAAAGTGTTGGGCTATTTTATGTTGAACGCCTGCCTTTGCGAAAAATTCTGAGGCTATAGCCTCCAGTTCATCGTGCCTTTCTATGGTGTGTAAGACAGCGTCATCGCCTAGTGCTCTTGCTATACAGATTGCCGAATAGCCCGTGAAAGTGCCAAGTTCCAGCACTCTTTTTGGGGCAAGCATAGAGGTCATTATCTCTAGGAATTCCCCTTGTAAGTGTCCCGAAAGCATGCGAGGTTGCAGAACTCTGAGGTTTGTTTGGCGAGTGAGCTCGGTGAGCACTTCGTCTTGTGGTGCGATACATTCGCCTATATATTGGTAGAGGTCTTTCATTGTTCTCTAACGGTAGATTAGTTTGTTAAGGTTCTCGGGGGCGAGCACCTCGGCGGCAACATCCATAATATCGTGGGGGGTGAGGGCTTCGATTTTTTGATATAGTTTTTCTATGGAATCAAACTCTCCGAAAACCATCATACTCTTGGCAACAGCCTGCGCCATACTCTCGCGGTTATCGCTCGAGATCATCATCTGCCCGAGGAACTGTCTTTTGAAGCGATGGAACTTGCCACTGCTCATAGGCGTAGTGCGCAGAGCGTTAAATTCTTTCTCGATTATGCTTTCCGCCTGATCGCTCTTGGCAGAATCCAACCCTAGGTAGACGCTAAAGAGTCCACTGTCACTATAAGGGGTGTAGTTGCTCTCGACATTATAGGTGATGCTGTTTTTTTCTCTCAGGGATTGATTCAGCAGTGAGAGCGAAAAAGGTCCCGCGATGATATTGCTCAAAAGCGATAGAGGGATGCGCTTTTGGTCAAAAAGACTATAGGCGTAACCCCCGATTAGGGTGTGTTGTTGGTGCGTTTTTTTGTTGCGAGTGATATTTATTGCTTGAACTCTTTGAGGGGCAATACGAGAGTGGGTGCTGCTAGTTGGGTTGAGAGATTCGAGATGTTTGTCGCACACTCTTTTGAAGCGCTCCATCGTTATATTGCCACTCGAGGCTATCACCATACGATCAGATGTGAAATTCTCACGAGTATAGTCCAGCAGGTCGCTTTGGGTTAGCGAGGCGAGTTGACGTTTGTTACCCAGAATATTTCGCCCCAAGGCGGAGCCTGCAAAGAGCTGTTCTTCGAAATCATCGAAAATAAGTTCTGCTGGCGAATCCTTATAGGAGTTTATCTCATCGTAGATTATCTCTCTCTCGCTATCTATTTCTTTTTGAGCAAAGCGAGAATTAAAACACATATCCACCAGCAGCTCAAAAGCACGCGAGTAGCTGTCCTTCAGAGCACAACAATGCACCACAGTCTCCTCTTTGGTGGTGTAGGCATTCAGATCGCCTCCGCGGCTCTCCAATAGGTTCGAGATATGAAAGGCGTTGCGTTTGTGGGTGCCTTTAAACAACAGGTGTTCGGTCATGTGCGCCACACCGCCTGCGCCTTCTCTCTCATCGCGTGTGCCCGAATTGATACTAATGTTTATGTAGGCAACTGGCGAACTGCACTTTTGATGCAGGCAGCGTATGCCCGTTTTCGGGTGAATATATAGTTCAAAATTTTTGTTCATTCTTTATTTCTTATCTATCAACAGTATTTACTCTAACGGTGCGAGCTGCTACGGCTCGGAGGGTGCACCGCACGGGGCAAAAGAGTGGCTTTTCTCCCGATAAAAGACGGTCGCTCCGTTGGGGGGCGGTGCGCCCGTCTATTTGTATTAGCCCCCACAGAGGTGCAGTTCGAGCTAAATGATAGCTGCTACGGCTCGTAGGGTCAGGGGTCTTAAGATTATTTATCTCTTATTATGTTTGCTCTAGCTTTTTATTTTGTGTTAGAGCACTTTAAACAGTCTGATTTCACTTCGTTCAACGCGAGTCTGTTTAAAGCGCTCTATCACGGGGAGTTCTATTTTTGCTTTCCTCTGAAGTTATTGCCCTTGGCGTTTTGGCGTATGGTGTTCTTTGTTAATTCTGTGCTAGTGGCATCTAAATTCCTTTCTCGAAACTCTCTTTTAGGTATTTTGCGGTGTAGCTCTCATGTTCGTTCAACTCCGCAAGTTCGCTTGGGGCGCCCTCAAAGAGTAACTGCCCGCCCTTGTCACCTCCCTCTAGCCCTAGGTCTATTACCCAGTCACACATGCGCACAACGTTCATATTGTGTTCGATGGTAACCACCGTGTGCCCACGCTCCACTAGTGCCTCCATAGCTGCGAGCAGCTTTTCGATGTCGTGGAAATGCAAACCCGTGGTTGGCTCATCAAAAATAAAGAGGATGGGCTTAGAGCTGTTTTCTTTCAGCAGAAACGATGCGAGTTTTACCCTCTGATTCTCACCACCCGAAAGGGTCGATGAGGATTGCCCTAGTTTGATATAGCCCAATCCCACGGCTTGGAGTACACCGAGTTTGTCGCATAGTTTCTCACAGAGTCTATCGCCTTTCTTTTGAAAGAACTCCACCGCCTCGTCTATACTCATCTCCAGAACGTCATAGATGTTTTTGCCTTTGTAGGTCACATCCAGTACTTTTTGTTTGAATCGTTTGCCCGAGCACTCCTCGCACACCAACTCAACGTCTGCCATAAACTGCATGGGAACCCTGATAACACCCTCGCCCTGACACTCTTCGCACCTACCCCCGGCTATATTAAACGAAAAAGCCGAAGGCTCCAAGCCTTGAATCTCGGCGGAGCGTTCCCCCGAGAATAGTTTGCGGATCTCATCATATGCCTTCACGTAGGTCACGGGGTTCGAACGCGCAGATTTCCCGATGGGGTTTTGATTGACCATCTCCACGCTGTATAGCCCTTTGATGTCGCCCTCGATAGAATCGAAATCCCCTGGTGAGCCACCCACATCGGCAATCTCACGCCTAAGAGCAGGGTAGAGTATATCGCCTATGAGCGACGATTTACCACTGCCACTCACTCCCGTCACGGCGGTCATCACCCCAAGAGGGATTTTTACGTCTATGTCCTTTAGGTTGTTTTCACGAGCGCCCTTGATTTCGATGAATTTGCTCCATGGGCGCACCTTGTCTTTGGCGGGCATCTTTTTTGTGCCGCTAAGATATTGGGCTGTAAGGCTGTTTTTGAGTGCTTTTTTAATGTCTTTTGGTGCGCCATTATAGACCACCTCACCACCATAGCGACCAGCCCTAGGGCCTATATCCACGAGCACATCGGCTTGGTTCATAATCTCGCTATCGTGTTCTACCACTATTACTGTATTGCCAAGGTCTCTGAGCTGTTTTAGTACCTTAATGAGCCTCTCGTTGTCTTTGGGATGGAGACCTATGCTTGGCTCGTCGAGAATATAAAGCGAGCCCACTAGTGCGCTTCCAAGAGAGGTTGCCAGATTGATACGCTGGCTTTCTCCCCCTGAGAGAGTTGCACTACCACGATCGAGGGTCAAATACCCCAAACCAACGTCCATTAAGTATTGCAGGCGATTGGTCACCTCCAGTAGTATGCGGCTAGAGAGCTCCTTCTCGTATTTATCAAGCTCGACCGAGGCAAAGAATCTTTGTAGCTCCACTATGGGCATAAACACCAGATCCGTGATTGTCTTGCCCCCGATTTTAACATAGGAAGCCTCTTTGCGCAGGCGACCGCCGCCACACTCAGGACAAATGCTCTTGCCCGTGTAGCGCGAAAGCATTACGCGGTATTGTATCTTGTAGCGGCCCTCCTCGAGCATAGAGAAAAAATCGTTGAGCCCATGGAAATGTTCGTTGCCGCTCCACAGGGCGAGTTTCTGTTCGCGCGTAAACTGGTGGAAGGGTTTGTGTATGGGAACGCCACTGAGTTTACCCGCTTCGATGAGTTGGTTTTTCCACCATTTCATAGTCTCGCCCCTCCAACACGCCACCGCATCGTTATAAATAGTCTTTGATTTATCGGGAACCACCAGGTTTTCGTCTATGCCCACCACCTTTCCATAGCCCTCGCACTTTGGACAAGCCCCCAAGGGGTTGTTAAAGCTAAACATTTGATCGCTCGGACGCTCGAAAGTAATGCCATCTGCCTCGAAAAGCGAAGAAAACAACTCGCTCTCACCCCCAACTATGCTCACTCTCGCCTCGCCTGCTCCCAGCGAGAAAGCCCTACCCACAGAATCGAGCACTCTTGCCTTGGTCTGCGAATCGACCTCAATTGGGATAGCAAAGCGATCGACCATCACATCAAACTCTTCTGCGTGCTCTTTTTGCTGGATATATTCTTGAATATCAACAATTTCGCCACCAACGACCACAGCGCGAGAACCATCTTTGATAAGTGTCATTAGCCTCTCGATTACCGATTCGCCCTGAGCTATCTTCACAGGCACACTAAGGATACTTCTTTTGCCTGCGCTACTAAAGATAAATTCTGCAACATCGTCCACACTGTGAGCCTTGACCTCTTCCCCCGAGGTGGGCGAAAAAGTGCGCCCTATGCGGCCATACAGCAGGCGAAGGTATTCGTAAATCTCGGTTGAGGTGCCAACGGTTGAGCGTGGGTTGCGGGTATTGACTTTTTGCTCAACGGCAATCGCAGGGGCAATGCCCGTGATGCTGTCAACATCGGGTTTTTCTATTTTCCCCAAAAACTGGCGTGCATAGGCCGAAAGGCTCTCGACATAGCGCCTTTGACCCTCGGCAAAGAGAGTGTCGAAGGCAAGCGTAGATTTTCCGCTGCCCGAAAGTCCTGTGATTACAATTAGTTTGTTGTGTGGCAAGGTCAAGTCAACCTCTTTGAGGTTGTGTACCCTTGCGCCCTTGATTTTTATCTCCATCTAAAAAAATAACTCTCTAATCTGTGCTTGAAAGGGGCGAAATTCAAACGCCCCTTTCAAAGATTGAAATGGTTTTATACCCCACTCACATTAATTTTTCTGTGAAACGCAGAGAGTGGGCTCCCCTTTTTTCGGCTTATTTTGTGATCTCTATCTGTTCGCCAAGGGTAATTTTCTCACAGTAGCGACACTTGAGTTCCAATTGCCCGCGATCGTTGTGAACGCTAAATTGAGTGATGATAGCCTCGTGGTTGGTGATACAAGTAGAGTTGGCACACCTAACAGAGCCCACGACATTTTCGGGTGCTTCGATCTGACGTTTTTCGATGACCTTGTAATCTCGAATAATGCTAACACTGGCGGCGGGAGCCACCAATGCCAATGATTTTAGGATGACCTCATCGCAGTAGGTGTCCACGATTTTCACCAGAGCTTTTTTGCCCATACGCTTGCTATCAAGATTCATACCCAGAATGATGGGTACAGTGGCTTTTTCCAAATCCAACAGCTGCATCACCTTGTAGATCTGCCCCGATGGGATGTGGTCGATAACAGTGCCGTTTTCTATTTGGCGCACTTGCGAGTGCTCTTTATTTGCTATGTTGTTTTCCATGTTGCTTTTCTGTAGTCTTAAAATTGCCCTTTTAGGAGGTAGTCAATAATTGCCATACGAGTGAAAACTCCATTTTGCGCCTGCTCGAAATAATAGGCCTTGGGGTTTGTGTCCACATCGGTGTTGATCTCGTTCACACGGGGCAGGGGATGGAGTATTCGCATATTCTCTTTGGTGTCGGCAAGCATTTTATTGCGCAGGATATAGGAGTTTTTAACCCTCTCATATTCCATAGGATCGGAGAAGCGCTCCCTCTGTACACGGGTCATGTAGATGATATCCGCTGATGCCATACATTCTTTGATATCGCTGGTCTCGTAGTATTGCAGCCCCAATTCGTAGAGGAATTTTTTGTACTCCAGTGGCATTTGCAGCTCGGGGGGTGATACGAAGGTGAAAGTTGCCTTGAAGTGAGATAGCGCTTGCAGCAGAGAATGCACCGTACGCCCGTACTTCAAATCGCCCACCATCATAATGTTTATACCATCCAGTGTGCCTTGTGTTTTGGCTATCGAATACAGATCCAGCAGAGTTTGGGTGGGGTGTTGATTAGCCCCATCGCCCGCATTCACCACTGGCACCGAAGCAACCTCGCTGGCATAGCGTGCGGCTCCCTCTATGGGGTGGCGCATCACTATCAGATCGCAATAACCCGAGATCACCTTGATGGTGTCGTGTAGGGTCTCACCCTTGCTCACGCTAGTTGCACCCGCATCTGAAAACCCAATCACACGCCCACCTAGGCGGTTGATGGCGCTCTCGAAACTCAATCTCGTGCGAGTCGATGGCTCGAAAAATAGGCTCGATACCACACGCCCGTTAAGAAGGTTTTGATAGGGGTTAGCCTCGAAATAGGCTGCTTTTTCGATGATTTTTTCGATCTCCTCTTTGCTAAAGTCGTGTATCGATACTAAGCTCTTCATAGTTTATCTTAAGGTAAGTGTTTTATATTTCTCTGCTTTTTTTAAAGCCTCATTGGCTTCACGCCCCGTAGGTTGGGGTTACACATCGCTTGGTTTTATTTCCACCGACATGCCCTCTATCTTGGCTGCCGCCCCAAGGAAAGCCTCACTGATGGATTCTCGGACTTCCACCACTATCTCGCAGGTGTTCTCTAGGGTCTGCTCAAGGAGAGTGTGTGGCGTGTTTTTTAGCAATTTCATCACCGCATTCATGCTCATATATCCAAAGCTCAAAGTCGCCCGCACTCTTATTTCTTTTTCCACGAGGGCGGCATTGTCGATAGCATCGAGCGTTGCATCGCCATAGGCTCGAATGAGGCCCGAGGTGCCCAGCTTTGTCCCACCGAAATAGCGCACCACAACACACAGCACTCCCGTTAGCTCTCGACTGCTCATCGCTCCCAATATTGGGCGCCCAGCAGTGCCCGAGGGTTCGCCGTCGTCCACCACTCGGTGGATTTCGCCCTCTCTGCCCAGTCTATATGCCCAGCAGTGATGGCGGGCATCGTAGTACTCTTTTTTCAGGGCATCCACCAGCGCTTTGACCTCCTCGCTCGAGGCGATGGGATAGAGAAAAGCTAGAAATTTGCTGCCTTTTTCTTTGTAAATTCCCTGACTTGGGGATTCTATCGAGAGGTATGTGTCACTACGGGTTTCCACTTGGTCAAGGAAATGTTTTAAAAACGGAAAAAATGTTAAATAAGGTCAATTAAGCCCAAAAGTAGGTATATTTTTCGGGTTTTGCAAATCATTTTGTTTTGGGGTCTTGAAAAATATACCTACCTTTGTGCTCGAGAGCGTTCCCCCACGCTTGCAAGGTGCTCGACTTGCGCACTGACAAGCAAACAAATTGTTACCTCGCCCACGTTTAAAGACTTAACTAAGAGAGCTTTTCAAGGGTCGGGGAGTTTGTGTTTTTACGTGTGCTAGAGCCTGATGTTTAATGCTAATTTTTATATCTAAAACAATATGGGACAGATTAATCATATCACCAAAGAGGGTCTGAATAAATTGCTTGAAGACTTGGAGCTACTCAGAGCCCAACGCCCTGTGATTTCGGCGCAGATTGCCGAGGCTAGAGACAAGGGTGATCTGTCGGAAAATGCAGAGTACGATGCTGCGAAAGAGGCTCAAGGCCTTCTTGAGATGCGCATTGCAAAACTCGAAGTGTCTATCACTCAATCTCGAGTTGTGGATCCCTCTCAGTTAGATACCTCTAGCGTTCAGTTACTCAATAAAGTGACCCTTAAGAATCATACCGCTGGTCGAGAAATGATCTATACCTTGGTTTCAGAGAACGAGGCAAACCTCAAAGAAGGTAAACTCGCTATCGGGACTCCTATCGCTCAGGCTCTTTTGGGCAAAAAATGTGGCGATGTGGTCGAGGTGAAAGTGCCCGCAGGGGTGATGAAACTGGAGGTCATGGAGATTGGAGTCTAAAACTATACAGAACACACAAACATACACATAAAACGAATCTACCTAGAATTAAGAAATGGAAGATAAATCAAAATATGCACTCAGGGGTGCATCTTCGGGCAAGGAGGATGTCCACAAAGCAATCAAAAACATTGACAAGGGGCTTTTTCCTAAGGCTTTTTGTAAGGTTGTTCCTGACTATTTCACAGGATCCGAGGATCACTGCGTTGTGATGCACGCCGATGGTGCAGGTACTAAATCGTCTTTGGCTTATATGTATTGGAAGGCCACTGGCGATTTGTCTGTTTGGAAGGGTGTCGCCCAAGACGCTATCGTAATGAACACCGACGACCTATTGTGTATAGGTGCGGTGGACAATATCGCTATCTCCTCGACCATAGGTCGCAACAAACGTGTGATTCCAGGGGAAGTTATCTCGACCATCATCAATGGCACTGAAGAATTCCTACAAAGAATGCGCGATTTTGGTGTGAACATCATCTCAACGGGCGGTGAAACTGCCGATGTGGGAGACTTGGTGCGCACCATTATCATCGACTCGACTGTGACCGCTCGCATGAAGCGTGAGGATGTGATTACTTGCGATGGTATCACCCCGGGGAAAGTGATCGTGGGGCTTGCCTCTTATGGTCAGGCTACCTATGAGGACTGCTACAACGCAGGGATGGGTAGTAACGGTTTGACTTCGGCTCGCCACGATGTTTTCAATAGTGCACTAGCGGCTCAGTATCCAGAGACTTTCGATAACGGTTTGCCCTCGGAGCTAATCTATACTGGAAAATATGGCATCACCGACCCAGTTGAGGGCATAAGCCTTAATGCAGGACAGATGGTGCTTTCGCCAACTCGTACTTATGCTCCAATCATTACTCAAGTGATTAAGAACTGCCGCAGCGCAATCGGTGGTATGATACACTGCTCGGGTGGCGGTCAGACCAAAATATTGCACTTTGCTGGCGATGTTCATATCATTAAAGACAACTTGTTGCCAGTACCTCCGCTATTTAAGATTATCCAAGAGCAATCGGGTGTGTCGTGGGAGGAAATGTATCGTGTATTCAACATGGGACACCGCATGGAACTTTACGTTGAGCCAGAGGCGGCCGATGAGATTATCTCAATTAGCCGTAGCTTTGGTGTAGATGCTCAGATTATCGGTCGTGTTGAGAGCGCAGAGAGTCGCACTCTCACTATCGGAGACTACGTCTATAATCACTAGGGATTGAAATCCACTAACGGGAAAATTCTAAAAGAAATATAAATCATAATACTAAAAAATGTCGTCTGTAATTAAAATTAAAAAAGGACTCGACATCTCACTTAAAGGAGGAGCAGAAAAAACCCTCACAAAAGCTGCATCAGCTACACAGTATGCACTCTCGCTCGACCAATTCATTGGCGTAACACCCAAATTGTTGGTTAGCGCAGGGGATAGTGTACTAGCGGGTGGAGCTTTGTTTTTTGAGAAGTCGAACCCCGAGATTCTTTTCACCTCACCAGTGAGTGGAGTAGTGAAAGAAATTCGTCGAGGAGAAAAACGCAAGGTGCTTGAGGTGATTGTTGAAACCCAAGGAGCCAGCGAGATCGCTTACAAAGAGTTTAATGTACCTGCAGGTGCTGACTCGGCTGCCATTCGCAGTTTGCTTTTGGATTCAGGACTGTGGCCTTCGCTAATTCAGCGACCCTTCGGCCTGATTGCCAATCCAAATGAAACTCCACGCGATATTTATATCTCGGCTTTGGATACTGCGCCTTTGGCTGTGGATATGGATTTTATCCTAGAGGGCGAGAAAGAAGCTTTCCAAGCGGGAGTGAACGCACTAGCGAAACTTACCTCAGGGGCTGTGCACTTGAGTGTAGGCGCTGATACAAAATCAGAAGTCAAAGGAGTTACTCTTCACCGCTTTGCAGGCAAACACCCAGCAGGTTTGGTCGGAACGCAAATCGCAATGACTAGCCCAATCAATAAAGGTGAGACTATCTGGACTATCGAACCACAACATGTGGTGATGATAGGTCGTCTGATGCTTACGGGCAAGGCCGACTTCACTAAGATTATCGCTTTGGCGGGCACTCAGTTCTCTAAGAATAACTATGTGCGTGTAATTGCAGGTGCTTCGATAGCAAGCCTAGGGGTAACTATCGCTCCGAACACTCGCCTTATCAATGGTAACCCTCTTTCGGGTCTCCAAACTCAACTTGAGGGCTATGTTGGTTTCTATAACAATGCTCTGTGTGCGATCCCCGAGGGCGACCACTATGAATTTGTTGGATGGGCTATGCCTCGTTTGAATAAGTTTTCAGCCTCGCGCGGATATTTCAGCTGGCTTACCCCAAAGCGCAAGTATGATTTGGACACCAATCTAAACGGAGGACCTCGTGCCTTTACCGTTAATGGTATCTATGAGAAAGTGACCCCGATGGACATCTATCCTGTTTATCTGTTGAAGGCTGTGATGGCTGGAGATATTGACAAGATGGAGAACTTGGGAATTTATGAAGTTATCGAAGAGGATTTGGCATTGTGTGAGTTTATTTGTCCCAGCAAGATTGAGTGGCAGCAAACTCTGCGTGATGGTATCACCAAAATGATAAAAGAACTGTAATCCATCAGAATAAGAATAGAAATGAAATTTTTACGCAAATATTTAGATAAAATAAAGCCTACGTTCTCTCCAGGGGGGAAACTGGCAAAACTGCACTCAGTGTTTGATGGCTTTGAGACTTTTTTGTTTGTGCCTAACACCACAACCAAAAAAGGAGCACACATTAGAGATGTGAATGACCTCAAACGCACTATGTCTATCGTGGTGATGGCTCTGATCCCAGCCCTGCTTTTCGGTATGTTCAATATTGGCTACCAGCACGCTGCGGCGCAAGGCATAGAGCAAACTCTGATGCAGAACTTTTGGTTTGGCTTCTTGGAGGTTCTGCCAATTATTGTGGTTTCCTATGGTGTGGGACTTGGTATTGAGTTTGTTTTTGCTCAAATCCGTGGCCACGAAATTCAAGAAGGATTCCTTGTGTCGGGTATGTTGATCCCGATGATTATGCCTGTGGATACTCCATTGTGGATGATAGCCGTGGCTACAGCGTTTGCTGTTGTTGTTGGTAAGGAAGTCTTTGGAGGAACTGGTATGAACATCTGGAACCCTGCGCTGATTGCACGTGCCTTTGTGTTTTTCGCCTATCCAAGTAAGATCTCAGGGGAGAGCGTTTGGGTGTCAGGTGTGAGCGATGGTTCGGCAAAACTAGCTGATGGTTTCTCGGGCGCAACGCCTCTAGCAGAAATTAGCTCACTCTCAGCAGCTGATGCGCCCATCGAGTGGAGCTCTATGTCTGTGTGCGATTGGTTTACGGGTTTGATTCCAGGTTCTATTGGTGAGACTTCGTTTATTGCTATTATGTTGGGTGCGGCTTTGTTGCTTTTCACTCGCATTGCATCGCTGAAGATTATGTTCTCGGTGTTTGCTGGTGGTTACCTAACTGGTCTGCTATTCAACGCTATCGGTGCTAATGCCTATATGGATATGCCAGCATACTACCACTTGCTACTAGGTGGGTTTGCCTTTGGTGCTGTGTTTATGGCAACCGATCCTGTTACGGGTTCTCAAACCTCTACGGGTAAATGGATCTATGGTTTCTTGATAGGTATGCTCACTGTTATGGTGAGAGTTGTGAACCCTGGTTATCCAGAGGGAATGATGCTCGCTATCCTATTTATGAATACTATGGCTCCGCTTATCGACTACTATGTGGTGGAGGCAAATATCCGCCGAAGAAACAAACGTGCCCTTGCACTTAAAACAGCGAAATAAGAGATGAACAAAAATAGTAATACATACACAATACTCTACGCCACAGTGATGGTGGTGGTAGTGGCGGCACTGCTTTCGGTGGCAGCCTTGGTGCTTGCGCCACGTCAGGCAGAGAATGTGCTAGTTGAGAAAAAAGGAGCTATCCTGCTTTCTATCGGCGAGGGCACAAAAATGAATGAAGTACCCAACAAGGATCAATACATCAACGAGGAGTTTGAAAAAGCAATCACTCGCGTTTTCTATGTGAATGCAAAAGGTGAGCAAACAGATGCAACCGTAGATCAAGTAATGAACTCTCTTGGTGAACTTCCAACTGTGTTTGCCAACGGAACAGATCTTCCTGTTTTCGAGGCTAAAATCTCAGGAGGCGAAACCATCTATGTTATTCCGGTTTATGGAAAAGGTATGTGGGGTCCAGTTTGGGGTTATCTAGCAATTGATGCCGATGGTAACACTATCTATGGTGCGACTTTCGACCACAAGGGCGAGACTCCAGGTCTAGGAGCTGAGATCACAAAACCTTCATTCAGCGATCAATTCAAGGGTAAAACTATGTTCGAGGGCGATAAATTCGTGTCGATCAATGTAGTTAAAGGCACAGCCTCTACCCCTCATGAGATTGATGCAGTTTCGGGTGGTACTGTGACTTCTATGGGTTTGAAAGCCATGTTGACTAGTTGTTTGGGTCAATACGCCCCATTCTTTGAATCACTACAAAAATAATCGAAAAAATGGGACTATTATCTAAAAAAAATATGGAGATTCTGACTCAACCTTTTGGTCAGAATAACCCCGTAATCGTGCAGGTACTAGGTATCTGTTCGGCACTGGCGGTGACAGCTAAGCTAAAGCCCGCTTTTGTTATGGCGCTATCGGTGATTGCGGTTACCACGGCTGCCAACTTTATTATCTCTCTAATGCGCAACGGTATTCCAGGTCGTATTCGTATCATCGTTCAGCTTGTGGTTGTAGCGGCGCTAGTAATCCTTGTGGATCAGGTGCTTAAGGCCTTTGTTTATGATGTGTCGAAACAACTATCGGTATTCGTTGGTCTGATTATCACCAACTGTATCATTATGGGTCGTCTGGAGGCTTTTGCCCTTGGCAATAAACCAGGTCCTTCAATTTTGGATGGTCTGGGCAATGGTATTGGTTATGGCTTGATCTTGGTGATTGTAGGTTTTGTGCGTGAGCTGTTTGGCTCGGGTACTCTATGGGACTACCAAGTAATTCCTGACTCGTTCTATGAGATGGGCTATGCCAACAATGGCTTTGTAATCCTGCCTCCTATGGCGCTAATCATCGTTGGACTGATTATCTGGGTTCACCGCAGTAAAAACAAATCACTTCAAGAGAAGAACTAAAGCGAAATAAAAGACTATGGAAAATCTATTAAGTATATTTGTAAAGTCGATCTTTATCGACAATATGGTGTTCGCCTTCTTCTTCGGTATGTGTTCTTACATCGCCGTGTCGAAGACCGTGAAAACTGCAATGGGTCTTGGTCTAGCGGTTATTTTTGTGATGATCGTTACGGTGCCTATTAACTTCCTTCTAAATGAATATGTGCTCGAAAAAGGCGCCCTCGAATGGCTCTCGCCTTCGATGGCAGATGTTGATCTGAGCTTCTTGAGTTTTATTATTTTCATTGCCGTAATCGCCTCTATCGTTCAGCTGGTGGAGATGATAGTCGAGAAATTTGCCCCTGCGCTTTATAGCTCATTGGGTATCTTCCTTCCGCTGATCGCTGTGAACTGTGCGATTCTTGGAGGTTCGCTCTTTATGCAAGAGAGAGCCTATGAGAGCGTTGCAGAGGCTTCGGTCTTTGCCCTTGGTTCGGGTATCGGTTGGTGGTTGGCTATCATTGGTATCGCTGCGATACGTGAGAAACTAACCTATTCTGAAATTCCAGCACCTCTTCGTGGGGTGGGTATCACCTTTATTGTGACTGGCCTGATGGGTATGGCATTTATGATCTTCTTGGGTATCCAACTCTAGGGGAGACAATACAGATAAGAGAAATTTTTAAAACAAGAAAACGATGACAACAACAATACTAGCAGCAGTTCTAGGCTTTCTGGTGGTGACTCTACTACTAGTGGCTGTGCTACTGTATGCTAAAGCGAAACTTATCCCATCGGGAAAAGTTAAGATAGATATTAATGGTGGTGAGCGTGAATTGGAGGTCGAGAGTGGTACTACACTGCTTTCAACTCTGGGCGATAATGGCATTTTCTTGCCATCGGCCTGTGGTGGTGGTGGATCATGTGGTATGTGTAAGGTGCAGGTGCTTGAGGGCGGCGGAGAGATTCTTCCAACCGAGACCAACTTCTTCACTCGCCGTGAACAACAAGAGAAATGGCGTCTGGGATGTCAGGTCAAAGTCAAAGAGGATATGAAAATCCACGTTGAGCCTGATGTGATGGGTGTTAAGAAATGGGAATGCGAAGTTGTCTCTAATGACAACGTGGCTACCTTTATCAAGGAGTTTGTGGTTAAATTGCCCGAGGGCGAAACCCTTAACTTCCGTGCTGGTGGTTACATCCAGATTGATGTTCCTAAATACACTGTCGATTTTGCTAAAGACATTGACGTGCAAGAGGAATATCGTGGTGATTGGGATAAGATGAATATCTGGAGCCTGAAGACTGTAAACACCGAGGAAACTTACCGTGCTTATTCTATGGCTAACCACCCAGCCGAGGGTAATATCGTGATGCTTAACATCCGTATTGCTACTCCACCTTGGGATCGCGCTGCAAACGACTTTATGAAGGTATCACCGGGTATCTGTTCGAGCTACATCTTCTCGCTTAAACCAGGCGATAAAGTAACCGTTTCGGGTCCTTATGGTGAGTTCTTTATGCGTGAGACTCCAAACGAAAAAATGTTTATCGGTGGTGGTGCAGGTATGGCCCCTATGCGTTCGCATATCTTTGATTTGTTCCACACCAAGAAATGGGACAAGAAAGCAACGTTCTGGTATGGTGCTCGCTCATTGCGTGAGATGTTCTACCAAGAGGACTATGATAGCATTGCTGCTGAGTTCCCTAACTTTGAATATACTGTTGCTCTTTCGGATGTTCAACCCGAGGATAATTGGACTGGAAAAACTGGCTTTATCCATCAAGTGATCTATGATGAATACCTAAGCAAGCACGATGCTCCAGAGGATATCGAGTACTACTTGTGCGGTCCTCAGATGATGATTGACGCTGTGGTTAAGATGCTCGATTCATTGGGTGTTCCACCAGAGAATATTATGTATGACGACTTCGGAAGTTAATATATATTTTTAGAGGATTTATCCCTGTATGATAAAAATTCCCTTGGTAGAAGTGATTCTGTCAAGGGAGTTTTTTGTTTGTGGGTGCAGTTCGGTGCCAGTGGCACGGGCAATGGTTTGATTGGCTCTCAGGGTGGCACAGTTCGTGCTTTTATGGCGAACCGCAAGGGGCGGATAGCAGGCTTTTCGTTTATGAAAAGACGGCCGCCCCTCTGGGGTGCGGTTCGTCCGTCTAGTGCGTGCCCGCACAGGACAATAAATTTTCTCTCAAGTTTGTTCGGTGCCAGTGCGGCTCGCAGCTCACACCTCAAATCATTTCCACACTGGACCAACTCGAAGAGCAGCTTAGCGAATGGCTCGCTGTTTCAAAGAGCGAGTCTTCGCTGGGGCGAAGCTGCGACTCGTCAGGGAATGTTTACTCGAACAGGCGAAAGTTTTCTCACATCAGGGCATCCGTGTGAGTGCGCATGCTCTACTGTGGTTTCTGCCACCGATTATAGTCAATACAAAGAGACGGGCGCACCGCCCCCACAGGGGCGACCGTCTTAACTGAAGTTAAAGCCGCTCTATGCCCCTTGCGGTGCGCCCGAAAAGATTACCCCAAAGACTTGCCGTTTGATCTGATCGCAGAGCATCTCTTTTTATTTAGGTAGGGGTACGTGCAATGCCTTGGGTATAGCTAAATGTGGAGAAGAGCAGCTTAGCGAATGGCTCGCTGTTTCAAAGAGCGAGTCTTCGCTGGGGCGAAGCTGCGACTCGTCAGGGAATGTTTACTCGAACAGGCGAAAGTTTTCTCACATCAGGGCATCCGTGTGAGTGCGCATGCTCTACTGTGGTTTCTGCCACCGATTATAGTCAATACAAAGAGACGGGCGCACCGCCCCCACAGGGGCGACCGTCTTAACTGAAGTTAAAGCCGCTCTGTGCCCCTTGCAGTGCGCCATCCGAACTGGAAGGTGTCAATGACATTCACTATCATCTGAATCTAACTATGCCTCTCCAATCCCTATTGCCTGTGCAGTAGACGCGACAAAAAAAAGAGCTTGCCATCCAACCAGTGGATAGCAAGCTCTTATGTATTTGGCAATGAAGTTTACAGCCTATTGGGCATTTAAACCTTATCGCCTCTTAGCCAAAAGGGAAGATTAAAGTACTCCGATCTCGTTAAGAACAGCGTTAGTTGCGCGAACAGCTTCTGCTGATTTTTCGAATAGAACTTTCTCTTCTGCAGTAAGTTCGATCTCGATTACTTTCTCAACACCATTACGGCCGATAACCGCTGGAACTCCGATACAGATATCGTTTTGACCGTACTCACCCTCTAGGTAAACGCAAGAAGGGATGATTTTCTTCTGATCCTTAACGATAGACTCAACAACGTAAGCCGACGCAGCACCTGGAGCATACCAAGCAGAAGTACCAAGAAGTTTAGTCAAAGTAGCACCACCAACCATAGTGTCAGCAGCAACTTTCTCAAGAGTAGCAGCATCAGCAAGTGAAGTTACAGGGATACCTTTGCAGCTAGCCTTAGAAACTAGAGGAATCATAGTAGTATCACCGTGACCACCGATAACCATACCATCGATATCGTTGATGTTAAGGCCTAGAGCTTTAGACAAGTAGCACTTGAAACGAGCTGAGTCAAGAGCACCACCCATACCGAATACTTGGTTCTTTGGAAGACCAGTAGACTTAAGAGCTAGGTAGGTCATTGGGTCCATAGGGTTAGAAACGATGATGATGATCGCCTTAGGAGAGAACTTAAGGATCTGCTCAGAAACGCTCTTAACGATAGCTGCGTTAGTTCCGATAAGCTCCTCGCGAGTCATACCCGGTTTGCGAGGAAGACCCGAAGTGATAACCACAACGTCAGAGTCTGCAGTTGCAGCATAGTCGTTAGTCACACCAGTGATGTTGGTGTCAAAATCCATAAGAGTTGCACACTGGAAAGTGTCAAGGATCTTACCTTCAGCAAATCCTTCTTTGATGTCTAGCAATACAACCTCAGAGCACACTTCACGAGCGGCTAGAATGTTCGCACAAGTTGCGCCTACGTTACCTGCGCCTACTACTGTTACTTTCATTTTTTTGTTTTTTTTATTATTGGTTTGTTGATTTTGTTTCTCGAAAATTATCCGATAAGTTCGCCATAAGCAGCTGCGCTCAGTAGAGCGTCTACCTCTGCGGGGTTAGTCATCTTTACTTTGATGATCCATCCCTCGCCATAAGGGTCTTGGTTTACTGTTTCGGGAGCATCGTTTAGTCCCTCGTTGAACTCGATAACCTCGCCCGACACTGGCATAAATGCGTCTGATACAGTTTTCACGGCTTCGATCGAACCGAATACTTCGTTTTGCTCTAGGGTTTCACCCTCGGTTGCAACGTCCACAAAGACGATGTCACCTAGTTGGCTTTGTGCAAAGTCAGTGATACCGATAGTGGCAACATCACCCTCAACGCTCACCCATTCGTGGTCGTTTGAGTACTTTAGATTCTCTGGTGTGTTCATTATTCTTAATGTGTTTTAGATTTAATTTATACTTACATTGAACATTTTATGCTCCAAAGATACAACAATATTTTCTGAATTAAGTATCTCTCAGGGCAAAAAACATTGAAAATTTATTCAAAAAATTTCTCCAACACTCTCCTCAAGCCCTCGAAGCTCTCAACACCCAAAAACGAAAGTACAACTCTTGAGCCCTTGCTGGTGATTCGAGCGCGATCTCCCAGTCCAGCAACACCCCCCAGAAGGTTCTGAAACGAGGGCGAGCTGTAGTAAGGATGTTTGTCGTTCTCGCTGAAGTAGAGGGTGGCACGTGAGTTCTTGAGCACCAGTTTCTCTACTGCCATTTTTTGGACCACAGCCCTCAGGCGCACCACATCGAATAGCTCTTGGGCCTGGGGTGGGGGAGTGCCAAAACGGTCGGTGAGTCTTTCGATAAATGCCTCGAGTTGATCGTCGGTCGAGAGCCCATCCAATTCGCGATAAAGTCGTATTTTTTCGTTGGTCGAGGCAATATATTCGTCTGGGAGATAGGCTGCTGAATCGCTTTCGATGATGGTGTCGGTGGCGAAGTCTTCGACTTCTATTCCTTGTTCGGCTTTGAGTTCGGCGACCGCCTCGTTGATGATTTTTTGGTAGGTATCATAACCGATGTCGCTCACAAAGCCGCTCTGCTCGCCCCCTAGAATATTGCCCGCACCTCGAATGTCCAAATCCTGCATAGCGATATTAAAGCCACTGCCAAGATCCGAAAACTCTTCGATGGCACGCAGTCTTCTTGCGGCATCGCCCGTGAGAGCCTCGATCGAGGGTACCAACAGATAGCAATAGGCCTTTTTGTTGGTTCGACCAACCCTGCCACGCAGCTGGTGGAGGTCCGAAAGCCCGAACATATGGGCGTTGTTTATGATTATTGTATTTGCATTTGGTATGTCGATTCCACTCTCGATGATGGTCGTTGCAACCAGCACATCGTACTCTCCATAGATAAACGCCATCATCACCTTTTCAAGCTCCTTAGGGGGCATTTGTCCGTGGCCAACGCCAACTCGAATATTGGGAATCAGCGAGCGAATTTTATTGGCTGTCATCTCTATGGTGTTCACTCTGTTGTGTAACACGAACGCCTGTCCGCCACGTGCAAGTTCTAGCTCGAGAGCCTCTTTGAGTAGCTCATCGTCAAAGGGGTGAACTTCGGTGTGAACTGCCTGACGATTGGGCGGCGGGGTAGCAATGATGCTCATGTCGCGTGCGCCCATAAGCGAGAATTGCAGAGTGCGAGGGATGGGAGTAGCCGTAAGGGTGAGGGTGTCTATATTGGTTTTGAATTGGCGCAGTTTCTCTTTGCCAGCAACACCGAATTTCTGCTCCTCGTCCACAATCAGTAGACCCAAGTCCTTGAATTTGACGCTCTTACTGAGGATCTTGTGTGTTCCTATGATAATGTCTATCTTGCCCTGTTCAAGCTCAGTGATTATTTCGTTAGCCTCCTTGGTGGATTTAGCTCTTGAGAGGTTTTCTATCCTAACGGGGAAACGCTTCAGGCGGCGAGTGAAACTCCTATAATGCTGCAACGAAAGCACTGTGGTGGGTACCAGCACTGCCACTTGCTTGCCATCGGTTGCCGCTTTGAAAGCCGCGCGAATAGCAATCTCAGTTTTACCAAAACCCACATCCCCACACACCAGCCTATCCATGGGCTGCGGTGCTTCCATGTCCACTTTAATGGCACGTGTTGTGGTATTTTGATCGGGGGTGTCTTCATAGATAAACGATGCCTCGAGCTCCTGCTGCATATAGCTATCGGGCGAGTAGGCAAATCCCAGAGAGGCCTTGCGTTTGGCGTACAGGGCGATAAGCTCGCGAGCCATTTCCTTGACCCTTGTCTTGGCGACAGCCTTAGCCTTTGCCCAAACACCGCCCCCGAGCTTGTGGACCTTAGGGGCAACCTCAGCGTCGGAACTTTTGAATTTGCTGATACGATTGAGGTTATGCACACCCACCATCAGCACATCATTATCACGGTAATTCAGCTTGAGGTATTCCCTCTGTACCCCGCCATCCATTTGGCGTACCAGCCCTCCAAAGCGCCCAACGCCGTGGTCTATGTGCACAACGAAATCGCCCACCCTGAGGGTGTTGAGCTCGGAGATGGTCATCCCCACGCTTTTTTCTATCTTGTTGTGTATTTTGTATTTGTGGTGACGCTCAAAGATCTGATGATCGGTGAGAATGAAGTGATTGCCGATGGCAAAACCTCCATGAAGAGTGAGCGAGATGCCCGTGAAACCTTCGCTGGAATCAATATCTCCCTTCACCCCGTCAAATATATCCTCCAAACGCTCCATCTGCGCAAGATTCTCGCTGAGGATATAGCATCGCTTACCATTGATGGCTTCGGCTCGAACGGTATCCACCAGCAGTTTGAAGTTCTTGCCAAACGAGGGCTGCGCCACCGATTGCATATCTATGGTGATCTGCGGCTCACGAGTGGCGAGCGTTCCGAAGGCGGTGATGAGCTTCCATTTATCGAGCGAGAGAGTAAGCGAGCTCACCGAAGTGGCAAGCGTATTAATAGTGCTAGGCTCGTCGAGGGTTTTAAGTAGTTTTCCTCGCAGTTCGTCTATCTTGGCAAAGGTGTTATTGCCCCCCACAAGCCACATAGTAGCCCCTTGACCTATGTATTCCAACAGCGAAACACGCTCAAAGTCATGTTCCTCGGAGTTGATATTGGGTACGATCTCTATGGCATCTACTTTTTGGAGTGATAGCTGAGTTGAAACCGAGAAACTACGGATAGATTCTATCTCTTGGTCGAAAAATTCTAAACGAAAAGGAGTGTTACAGGAGAACGAAAACAAATCCAGAATGCCTCCGCGAGTGGCATATTCGCCAGGCTCGCCAACGAACTCCACGCGCTTAAAACCATAGCTCTGGAGCGTCTCTTCGATAAATTCCCTATCGACCCTCTCGCCACTGCCTAGGCGCAAAGTGTTTTCGCTGAGTCTCTCACGGCTAGCGACCATTTCCAGCAAGCCCTCAGGATAGGTGCATATCACCATAGGGCCACCACTAGGGTTACTCAAATGAGAGGACACAGCCGATAGGGCAGAGGTGCGCGCAGCTACATTTGCCGGCACTTCGCTCCCCAGAGCCATCGAACGTTTGTAGGAGCTGGGCAGTAAAAACACCCCCTCGTCTACATTGCCCCACATCGAGAGAATATTATACACATCGTTGCAATAGTAGCCTGCACTCTCCGAGTCATCACACACCACCAGCTGAACGCTGCTACTATTTCGAGCATTCAGGGCAGTGAGCACAGGGGTAAGCGATCCGCTGACGCCCTTGAGTGAGATGGTTTGATCGGTCGAGCTTAGTACTTGTGCTACTTGATCGACTTTCTCGATCGAGGCAATTAGTTCTTCTGGTTTCAATGCTTAATTTGTATTCTCGTGTGTTTTAATTAATGGGAGTTCTAAAAACTGATTTATCGTTATTTGGGAAGAAAAATACACCAAAATTAACCTTAAATGACGATGAAACGATTTTATTGCTCCAAGTTATTTTTTTTTCGGGTCAGTTTTTAGAACTCCCATTAAAGGCTTGTCCTGGCTTCTTTGTATCTACTTTTCGCTCAATTCTTGAGTTTTGTTGGGGTCAATAAAAACCGAATCGAGGATAATATTGTGAGGGATGGATTGCAACTGGCGCATGTACCTGCGTTTGCCCTCCTTGGGATACTGTACATAGAAATCTATACCCAACAATCCACCATCAAACACAGTGATGTAGTTGGCGAACGGGCCTCCCATAAAATCGCCCACCACTTTCCAAAAACCTTGGGTAATAAACCACTGCACACCATTAATATCCTCATTGTGGGTTACAGGCGGAATGAGCATCTCGGTGCTCATGTAAGAGCCAGCCACGGGCCCAGGGATCTGGTTCACAGCCGCATTGCGGCTAGAGATAAAGAAGGTGCTGTCTATTGTCCCTGGGTCGGGAATCTTGTAGATTACCATACCCTGCGAACCCAGAGGAATCGCAGTGTCTATCCACAGGAAATCGGGCTTATCGACCCTCACCCTAAATCCAAGGGGTACCGCAACCTGAAAACCAAACTTATCGAGAATCAAACGCTCTATCTCCCTATGTCCGTTTTGGCGTGTGACATCAACCCAGCGTTTAATTTCCGCCTGATCGAACATATCTATCATAGTCTCGCGAGCTTTACCTAGATAAACTGCCGCCGAGTCGACACTAGGCGAATTCAGATTGAAGATCAATTGATTTTGCGCATAAGGATCTTTGGTATTGGTCAGAGTGGTGGACGAGAGAGTCGAGTCGATGTTCACAAAAATCATATTGCGGTGGCGGCGCGAGATGTTATTCAGCGCTGCAGGGGGAGTGTGGTACAAATCATAGATAGGCTCTACCTGATTTAGCCACTCCACTGGTGTGTCAAAAATAGCTCTTAGTGTGTCGCCGACAACCCCCTGATAGACGGGCTTTGAGGAGATCACAAAAATTTCGTTCGCGCGGCCAGTTGCCGAAGGTTTGCGCGAGGGCTCGCATGAGAGCAGTACTGCACCGAGCGTGCAGAGTAAAATTGCTTGTTTCATGAATCTTTAGGTGTATTTGCTATGGTTAAGGTGGGGTTATGATGAGGTTTATGCGCTGATAAAAGCATAAATATTTTGACAAAGTTAATAAAATAAATACCTTTGTCAATCAATTATCAAACAAAAAAGGAACCAAACCAAATTTTTTTCTGTGTATTTTCGTCCGCCAAAATTCATATTACGGATGTTTCCCCAGCTTATCTGGTCGCTCCCCTCGAGCGATAGCATCTTTTTGACCTTCGATGATGGGCCAACTCCCATCGTTACGGACTGGGTTCTTGGCGAACTAGATAAATTCGACGCAAAGGCAACATTTTTTTGTATA
Source organism: uncultured Rikenellaceae bacterium (assembly GCA_964371385.1). Classification (GTDB taxonomy): domain Bacteria; phylum Bacteroidota; class Bacteroidia; order Bacteroidales; family Rikenellaceae; genus Mucinivorans. Next base: position 25,378 of record CAYJLY010000005.1, read on the forward strand.
GGCAAAAACGCTGAACTCCATCCCGAAATTATCTCTCGTATTCAATCGAAGGGGCACGCTCTGGGCAATCATACCTATTCCCACAATAAGGGTTGGGGTATGGGCTGTGAGAGGTATGTTGAGGATGTGGATCTTGGAAATACTTTCCTGCACAGTAATCTCGTTCGTCCGCCCTATGGGCGCATCACTCGTTCGCAGATCAAACGATTGGGGCAGCGTTATCACTTGATTATGTGGGATATACTCTCGAGAGATTATTCGCGTGTGGTCTCTCCCCAGCGTTGTGTCAAAGAGGTTTTACCCCACCTAAGAGCTGGCTCTATTGTGGTGTTTCACGACTCGGAGAAAGCCTCTGCAAATCTTTACCACACCCTGCCCATAGTGCTCCAGGAAATTAAACGCCTCGGACTCAAAGCTGCAGCCATAGAATTGTAAGAAATCCAGAACTTCCTCGCAATAAATATGAAAAATCTAGTGTTAGATATAGGGAATACCTTTTATAAGGTGAGTGTTTTCCAAGAGGGCGAGATTCTACATCATCAGGTGCTCACAAGCCTTGATGTGGAGTTTTTGCGGGCTTTGCACGGCGAGCATTGTTTCGCGGGAGCTATCCTCTCGACCACTCGCCAAAGCCAGCCTCACATTGAGAACTACCTCAGAGAGAACATAAAAACCTACATACGGTTCAGGGCAGATCAAACCCCCGTGCCCATCAAAAACCTTTATTCGACCCCAACCACCCTTGGGGCAGATCGCCTGGCAGCAGCGGTGGCAGCAGCAAGAGGGTTTGAGGGCGAGGATGTGATGATTTTTGATCTCGGCACAGCGATGACCATAGATTTTGTGAGCGCAAAAGGGGAGTATCTCGGCGGGAACATCTCTTTGGGTTATTCCTCGAGACTGCTTGCCTTGCATCGCCAAACGGGACGATTACCTTTGCTTGAGCCCCGCAGTGAGAGTGTGAGTGAATGTTGGGGTGATTCCACAGCGAGCGCTATGCAAAGCGGCGTATTCAACTCTGTGCTCTATGAAATAGAGATGTATATGGCAAAATATCCTCAAAAAACCGCAATTTTTACTGGCGGAGAAGCGAAATATTTTGTTAAGTCAATAAAAAATGCGACCTTTGTCGATTATCACCTTGTTCCCAAGGGGCTGGCTCTGATATTGAGTCACAATATCTCACAGGGTAGTGAAATGGTGGGATAAGCCTAGAGGATCAGATTTGAGAGTGAGCTGTAAAGGCAAGGAGAGTAAAGCTAGAGAGCAGGAGGTAAACTAAAAATGAAACTTTAAAGATAATTATGAGATATAGATTTTTTCTAATAGCAGCAATTCTTCTAATAGGCGTGACTAAGGTGGGCGCGCAGAATGCAACACCAGTGGTGTTTTCGCCCTATTCTATGTATGGTCTAGGGGAGTTGACCTCGCAGGGGAACCTCTCCAGTAAAATGATGGGAGGGGCCGGCGTAGCGCTCTACGACCCCACTAAGATCAACTATCTAAACCCTGCCGCCCTTGGTTCGGTGCGTCGCAATACCGCATTGTTCAGTTTTGCGGGCGAGGGTACCAGTAATTATCTGACCACTAATTCTGTGGATATCAACAACCAGCCCTATCAAGCTAGCTCTGCTAATAACTCCTTTTCGCTCAATGATTTGGGCTTGGCTTTTTCGCTTACGCGAGGTCTTGGAATCTCTGTTTCGATGAACCCCGTGTCGGTGGTGGGCTATAGCTCGGTGATAATCGATGACTCGAAAGAGCTGATGGAGAGTGTGGGGCGTGCAGCCTACTCATACTCTGGCGAGGGTGGAATTTCTAGTGTAAATGCCTCTATTGGTTTTAATCCTTTGAAGGGTCTGAATATTGGTGTGTCGGCGAACTATTATTTTGGTTCTATCAATAGATACTATCATTCCGAAATTATCCCTGTGCTAACCACACAGACCTATTCCTCACTACGCTCTACGGAGTCTTTGAATTTTTCTAAGATCTCAGGAACCTTTGGTTTGCAATACTCCACACGAGTGTCGCGCACTGGGGTGCTGAGCCTAGGGGCAACATACGCCTTGCCAGTGAATGCCGATCCTGAGCACACTGATTTGCAACTCGTATATCATTCCTCAAGCGGAGACACAGTTTCTAATACCAGTGGAAATCTGAAACTCACTATCCCTGCGAAAATTAGCGGTGGGATAGCATTTACCTCTAATAAATTCACGGCAGCTGTGGACTATTCAACCCAAGACTGGAGAGGAGCCTACGATACGGAATGTGCCACTACGGGTTTTTCTCTTGCGCGTCTAACCGAAGTGCGTGCGGGTGTGAGCTATACGCCAAATCGTTTGGATCTGCGCCGTGCCATGAATCGCTGGACCTACAAACTAGGATTCATCTACTCTTCGGGCTACTACACTATGCTAGATAGAATTTCTGGCACACCCTACAGCCCTAAAACTATTGCAGGAACACTAGGATTCGAAATTCCTCTTAACCGCGAAGCAAGCACTACAATGAATATTGGCCTTGAACTTGGAACACAGGGTACTACAAACTACAATCAAGTGAAAAACAACTACGTTAAGGTGTTTGTGGGAGTAAGCCTATTTGGTGATGATCTGTGGTTTGTTCAGCGAAAGTTTAACTAATTCCCCTGAGGTTTAAATCCAAGATTAAAACCGTAATTTTAGAAATAACATAAAATATCAAAACCCAATGAAAAAACTTCTTTTGACAGCGGCTGTGGCTTTGAGCGCCACAGTGTCCATGGCACAGAATGAAGCCTATTTGAGCGACCCTCGCTATGGCAACAGCCCCGAGGAACGTAAGGCAAATGTACAACTACTAAATGCGTTCAACTATTCGGTTAAACTAAAGGATTATCCTCAGGCGACCAAGGAACTTAAAGAACTTGTCCAGAAGGCTCCAGCATCATCTGAGAACCTTTATGTGCGTGGTATTAATATCTATCGTACTCTGCTAGGTTCGGCTAAAGATGACACGCAGCGTGACTTGTATATGGATAGTTTGATGTTCCTTTTCGATAAGCGTGCGGAAGTATTCGCAGACCACGCAACAAGAGGTGACGATTATGTACTTAACCAAAAAGCGCAAACATTCCATGGCTTTGCTGAGGATGATGAGTTTGACGTTGTTATGGCGTACTTTAACGACGCGATTGCAATTTGTGGCGAAGTTATCTGTGACAAAGATGCAGAGCTAATCGGAAAGTATTTTGCTATTCTTTCTGAGGCTGCGCAGTATGACGAAATCAATGCCGATGAGTATATTTCTCGTTATGAGTTTATCTCAGGTATCCTAGCTAATCACGACACAGAGATTGCAAATGCAGTGAGATCAGACGTGGAGTCTATGTTCGCAAACAGTGGTATTGCCTCTTGTGAGAACCTAGAGAAAGTGTTTAAACCACAATTTGATGCAAATCCAGATGACTTCGAGTTGGTTAAGAAAATCCTAGCACTTCTTTCTAACGCTCAGTGTAAATCAGAATTCCAGTTGGCAGTTCTTGAGAAATATTTCCAAACAGAACAAAAACCAGAGGTTGCGTTGATGCTGTCGGCTGCCTATGAAGATAAGGGAGACTTTGAGAAGGCACAACAATTCTTGAATGTTGCAATCGAAAGCGCAACTGATCCTGAAATGAAAGTATCGCTACTTACAAATGCTGCTGGCCAAATGCTATTGACCAATAATGCTAAGGGAGCTGCTGATATGGCACGCAAAGCAATGGAGATTGATCCTGAGAACGCACTAGCCGCGTTTATGTACGCAAATGCACTAATGACTGGTATGAACGGATGTAGTGGTGAGAATCGCACCTACGCTAGCTGGTTGGTAGCAGATGCTATGGGCCGCGCGGTATCTCTTATGGATGATGAAGATCCTATGAAGAAAGACGCTCGCAACGCGCTTTACAACCTAACAGCAAACTTCCCTAAGAAGACCGACCTATTTATGTATGGTTTGGAAGAGGGACAAGGTTACACAGTTAGTTGTGGATGGGTCTCAGGTCGCACCACAGTTCGTGGCCGCTAATTATTTCCTGACAGCCCCCGTGCTGTTAAGATACTAACCTAGAGGGAAGTTTCTAAAAACTGACTTTAAAACTAAATCGAAGAGTGAATAAACTATCGAATAGTGTTACATACAAAGGACGAATGAGGGCGTATTTATATACGCCCCTATTCGTTTTTTTGCTTTTTGTTAGCGGCTGTTCTGAGCCCGCCCCCAATGAGACTATTTCTGACCCCGAGACCACCCCAACCATGAGTAGCACCAATCGAACGATAGTGTATTCGGGTAATGGCTATAAGCGTTTTAGGATGTATGCACCCGAAATCTTGCTTTTCGAGCTAGCGGAGCGTCCCTATGCCCTGTATCCCAAGGGTATCACAGTGGAGACCTTCAAAGATAGTACAGCGGACGAGATTGCCAGCAAACTCACAGCAGACCATGCTAAGTACTACACAGACGAGAAAATCTGGGAGGCAACTGGTAATGTAGTGGGCGATAATTATTTGGATGATCGCAGCTTTAAGACCGAGCGCCTGTACTGGCAGGAGAAAGACGGACGTATCTATTCTGACACCACAACCGTGGTGCGTGATGGACGTAGTATCACCCGAGGACGCAACTTCGAGACCGATCAGAGTTTCGAGAAATGGACATTTAATAATGCCTCAGGAAAAGTTGCAGTCGACCAATCGCCCAGCGATTCGACCGCGACAGACTCCACGGCTCAGATGGATATGATAGCCCCTCCAACTCGCGCTGACAGCCTAGCAAACCTAAAGACTAAGATCATTCAACAAGAGGATAAAGCCCATCAAAGAGCAGACTCCTTGGCGAAAATAGATCAAAAGTCAAACTCTCAGCAGTAACAAACACATCTCATTTTATGGATTTTATAGTTATACTAATAGCCTTGATACTCTCGGCGTTTTTCTCGGGCATGGAGCTAGCATTTGTTGCTGCAAACCGCCTGCGAATTGAACTCGACCGCAAGAGTAATCCGCTGTTTGACTATATTGTAAAGGTGTTTTTGCGCCACCCCGGGCAGTATATCTCCACTATGTTGGTGGGGAATAATATCGCTCTGGTTGTTTACTCGCTTTTCATGTCGCAGGTCTTGGCGGAATATCTCTTTGAGAACATTGCATTGGAGACCCTGATTTCAACGTTGCTCATTATCATTACTGCCGAGTTCCTACCCAAGGGGATAGTCAAAATTTCGCCTAATAAGTATTTTAGGATTTTGGCAATGCCCGCCATGCTGTTTTATATAGTGTTTTACCCTATCACCAAGTTTATGGAGCTGCTTTCTATGGGGCTGTTGTATTTGGTGGGGCAAAAACCTCCTAAGCAAAGCCAGCAAAGCCCTGGGATTTATGACCTTCAACACTTGGTGGATAACTCAAGCGAGGTGAGTGAAAACGCGGATGGGGTAGACCAAGGGGATATGGAACTTCAGATACTTCAAAACTTCTTGGAATTTCCCGAGTTGAAGGTGCGAGAGTGTATGATTCCTCGTGTTGAGGTGGTGGCCTATGACGCTGATGGTGAGCCTGCGGGTTTATTAAAATTGTTTAATGAGACCCTATATTCGCGCATTCCTCTATATAGGGATACCGTGGATAATATAGTTGGATATGCATCGGCTCGTAATATGTTCCGCTCGCCCGAGAAATTATCCCAGATCACCCAAGAGATGATTTATGTACCCGAGAGCCGCCAAATAAAAAAGCTTTTGGAGGAGTTTATTCGTCGCCATAAATCAATGGCGGTGGTGATAGATGAGTATGGGGCAACGGCAGGAATTATCACTCTCGAGGATATACTCGAGGAAATAGTGGGAGAGATCGAAGACGAGCACGATTTGCAGGACGACAACGGAGTGATCGAGGAGGTGCTAGGTGAGGGACATTATCGACTGTCAGCACGTTTGGAGATAGACTACCTCAATGAGCATTATGGCTTTGATATACCCGAGAGCGAGGAGTATGAGACCCTGGCGGGGTATGTGCTTTTCAATAGCGAGGAGCTGCCACAGATGGGTAGCAGCATTACTTTGGGTGGCTTGATTATTAAAATACTTTCTTCGGATAGCAATCGTATTTCCTTGGTCGAGGTGACCCTCTTGGGCGAGGCATAGAAAGCAGTTGTCATAGAGATTTTCAGAAAAACGATTTGTAGATTTGGTGATAAGTTTAGGTTCATCAAATTTGCAAATCGTTTTTATTTTTTACTTTGTAGTGGATAACCTCGCTGAAAAATAAATCAATCAACACCTGAAAAAGAATGACAGGACGCATAGCGTCTTTATGATCTATCTTCGCAATGATTAATTGAATATGCTACTCAAAAAGGATGCATAGCGTCTTTACGCTTTGTCTTTGTAATTATATGAGATGACATAATAATATGGTTCAGGTGATGTTTCGCGTGCTATGGTCCTATATACAAAAAGAGGAAATCCCACACCTGTGAGGTTCCCTCTTTTTGTTAAAAAGCGCTCTTGCTCTAGCCTAGCACCCTAAGAGCGTTATCCATCCGAGATAGGGTCTCTTCCTTGCCTAGAACTGTGATAATATCAAAGAGCGAGGCTCCTCCGCTACCGCCAACGATCACCAGTCTAAAGCTGTTCATCACCTGTCCCATGGCATAACCACCCTCTTTTATCCACTCCTTAACCTGAGCTTCAATCGCCTCAACACTGCCCCAATTCTCGCTAGCGGAGAGTAGCTCACGCAAGCTGGCGATAGTGGCAGGATTGTCGCCTTTCCAGAACTTTTCGACCACTTTCTGATCGTACTCTTTGGGAGCGACAAAATAAAACTTCGAGAGCTCATACAAATCGCCAATCAAAACTGCGCGCTCACGCACCAAAGCGCAAACCTTCTCGAGCATATCACCCTCAGTGGAGTAAGACACACCTTGGGCATCCAGCTGCCCTGCGAGCATCACCGCCAATTGCTTATCGCTCAATGCACGCAAGTACTTTTCATTGAACCAAAGTGCTTTTTGTGGCGAGAATCTTGCACCGCTCTTGCTTACTTTATCCAGTGAGAACAACTCCACCATCTCCTCTATGCTCATTAGCTCACGATCTTCACCCGGATTCCAACCCAGCAGTGCCAACATATTAATAAACGCCTGGGGCAGATAGCCATCCTCACGATAACCCCTCGAAACCGAACCATCGGGGGCGTTCCACTGCAAAGGGAACACAGGGAAACCTAGTTTGTCACCATCACGCTTGCTTAGTTTGCCGCTTCCTTCGGGTTTGAGCAGTAGGGCTAGGTGAGCGAATTGAGGACGCTCGTTTTCCCATCCTAGCGCACGATACAACATGAAGTGTAAAGGCAGCGAAGGTAACCACTCCTCACCACGAATCACGTGGGTGATCTCCATCAATTTATCGTCCACAATATTTGCAAGGTGGTAGGTAGGCAGAGCATCCGATGATTTGTAGAGAACCTTATCGTCCAAAGTAGAGCTATTCACCACAACATGTCCGCGCACAATGTCATCCATTTCGATTTCAAGGTTTTCGGGCATCTTAAAACGAATTACCCACTGATCTCCACGCTCTATGCGCTCACGAACCTCATCAGATGAAAGCGAGAGAGAGGTTTGCAGTGTCTCGCGAATAGTGTAGTTGTAAGAAAAAGTCTGCCCCTGGCTCTCCATTTGTTTGCGCAGTGCATCTAGCTCTTCTGCGCTGTCAAACGAATAGTAAGCCCAACCGCTCTCGAGGAGTTGTAGGGCATATTTTAGATAAATCTCACGCCTTTCGCTTTGGCGATATGGCGCATGTGGACCTCCAACCGAAACTCCCTCATCTATCTCTATACCAGCCCATTTGAGGCTATCAATGATATATTGCTCTGCTCCTGGGACAAAGCGATTTGAATCGGTGTCTTCGATGCGAAGGATAAATTTTCCACCATTTTGGCGGGCAAATAGATAATTATACAATGCTGTGCGAACGCCTCCTATGTGCAGCGCACCCGTTGGCGAGGGCGCAAATCTTACTCTTACCATTTTTATTTCTTTGATTTAGTTTTTTTGTATTTAATTTTCTCCTCTAGGCTTAGTTGCCAATAAGCACACCCGAAATACACCAGTAGCTAAAGCTACCACCCTCACTCTCGCCTTGTGGGATTTGAACACTCAGCGTGTGCTCGCCAGCTTTCAAATCGCCAAGTGGGATGTAGTAGGGGTAGGTCACAGTTCCGGGGCACCAGTTAGATCGGCTCAAATCGCTCGAAGATAGTCCGTTGCTAAAGTTACCCGAACATGGGTTCCAGTTGCGATACGAAGCGCAATCTTCGCGCCAAGGTACAATCGCACTCACGACTTTTCCATCCACACGAACGGTGTTGAGCTTAGGGTTAAACTCATCGCCACCTCCCCAGCCGCCGTGGCCAGTGGTGATATAGACTAATTGGGTGTTTTTCATGTCTTCTTTGATAGTGAAATTCATACGTAAAGAATCAGAGCCAAAGAAAGTTGGATAGGTTTGCCCTCCTTGCTCCATGATATTGAGTGTATTAAACAGTGGCAGTGACTTTGTATTTTGTCTGCGACCTCCTGGGTAGTATTTCAAATCTAGCGAAAGTTTGTGCCCCTTTGAGTCCCAGTTGCCTATGTAGGCAGCGATCCACGCTGAGTCTTTCAGCAGAGGGCGCAGGTGAGAAATTTCTTGTTTGTAGAGCACCGAATCAGCCCAATCTTGACCTTTCACCTTGATGTGATTGAACTTGCGCACTCCAAAGGTGGTGAAAAAGCGCATCAACTCCGCGGGTACATCGTAGCTGTCGGTCGAGATAACCCCAGGGTAATCTTTGTCGCTTTTAAAAGATGGCAAAGCCTTCAGACCCTCGCTAGATAGTGCGTCCAGAAAATCAATTTCTTTACCCGTTGGGATAACAAAAATCGAACCAGTGCGGTCGTAGGCATCGCCATCGGAGTATTGCACTACCTCGGCAAAGATAGAATAATCCTCGGGGTTCTCGGGCAATTTCACTTTCTTTAGTACCACCGTACCACCACTAGTGACGTACACCTTCTCACTCTCGGTGATGCTCTCGGGAGCCTTGCCACCAACGAAACCTATGGTTTGATTGTCGAATACACTCACGGTTTTTACCACACTCTGGCGCATCTCGTAATTAAAATCCGCCACATCCATCATCTCCACTTCACTCTTATCAAAACCCAAGTTCTCTTTCTTGGTAGAGCGCACAATGTTCTCCGCCTCTAGCATCACTCGCCCATTGCGAACCACCTTCAGGACCACTCCCTCGGGTACTCCCCACGCTGGCATGGGTGAACCGCTAAGGCCCATATCATCAGTGTACCAAATATCGATGGTGTTAGAATTTATCGAGGTGCGAAGTTGCGTACATTTCCAACCTGCCACTTCAATATCTTCCGCCACAACGCTATATCCGTTGGTGCCTTTCACTTTTGCTTCGTTTGCAATCTCACGTCCATCATACAGCTGTGCCACTTGCCATTGGGTGCTATCTGCAATGTTCACATAGGTTAGGCTCACGGGAGGCGCAAGCTCTTTGTCTATCATCTCTTGCGGGGCACGGTTGATAGGCTCCACAACGCTCTGAGTGCCACGAACACGCAAAGTTGTGACGGTTTGAGGGCGTTTTTTATCTTTCTTTTTTTCATCCTCTTGCGAGGGGCGCTCGCCTGCGGCGTAGGCTATATCAACGCCCGTTATTCGTGGTTGAATCTGGGGTTTACTTTGTGCCAATGCCCCAAGGTTTAGCGTTGATAGTAGCGCTAGTGTGAGTATTTTTTTCATAATTTCTTTGGGTAAAAGAGTTCTATTTAAATCCGAGCAAAGATAATCAAAATTTTTTAGGAGTGCTCTTTTCATAGCAATAATTAAGAGGAGTTTTTATACCACCCCTCCTAACAAAAACACACACCATCCCAAAGGACAGTGTGCGCATGATTGTGTAAACTAAAAAAACTGAATACAGGCTCTAGGGAACCTCCATTCCTCGCTCTTCGAGCTCCGCTAAACCAAAGTCTTTTAGTTTGTACTTTTGGATCTTGCCGCTTGCGGTCATAGGATACTCCGAGACAAAGAAAATGAATTTAGGGATTTTGTAGCGTGCAATCTGTCCGCGACAAAAATCGGTCACATCCTCGTGCGTAAGAGTTTGTCCCTCTTTCACACGTATATAAGCAGCCACCTGTTCGCCATACTTTGGACTTGGTAGACCAGCCACCTGAACATCCAAAATGGAGGGGTTCGTGAGCAAGAAATTTTCTATCTCGCGAGGGTATATATTCTCGCCGCCACGGATAATCATCTCCTTGATGCGACCTGTAATCTTGAAATAACCCTGCTCGTCCATCACTCCCAAGTCGCCCGAATGAAGGAAGCCTTCCTCGTCCATCACGCCCTGAGTTGCCTCGGGGTTGTTGTAGTACCCCTTCATCACATTGTAGCCTCGACAGCACATCTCGCCTATCTCGCCTGCTGGTAGAACTGCTCCCGTAGTGGGGTCTTTCACCACCACATCCACATAAGGAAGCGCGCGTCCAACAGTCGTGGCACGTACCTCAGGGTCGTCCGTCACGCGTGTTGCTGTCATCCCCGGCGAGGTTTCGGTCAAGCCGTAAACGATAATAATATCACGACAATTCATCTTCTCCATCACCTGATTCATATACTCAATGGGGCAAGGAGCACCAGCCATAATGCCAGTTCGCAGGGTCGAAAGATCGAACATGTCGAACATCGGGTGAGTGAGTTCGGCAATAAACATCGTAGGCACTCCGTATAGTGCTGTGCATCGCTCGCTCTGCACAGAGGCAAGCACACGCAATGGGTCAAAATCCTCTACCATCACCATAGACGAACCGTGGGTGATGACAGAACACACGCCCAATACGCAGCCGAAACAGTGGAACAGAGGTACACAAATCAGCAGTCTGTCCGCTGGAGTATAGCTCATACAGTCGCCAATAGAGATACCATTGGTCACGATATTAGCGTGTGTGAGCATTACTCCCTTGGGGAAGCCAGTGGTTCCCGAGGTATACTGCATATTCACAACAGTCTCCACGTTTATTGATTTTTGGAGTTCGCAAACTTTCTCATCCGAAAGCTGTGCACCCAAGAGCAACAACTCAGCAGTTGTGTACATTCCGCGATGTTTCTCGGCTCCCATATAGACCACATTGCGCAGCTGAGGCAAATTGTCACATTTGAGCGATCCACGCTGAGAGGTCTTTAGTTCGGGGACTATCTCGTTGATGATTTGAACGTAATCGCTATCACGGTAGCCATTCATAATACACATAGTGTGTATGTCGGCGTTGCGCATCACGTACTCCACCTCGGTGGTCTTATAATTGGTATTTACCGTCACAAGCACCGCGCCTATCTTTGAACATGCGAACATCATGGTCATCCAGTCGGGGATATTCTTCGCCCAAACTCCCACTTTATCGCCATAACCAACACCTATGTGAGCCAGCGAACGCGCCATACGCTGGGCGCGCACATTGAAATCATAGTACGAGAAACGCAGACCCCTGTCGGGATAGACCATAAAATCATGGTCAGGCTGTGTCTGGACCCAGCTCTCCAGCCATCCGTGTAATGTTTTATCTGTAATCATACCTTTACATAGGAGTATAAACGACCGCTAGAGCCTTAGCAGTTTGGGTTAGAGAATGGTTGGTGATGGTGTGAGGTACAATGCTGTCATAATAGATCGAGTCACCTCGCTCAAGGCGATATTGCTCTGCGCCGTAGCTAATATCTACACAGCCCTCGAGGATATACAAAAATTCCTCGCCCTCGTGCTCCGAGCTGGTGCTGTTGTGCTTGGTGTCGGGTAGTATCTCTATGATAAAAGGCTCCATGTGTCTATCCAACTTACCTTGGGCTAGGGGGAAGAAGTCAAAACCTTCGGTGTGAACATTTGAGCTTGCCGTAGAGCTATTACTCGAGCTTTCACTAGCGCGTGTAACCACTGCCGAACGGCTCTCTTTGCCATCGAGCAGCGTGCCTAGGCGCGCTCCGAGTGAGCGTGAAATTTTTATCATCACCCCTATTGAAGGCATGGTTTTGCCAGCTTCGATGTCTGTGAGTTTTTCGCTCGACAAACCGCTGAGCTGGGCCAACTGCTCTATGCTGAGTGATTTTTCTTCACGCATCTGAGCTACTAGTTTTCCAATGAATTTTGACATGTTTTTATACGAATTAAATTATTCTTATATTTTTTTTGCTACTACAAAGATGAAAGTTTTTAAAACCTTAGATTTTTATAAATAAATTTCCATACGTTATTCACATTTCTAAAATGCAGTGTAAGGCGTTGACAATAAATGATATAAATGAAAAAATACTACGAAATAAAATTATATAAAATATTTTTCCTCTAAAAATATTAATCATAAAGAATCTTAGAAATGTTTACCTTTACGCCACATTTCTTTACCTAAGACTTACGTTTTTTTATGAACATAGATTTAACACGCCCTAAATATTTTGTTACGGGCATAGACACAGACGCAGGCAAGAGCTACGCTGTTGCAGCCCTCGCCAAAGCAGCACATGAGGCTGGCAAGCGAGTCATTACCTCCAAACTCATTCAAACGGGTTGCGATCCTACACAGATTGCCGAAGATATACTGACACATCGTCGTTTGCAGGGCATAGAACTATTGCCCGAAGATGTGAGTGGTCTTACTTGCCCACAGATTTTCCGCCTGCCCAGTTCTCCCCACCTAGCTGCCGAGAAAGAGGGGCGTAGCGTAGATTTGAGTACTATCGTCGAGGCGAATAATCGTCTTTCGCAGCTCTACGATGTGGTGATTATCGAGGGTGCAGGTGGTATAATGGTGCCACTTAGGCGAGATTTTTCGACTGCTGATTTTATAGTCCAGCAGAATCTGCCCACCATCCTAGTGAGTTCCGCTCGGTTGGGAAGCCTAAATCACACCCTGCTCACTCTTGAATATGCACGAACTAGAGGCATCGAGCTTGCAGCTGTACTCTACAATCTTTACCCTAAGAGCAATCCCAGCATCGAAGCTGATACTCGTGGTATGATAGCGAGCTACCTTGCAGAGCACTTTCCTGCGTGCCCTATAGTCGATCTACCATGCCTTTAGCCATTGACATCTTCTTAACTTACCACCTCTTACAATGCATAAAGCCCTTTGAGATTAATCTATCTCAAAGGGCTTGCCACTTAGAAGGGGGTGCTAAGTGAGGGGGAAGGGGGGAAGGGGGGAAGGGGGGAAATACTATTTATTCTTCTATCCACTCGATAATGCTCGCATCGCCAGGCTCGACTTTTGAAAGCATACGAGTCTCAAGGGTGCCGTCTTCGTTGATCAGGAATTTATTGAAATTCCATTGAACATCAAAATCACCGACTTTGTTCAGTTTCTTTGAAGTCAGCCATTTGTAGATAGGTGCCATGTCATCGCCTTTTGCTGAGATTTTAGCCATCATTGGGAAGTCAACACCATAGGTAGCACTACAAAAAGTAGCAATTTCCTCATTTGAGCCACTTTCTTGGTTGCCGAAATTATTGGCTGGAAAACCAATAATTACAAAGCCTTTGTCCTTGTAGTCCGAGTAGAGCTTCTGGAGCTGCTCATACTGATAGGTGAAGCCACACTTCGAGGCAACGTTCACGATCATCACCTTCTTACCTTTGAGGGTGGCAAAATCAAACTCATCGCCGTCGATGGTTTCAACTTTAAAATCATAGATACTCTTGGGGGGAGTTTCATTAGAAGAGAGCGCCTTAACTGCAACTATTGACAGAAAGGCAAGTGTCAGGGACAATAAAATTTTTCTTTTCATAACTCGTTGTTTATTGTTTCGATAACCAAAGATAATAACTATTTTTTAATTCTCCAAACTTTTTATTAATTAGCTAATAAATTTTTTTTATTCCTAATATCTTAACAACAAAGAAAAGAATACACCTAATCGTCCGATTTTCAACTAATCAGACCCTCACTTTTTTGTAACAAGAAAGAGGTTTGACACCATTTGGTGTCAAACCCCTTCAACCTGAGTTATATTCCTATACTGTTATAATCTATTTTACAGCATTTACAACTTCTGCAAATGCTGTTGGATGGTTCATCGCTAGGTCAGCAAGAACCTTACGGTTCAATGCAATACCCTTTGCGTTTACTTTTCCAATAAATTGTGAGTACGTCATACCGTGAGCGCGTACAGCAGCATTGATACGAACGATCCACAATGAGCGGAAAGTACGTTTCTTGTTGCGACGGTCGCGATATGCATAAGTTAGACCTTTTTCTACTGTGTTTTTGGCAACCGTCCAAACATTTGAACGTGAACCAAAGTTACCCTTAGCGAGTTTGAGTACCTTTTTTCTGCGGGCACGTGAGGCCACCGCGTTGACTGATCTTGGCATTTTGTTTTAAGATTTTAGTAGGCGCATTAGCGACGCACTCTTATTTTTGCGTTCTTTGGTGCTAGTGAACCTTTATCGGTTAATTTTTTGTTTGTTTTGCCATTGGTTTTTCAACCCATGGCGGCTGTTGAATCTATATTCCAGAGGATGATTTACTTAACAAGCATAGATTTTACCACTGGGGTATCAACTACACTAATCATTCCTGTGTGGGTTAGATTACGTTTTTGTTTGATTGACTTTTTGGTCAAAATGTGTGATTTAAATGCGTGTTTACGCTTCACTTTTCCGGTGCCTGTTAGCGCAAAACGCTTTTTGGCAGCCGAGATGGTTTTCATTTTTGGCATTGTACTTATCTATTTTAATCAGGTTGTTTCTTTAGTTTCTTCAATACGCTGTGTAAAGTCTCCGCGTTTATTATTTCTTGGCGACTTTGGGTGCAAGCATAATAATCATCTTCTTACCCTCAAGCTTTGGCATAGACTCTAGTTTTGCAATCTCCTCTAGGGCGGTTGCAAATTTCAGTAGAAGAATCTCACCTTGTTCTTTGAACACAATTTGGCGACCACGGAAGAATACATACGCCTTTACCTTAGCACCTTCTTTGATAAAATTCTCGGCGTGCTTTAGTTTGAAGTTGTAGTCATGCTCGTCGGTCTGAGGACCAAAACGAATCTCTTTGATTACCACTTTCACTGCGTTGGCTTTGATCTCCTTTGCTTTTTTCTTCTGTTGGTAGAGGAATTTTTGGTAGTCGGCTATACGACACACCGGAGGATCTGCCTTTGGTGAAATCTCAATGAGATCCAAATCCATATCGTCAGCCATTTTCAGAGCAGCCGAAGTTGGATAGACATCTGGGTTCTCGATATTATCGCCAACCAAGCGAACTTGTTTAGCGGTAATAAACTGATTGATTTTGTGCGCAGCCTCTTGGACTCGTCCACGATTTGGCTGATTTCTTCTGTTAGGGAGTGCTATAACTGTAACTTTTTGGTTAATGTATGATTTTATTTTCTCTACAAAAACGGGCTTTCGTCCCGTTTTTATGTTTTTGCTGTTTTTGTGTGAGCGTTTTTATTGCTCACTGATTCCTGCAATCTCCTCTTTGACAATTCCAGCGACCATTTCTGAGAACTCAGCTATGGTCATTGCGCCCTTGTCGCCCTGACCTTGAAGTCTCACTGAAACCGTTCCTTCGGTTGCCTCTTTCTCGCCCACAATCAACAGAAGAGGGATTCTCTGCATCTCGTTGTCACGAATTTTGCGTCCTATCTTCTCATTTCTATCGTCAATTTGGGTGCGAATATCGCAATTATTTAGCAAATATGCAACTTTTTGGGCATATTCGTTATATTTCTCAGAGATTGGTAGCACCACAGCCTGCTGAGGAGTTAGCCACAGAGGGAATTTTCCAGCGGTG
The DNA here is from genome assembly GCA_964371385.1 of uncultured Rikenellaceae bacterium. Lineage (GTDB taxonomy): Bacteria > Bacteroidota > Bacteroidia > Bacteroidales > Rikenellaceae > Mucinivorans. The sequence continues at coordinate 41,269 of CAYJLY010000005.1, forward strand.
TGTTCAAGTAGCACAGCCACAAAACGTTCCATCGAGCCAAACGGCGCGCGGTGAATCATAATCGGGCGGTGATCCTTGTCGTCAGAACCTTTGTAAGTAAGGTCAAAACGCTCAGGAAGGTTGTAGTCTACCTGAATAGTACCCAACTGCCACTTGCGACCCAGCGCATCCTTGACCATAAAGTCAAGTTTCGGACCATAGAATGCAGCCTCGCCAGTTTCAACTATCGTATCGAGTCCTTTTTCCGAAGTAGCCTCTATGATGGCTTGTTCGGCACGCTCCCAGTTTTCGTCAGAACCTATATATTTAGTAGTATTCTGGGGGTCACGTAGCGAAATTTGTGCCGTAAAGTTCTCGAACTTCAAAGTTTTGAAAATATAGAGAACAATATCGATCACTTTCTTGAATTCCTCTTTTAGTTGATCGGGGCGACAGAAAATATGCGCATCATCTTGGGTAAAGCCTCTCACGCGAGTGAGGCCGTGAAGCTCACCACTCATCTCATAGCGATACACAGTTCCAAACTCCGCTAGGCGCACTGGAAGATCCTTGTACGAACGAGGTTTGTGTTTGTATATCTCGCAGTGGTGGGGGCAGTTCATCGGACGTAGCAAGAATTCCTCACCCTCGTCGGGGGTGTTGATGGGCTGGAAGCTATCCTTGCCATATTTTGCATAGTGACCCGAAGTCACATAGAGGTCTTTCATTCCGATGTGAGGAGTGATAACCTGCTCGTAGCCATATTGTTTTTGAACACCCTTTAGGAAGTTTTCCAAGCGCTCACGAAGTGCAGCACCCTTAGGTAGCCACAAAGGCAGACCCTGACCAACTCTTTGTGAGAAGGTGAAGAGCTCTAGCTCCTTACCCAATTTACGGTGGTCACGCTTTTTCGCCTCCTCTATCATCACCATGTACTCGTCCAATAGAGATTTCTTAGGGAAAGTTACACCATAGATACGAGTTAGCATCTTATTTTTCTCATCACCACGCCAGTAGGCGCCAGCGATAGAGGTCAATTTAACGGCCTTGATAACCGCAGTATTTGGGATGTGTGGTCCGCGACACAGATCGGTAAACACGCCATTGGTGTAGAATGTTATTTCGCCATCTTCCAGACCTTCGATAAGCTCACATTTATATTGGTCACCTTTTTCGGTGTAGGTTTTAAGAGCATCCGCCTTAGAAATTTCAGTGCGCACGAAAGGCTCTGATTTTTTGGCAAGCTCCAACATTTTTTGCTCTATTTTGGGCAAATCGCCTTCGGTGATAGGCGTTGGAGAGTCCACATCATAGTAGAATCCGGTTTCGATAGCGGGTCCGATACCAAACTTAATACCAGGGTAGAGTTCCTGAAGTGCTGCTGCCAATAGGTGAGACGAAGAGTGCCAGAAAGCCTGCTTACCTTGGGTGTCATCCCATTTGTGGAGCGAGAGCGTGCTGTCCTCATTTATAGGTTTTTGAGCATCCCACACCTGGTCGTTTACTGTTGCGACAAGAACGTCGGCTGCCAGACGGGGGCTAATAGAATTTGCGATTGCAAGCGGAGTAATCCCTTGGTCAAACTCACGAACGTTGCCATCGGGAAAAGTGATTTTTATCATTTTTTATTTGTTTTTGCTTGATGCACACAACACATCAATAAGGTTTTAGGCTGCAAATTTAATATTTATTTTTGGGTTTCTTTTGTTATTAACGAAAAAAAAGCTATTTTTGCACTCGCAATCCCAAATAATTTTGCTGAGTGCACATTCGTGTGGGCTTTAGGCGGAAGGGGCAAGCCCAGGTGGTGAAATTGGTAGACACGCTACTTTGAGGGGGTAGTGTCGGTTACGATGTGCTGGTTCGAGTCCAGTCCTGGGCACAAAAAGGCTAATATCTTGCGATATTAGCCTTTTTTGCGTCTTCATTTAAACGGTAAATAATTGCCTACGTGCGGGCATGCGCCGAGTGCCGCTGGCACCTAGAATTTGAAGCTTAGTCCTATACTTACTTGTTTTACATCTGGTCCGCCCGCTGGGGTAAAGATAGATTGGGGGTAGTAGCTGGCTGTTAGTCCTATGCCTTCATAACCAATCGATGCTTCAATGCCGTAGCGGAAGCGAGGGATGTTTAGGTTGTCGTGGTTTTTGTGTTTTGCTTTGTCATTTTCTTTGACTTTGGTGTGGGCGTTGATGCGCACTCCCCCCACGGCTGCTACATTTATCCACCATGGCTGAGAACTTCCACGATTGCGTCCGCCAAACTGGAACTCAAAACCTAGAGGAACTTTTAGATAGGTAGTTGAAAGTTTTGAGTATTTTACTCCAGCCTCACCATTGACGTAGCTGTAATCGGGGGTGATGAAACCTGTTGTAGGGTCATTTCCAAGGGTTACGCCGCTTGAGAAGTAGTAGTTGTTCATCTCAAGACCAGCGCCCGTAAAGATTCCAAAGCAACCCTTGCCCCAAAGTACTGCGTCGAGGAAGTTTAGTTCAACACCCGTAATTAGGCGATTGCTTTGTGACATCCAAGAGGTCGAGGTTGGTAGGTTAAGATTATCTAGCCCTCCCACGAGTCCGTCGTATTTTAGAGTGACGCCATTGTAGTGCGCCTGATCCCACCACCATTTGTGCTTGTTCTTTACGGTGCGAATCCCCGTTTTGTCAACATTTTCAACGATGAAAAGCAGTTGTTTCTTCGCGCCCGCTTTGTAGATCTCTAGTGTTTTTTTGCGAGAGTTATGATAAAATCTAAGTTCCTCGCTTGGGACATCACTGTGGAAGGTTGTTACTATATCGCCTTTTTCGGTAGTTATTGTTTCTTTTGTGTTGGTGATATCCAAATAGAGCATGTTTATCTGCACTCCGCTATTTGTTCTCGAAAACAACATTTTTTCGTTTTGATCTTTGACATACAGATCACCATTTTTCTTTTGTATCACCGTGATTACCGTGTTTGTTTGGGAGTCTTGTGAATGTGCCACGCTTGGAGTGAGCACAAGGGTTGTTAGTGCCACAAGGGTGAGTAATAATCGTTTCATAGTTGTATTGTTTTTTTAGGTTATTATTTTGAC
>CAYJLY010000005.1:44420-83029 GCA_964371385.1 uncultured Rikenellaceae bacterium
GGGTGAGTAATAATCGTTTCATAGTTGTATTGTTTTTTTAGGTTATTATTTTGACTGTGTTCGAACGTTCGTAATTTTGTTTATCGGTTTTCTGCTAAAAGACCTCGCTTGAGGCTTTCGCCATAGACTCTTAGCAAAGATTTTTTGTCGGGGTCGCGCTGGGCATTGCGTCCATAGTTGCGCTCGTTGTTGTGTTGAGGGTTGCGCTCGTTTTCGTGCTGAGGCTCACGTTTAAATTGTCTGCCAATAGAGGCGAGCAGACCTCGGCGTTGTTCGTGTTGCTCATGTAGTTCATCGCTTTGATCTTTGGTTCTTAGGTTGGTAAGGGGTAGTAGTCTGCGTCCTTTGAATTGATCGGTCAGCTCGGATAGTGAATGGGCGATCGGCTCAGAGGGAGATTCTTGCGGGGTGACACTTGCGAGATATTCCATTTGCACCTCGGGGCTTTCTACCTCGATTTGCTCCATGATTATTTGGGGCATTTCTAGCTTGGGAGCTTCAACTCTCTGTATGTCCGCTGCTGCTATTAGCTCTGCTGCGTCTTGAAGTTTTGTGGGGTTTTGAACTCTCTGTGCTTTTGTTTTTGTTGGTGAGATTTGTTTTGTGCTGGGCGTGGGAGAGTGAGTTTTTGTATGATCAAGACCTGCGCTATCTTTTTTAGTGTCCTCACTGCTATCTTGGGCGCTGCTTTGATCGCTGTATTGGGTACTGCCTAGGGTGCTATCTTGGGTGTGCGTATTTTCTTGCTCAGAGTTGTTTTCTTGTGTTTGCGTCTCGCTATTGGTATTTTGGGCTGTGAGATTTTGCTGCTCTTGTGTTCTGTGCGTGTTTGGTTCACTCCAAAGCACAAAACATACCGCCACAAGCGCCGCCGCAATGCTCGCTCCCCCAACGCTCCACCACATCATCGCACCTCCTTTTTTCTTTAGAGCCGCTTTGCCCGCAAAGACAACCACAGGCGCTGGAATTTTAGTTATATTATTATCTGTTTTCATTTGCTTGTTTGTTTTTATATCGTGAAAACGCATTATTCACTAAGTATACCTGCAAGCCTCTCTCTGAGCATCCCTCGCGCTCTGTGCAGTCCAATTTTTACCTGCCCATCGCTGAGTTCCATGATCTGGGCTATCTCCCCATAGGAGTAACCCTCCCAGTCGCAGAGCATAACCAGTGTGCGTTCCTTTTGGCTTAATCTATCTAGTTCTCGCCACATGATCTCTGTGCGGTCGTCCCATCCTCCACTTTCGGCGTGGGCTGTCATAGCGAAGTCCTCTAGCTCTTGGTTCGATTCTCGTTTGGAGACTCTCCAGTGACTGATGGCGAGGTTGTACGCCACTCGAAACAACCAACTCTTGCCCTTGTGCGCCTCGACCTTCTTCCGATTAATCCAGAGCCTCTCGAAAGCATCCTGAACCACATCTTGTGCCACTTGAGCGTTGTGTACAACTCCCAATGCAAAGCGATACAGCCCATCGGCGTAGCTCTCCACTGTGTTGTTGTACTCTTTGCGGGTCATATATTGTTTTTGTTGGTGTTTGTTAGTTAAACGCTGTGGTCGGAGGAAAGTTACAAAAGTTTTTTACTTTTTATCCTGTTCTTTATTTAGAGGGTTGCGAAAAGATTGTCTGTGATGCTCGGTGAGTCCATGTTTTTCGATAGCCTCTAGGTGCGCTTTAGTGCCGTAGCCTGAGTTGCGAGCCCAGCCATAGTGGGGAAATTGCTCATCCAGCTCTCTCATATATTCATCTCTGTGGCTTTTGGCAAGCACCGAAGCGGCGGCAATTGAACTGTAGAGTCCATCACCACCAATGATAGTGTGGTAGGGGGTCTCGAGGGTCGTGCGAAAACGATTACCGTCTATGAGCAGTAGCTCGGGGGTAAGCGAAAGCCCCTCGATGGCAAGATTCATAGCCTCGAAGGTTGCCTGAAGAATATTAATCTCGTCTATCCTCTGTGCGCTCACGCTCGCAACGCTCCATGCCAAAGCCTCACCCTCGATGATCTCTCGCAAGAGTTCACGATCTTTGGGTTTCATTTTCTTGCTGTCGTTTAATAGAGGGTGCGAAAACCCACAAGGAAGTATCACCGCTGCGGCATAAACTGGACCCACCAGGGGGCCTCTGCCAGCTTCGTCTACCCCCGCCTCGAGGGTGAGGGGAGTGGTATGGAAATTTTTTAAAGCCATAGATAAGAGTATTTTCATACAAAATTACTACTTTTGTACGTTAAAACCTATTACAAAGATATGAGTAAAGTTAAAACAAATAGTGAAAAGACCCAAAAACGTTCTTTTTGGGAGGTTCTAAAGAATCCACGTCGCAAAAAGCGTGCGCTTATAATATTTTGGAGTGTGATTGCCTTTCCTTTCGTGATGATAGGAGGGCTTTTGCTGTTGATTGCAACGGGAGCGTTTGGCGAGCTGCCAACTTTTGAGGAGCTGGAGAACCCAAAATCAAATATCGCCACTGAGATTATCTCGAGCGATGGAGTAAACCTAGGGAATTTCTACTACGAGAATCGCTCGTTTGTGGAGTATGGCGAACTCTCGCCCCATTTGGTGCAGGCCCTGGTTGCAACCGAAGATGAGCGTTTTTATAATCACTCTGGTATAGACTTTTTGGGTCTGGCTCGTGTGGCGGTGAAAACCGTTCTACTTTCCCAAGGGCAGGGGGGTGGCTCGACCATCTCTCAACAGCTGGCAAAGAATCTCTATCCCCGCGATACAGCCTCTTCGGGCAAAGTGGGGCGCATGTTTAAAGTGGTGGTGAGCAAACTCAAAGAGTGGATCACCGCAACCATGCTTGAGCATAACTACACCAAAGAGGAGATCATTACCATGTATTTCAATAAGATGGCATACGGTTCGAATGCCTATGGTATTAAATCTGCCTCTCGCACTTTCTTCAATAAAACCCCTGCGGAGTTGGAACCTCAAGAGGCGGCAGTATTGGTGGGAGTGGTTAATGCGCCCACTCGCTTTTCGCCTGTGCGTAATCCTGAGCGTTCTCTGCAGCGTCGCAATACGGTGCTTAGTCGCATGTACAGTTCGGGCTTTATCAACAAGGATTCGCTGGATGTCTACGTTGCGCGCCCCTTGGAGTTGGATTTTAATACCATCACCCATAATGATGGCGCGGCGACTTATTTCCGAGAGATGTTACGCCAATATATGACCGCAAAAGAACCACAAAAGAATAACTACACCCTTGAGTGGGACTATCAAACTGACAAGGATCTGTGGGATAACGATCCGCTGTATGGCTGGTGTAACAAAAACACCAAGGCGGACGGCACCCCCTATAACCTATATAGCGATGGACTGAAAATACATACCACCATCAATGCCACCATGCAGCGCTATGCCGAGGAGGCAGTGCTCGAGCAGATGGCAACCCCCAAAACGGGTATCCAAGCTGTCTTTGACAAACAACGCCAAAACTACAAAGGCAAGATATTCTACTACACCACCACCGAGCAGAATGATGCCATCATGCGTCGATCGATGGTTAGCACGGAGCGTGGCCGCTTGATGCGCAATGCAGGGGCGAGTTTTGAGGAGATAGAGGCAGCTTTTGATGTGCCCCAAAAAATGAAGGTGTTTACCTATCAAGGCGATGTGGATACCACTTTGACCCCAAAAGATTCGCTACTTCACTACAAAGCCTTCCTTCGTGCGGCATTTGTGGCGATGGATCCCAATACGGGCTATCTGAAAGCATATGTGGGAGGGACGAATTATCGCAACTTTAAGTACGATATGGCAAAGCAAGGCCGCCGTCAGGTGGGTTCGACTATCAAGCCCTTTATCTATACTTTTGCCATTGACAACCTAGGCTATACGCCCTATACCCCCGTGCCGAACTCGCCCGTGACCATAGAACTGGGTAACGGCAATACGTGGAGCCCCAAAGAGGCGGGACGTGTGGAGTATGACGGAAACCCTCGCGAGCTACGTTGGGGTCTGGCAAACTCTCGCAACAATTACTCGGCTTGGATTATGAAACAGGCTAACCCCAATGCAGTTGCGGAATTTATCCATAAGATGGGTGTGACGAGCTGGATAGATCCAGTGTATGCTTTGTGTTTGGGAACTGCCGAGGTGTCTGTCTTTGAGATGGCAGGCGCTTTCTCGACTTTTGCCAACCGTGGAGTCTATACTCGTCCGTTGTTTGTGACCTCCATAGAGGACAGACAAGGCAATACCCTTGCAAATTTCTCACCCCAAACCAAAGACGCAATTTCCGAAAACACTGCTTATACTATGCTGGGCATGCTACAAAACAATATAGTGGCAGGAACCGGAGGGCGTTTGGTGTGGGCGTACAATATGAAAGAAAATGTCGGAGGTAAGACAGGTACTACTAACCACAATGCCGATGCGTGGTTTATGGGTGTGACCCCTAATATAGTTGCAGGGGCATGGGTTGGTGGCGAGGAGCGTCCCACTCACCTTGTGAATCGAGGCGAGGGATCGGTGGCTGCTATGCCTATATTTGGTATCTTCATGAACAAGGTGTTTGCCGACCCCTCGCTGGGAATTTCCAGAGAAGATAAATTCCTAGAACCCATCAATTATGTAGGATTTGAGCGTGAGGATAACGCTACCCTTGAGCAAAAACAAGTGGTGCAGGAGCGAGAAGAAGAATTTTTTGATTAACCCCCCTTCCATTAGATTAAAACACTAAAGAAAGATATGAAACATTTGGTTGCTATAATTTTTCTGCTGGCTGTGAGCTTTGAGGTTTTTTCTCAAACCCCTAGCAAATTGGACTCAGTATTTGCACCCATTGTGATCGGAGTGCCCCCAAGCGATGCCTATATCGGACTTGCGAAAATGCCCGATGGAGAGCTGCGCCACTATAATTATGGTGAGCAGAAACTCTCGCATGTTCCTATGTATCTTTCGAGCCGTGATAGTGGATTCACTTGGCGTGAGGTGAGACTCCCCGAGGATATTCCCTTTGCCGACTCGCCTTCGCCCATCAGCGGAGAGTATATTCGCGCGGTACATAGCTCTGATGCGGTCTATGTGATACGCACCGACGGAGGAATAGATGGAGAGCGAACCATTACAAAAATAGATTCGACCATAGCCATTATGCTCAAGCCCCCTGTGTTTGTGGATGGAGGCAAACGTATAGTGATTGCGGGTCATGGTATTGATCGTAAGGGTTGTTTTACGTATGTGTCGGAGGATGATGGCCGCACGTGGCAAAAATCCAACACTGTAAATAGCCCCGCGCATGAAAAAGGAGGACACCACAAAGGAGTGCGATGGAACCACGGTGCGGTAGAGCCGACGGTGGCAGAGATTGATGGAGGGAAACTATGGATGATAATGCGTACGGCGCAAGATCACCACTACCAGTCGTTCAGCGAGGATGGCGGATTGACTTGGAGTGAACCGACTCCTTCACCGTTCTATGGCACTATCACTATGCCTACGTTCTTTAGGATGGGCGATGGACGCTTGTTGTTTTTTTGGTCAAACACAACGCCACTTCCCGAGATGGAAAGCGCAACGGGAGTGTGGGATGATGTTTTCACCAACCGCAATGCCTCTCACGTTGCAATATCCGAGGATAATGGCAAGACGTGGATAGGGATGCGTGAATTGATTTTGGATGAGCGTCGCAATGCTCGTGATTTTGCATCAAGCAACGGTATTGATAAAAGCGTGCACCAAGCCCAAGCTGTGGAGGTTGCACCAGGGAAAATACTAGTTTCACTGGGGCAGAATACTCTTCACCGCAAGATGATGCTTTTTGATGTGAATTGGCTCTACGAGAATTCACGTGAGAGCGATTTTACAGCTAGCGGACTGAGCGATTGGTCGGCATTCAGATACTACAAAGGAATAGTGGGGCACTGTGGCTACAATCGACAAGAGATGCCACTGTTGGTAGATCACCCCGATCGTAAAGGAGAGAAAGTAATTAAAATAGGCTATACTCCAAATGATAGTTTGGTTCAAGATGCTGATGGGGCGGTGTGGAACTTCCCTTCGGTGAGAAGCGGTCGCTTAGTGATGCGCTTTCGCATACAAAAGGGTGCTCAAGGGGTGAATCTGATACTCAATGACAGATGGTTCAATCCGACCGACAAAGTAGCCGCAGAACAGTGCATATATAACATCGGCATCTCTGGTGATAGGTTAAGTATCAACGACGAAGAGTGGCACGAATTGCTCTTGGTGTGGAAAGAGGGGCGTGAGATGCACGTGTTTGTGGACGGAGAAGCAATAGGACTCAGCATACCTATGGGTGAGAGTGAGCATGGGGTGTCATACTTGCACCTACTGGGAGGGAGCGTGCCCGATTCGCAGGGCGTTTTGATAGAGAGTGTGAGAGTAGAAAAAATAGATTAACATAAAACAATAAAGAAAAAATGAAAGTAGCAGTTTTCGGAGCCACCGGTCTAGTGGGTGGTGTGATGCTTCAGGTTCTAAAGGAGCGTAATTTTCCAATCACCGAGTTGATTCCTATCGCCTCACCTCGTTCGGCAGGCAAACAAGTTGAATTTGGTGGCAAACAATGGACAGTTGTAACTCCAGAGGTTGGCCTTGAGATGAACCCAACCTTGGCTCTATTCTCAGCTGGTGGTGATACCTCATTGGAGTGGGCGCCAAAATTTGCAGAGAAAGGGTGTTTTGTGGTAGACAATAGCTCTGCGTGGCGCATGGACCCAACTAAAAAACTTATCATCCCTGAGATAAACGCATGTCAAATCACTGCGGACGATAAAATTATTGCCAACCCTAACTGTTCGACAATCCAGATGTTGATAGCTCTCGCACCTCTTCACCGCGAGTTTGGCATCAATCGCATCGTGGTGTCGACCTACCAAGCGATTACTGGTACGGGTGTGAAGGCTGTACGCCAGATGGATGGCGAGCGTAATGGAGATAGCGAAATAGAGATGGCATATCCTTATACCATCGACAAAAATTGTATCCCTCACTGCGATTCGTTCACAGAGAATGGTTACACTAAAGAGGAGATGAAACTAGTGAACGAGACCCGCAAAATCCTATGTGATGACTCTATCGTTGTTAGCCCAACGGCTGTGCGTGTGCCTGTGGTTGGTGGTCATAGCGAGAGCATTAACGTAGAGCTAGAGAAACCTTTTACTATGGATGCTGTACGCGAATTGCTTGCATCGAGCGAAGGGTTGATTATGCTTGATAACCCCGAGAAACTAGAATATCCTATGGCTCGTTTCTGCCAACACAAAGACGAGGTGTTTGTGGGTCGTTTGCGTGCAGATATTTCAAATCCAAAGGCTGTGAATATGTGGGTCGTGGCAGATAACCTTCGCAAAGGGGCTGCAACTAACGCCGTTCAGGTAGCGCAGTATCTACTCTCTAAAGGTTTTATAAGCTAAAAGAACGCGCCTAACACGTCATTTTTGAAACTTCCTTCGGTTTTGAAATCCTCATTTACGCAAAGTAAACTGCGGATTCAAACCCTTCACAGAGTTTCAAATATACGAGCCGGACTTGCGAAGATAAATCATTGCCCCGTGCGGCAGGCACCAAACAAAATCGCCACATTTCCCGAGTGAGAAGTGTGGCGATTTTTATTTTGCGGTATAATAGTTTATTTCATAAATCGAGCAACAGCCTCAGCACATTTCATGCCGTCGATGGCAGCCGATATTATGCCTCCTGCATAGCCTGCTCCCTCGCCCGAAGGGAAAAGTCCCTCGACCCTCTCGTGCATAAAAGTATCACGATCTCGTGGGATTCTAAGGGGCGAACTGGTGCGGCTTTCAAGTCCTATCACCTGAGCATCTCCACACAGAAATCCTCGCATTTTCTTGTCGAACTCCACAAAGCCACCACGCAGTGATTTGGCGATGAAATCAGGTAACCAATGGTGCATATCGCTAGATTTTAGCCCGGGGTGATAGGATGTAGGTAGAGTGCCGCTTGCCTTGCGACCTTTGACAAATTCATCGAGCCTTTGAGCAGGAGCTATCTGCATGCCACCCCCTTGGGAGTAGGCAAGTTGTTCTAGTTGTTGTTGGAAACGCATACCCCCGAGTACTCCAAAATGCTTGGTGTAGTCCGCAATATCCGCCTCGCGCACCTCGGTAACTATGCCCGAGTTGGCGTAAATGTTATTTCGTCCACTGGGTGACATGCCATTGACCACGCACTCCCCTTGGGATGTTGCCGCAGGAACAATAAACCCTCCCGGACACATACAAAAGCTGTAAACCCCTCTACCTGCCACTTGAGCTACAAGGGAATAGGCAGCCGCTGGAAGATATTCGTCTCGCTCGCCTTTGTACTGGATTTTATCAATCAGCTCTTGTTTGTGTTCGACTCTCACGCCCATAGCAAAGTTCTTTGCCGCTAGCTCAACATTACGTTCGTGCAAACTCTCATAGACATCGCGAGCCGAGTGTCCCGTGGCAAGTATAACCGCCTGTGCTGTGATGGTATCGCCCGCGGCAGTGACAACACCGCAAATCTTGGAATCCTTAATAATATAGTCCACCACGCGGGTATTAAAATGCACCTCACCGCCAAAGCTTTCTATACTTTCTCTGATTGCCTTTATCACCACAGGTAGTTTGTCTGTGCCTATGTGAGGGTGGGCCTGATAAAGAATCTCATCCTTTGCGCCATGATAACATAGAATTTCGAGTGCCTTACGGTTCGAACCTCGTTTTTTGGAGCGAGTGTAGAGCTTGCCGTCTGAATACGTCCCTGCACCTCCCTCGCCAAAGGAGTAGTTCGAATCGGAGTTTATGGGCTCGTTGCGGTTTATGGCAGCTATGTCGCGTTTGCGATCCGAAACAGATTTTCCGCGCTCCAAAACGATGGGTTTGTAGCCCAATTCAATAAGCTCAAGGGCGGCAAATAATCCCGCAGGACCAGCACCCACGATGATAACCTCGGGGGCAGTGCTCACATCACCCCACGCGAAATTAATCTCATCCGAGGGCGCAGGTTCGTCTATATAGAGCTCCAAAGCCATGTTAACTAGTATCTGTCCTCGGCGACGAGCATCTATCGAGCGGCGAGAGATGCGGCAGTGGGCGATATCCTCTTTTTTGACCCCCAGCTCTTTGGCTGCATGGTCTAGGTAATTTTCAGAGGCTTGTTTGGGGCTAAGATTTAGCTCAATTCGTTTTATCATAATAATTCTATCATTAACAATTCTATTCCAGCGCCTGCATAGCGTGTTTGGCAATACCCTTTAGGGTCTCTAGGCGCTCGGGGTCTAGCTCCATGAACATATAGTAGAGAGGATCTACGGGCTTATTTTTATATCGCACCTCGTAGTGGAGGTGAGGGGCATAGGAAAGACCGCTATTACCCGAGAGAGCAATCAGCTCGCCTCGTTTGACTCTTGATCCCACCCTTACGCTGCTGTACGAAAGGAAGGAATACACAGTGGTATAGCCGTTTTGATGATTGATCGTAATGCTCAAACCATTAGTGTGCCCTCGTGAGACAACCCTTGTGACTACTCCATCGGCAGTGGCAAAAACCGCAGTGCCCACCGGGATGTTATAATCAAATCCCTCGTGCATCTGGATGTTCTGATAGAAAGGATTTAGTTTCTCGCCAAAGGAGGCTGCCAAAAGATCGAGTTTATCGTTGACAATGGGCTGAGTTGAGGGTATGCGATTGAGATTTGTGCTTTGAGTTAGGGTGAGGTTGGCGAGCGTGTCTACGGTTTGGGTGCCGTGGGTGAGCCTACCCTCAATTGCAGTGAGTTTGTGGGCGAAGAGCTCTCCGAGCTCCCTGTTGCTTAAGGTTTCCAGATGAGAGGCGGTTTGCTCGCTGTGATTTTTGTTTTGTTGGAAGGGTTCCGAACGATACAAAAAATGATAGATAGCACTGTCTCGCTTTTGTAGGTTTTCCAGTGTGCCCAACAGTGAATCATATCTGCCTTTGAGGCTTTGATAATGCTCCGTGAGTATGCGATTGCTCTGTTTTAGCTCTCTCTCGATGGGCATGTCGATGCCGTAATGAAACAGCGAGAAAAACCCTGCCAACAGAAGCGAAAATACTCCCAGTGAAAGCGCAAACTTTAGGAGCCTATGTTTGATAAGTCTTTTATTCATTTTCGCTGTCTTTTTCGTAGGTTGTCTCACGGGTGTTGGCGATAATGTCTCTAAACTCTTGGGCGGTCATCTCCAAAGATAGATAAGCCATAGGATTAACAGGGCGCCCTCTGACTATCACCTCGTAGTGAAGGTGAGTGCCCACCGAGATGCCCGTGTTGCCCATAAGCCCAATTTTGTCGCCTTGACGCACCACATCACCCTCGCGCGCTATCATACGACTCAGGTGAGCATAGCGAGTTTGGTAGCCAAAGCCGTGGTCGATCAAGACCTGATAGCCATAGCCACGGCGAGACTTAGCTTCCACAACAACACCATTGGCGGTGGCATAGATAGGGGTGCCGTGGGCGGCTGCCATATCCACGCCCTCGTGCATCTTCCATCGCCCGCTCTTTGGGTGGTGGCGCATGCCGAAAGCCCCGATATGCCCTCTGATAAGTGAGCGGTCCATGGGCCAAAGTGTTGGTAATGCGCCACGCATTTTGTCTTTGCTTTTGGCCGAGAGCTCCATGGTGTCCAGCGAAAGCGACTGTTGGTAGATGGCCCAGCCCAGTAAATCTATCTCGCCTTGACTCTCGCGCATAAGATTAGCGTAGCGACCATAACCTATGCTGTCGTGGACAATATTTTGGGGAGTGAATTGGTTGAAAATCCAAGGTAGAGTATCGCGCGAGAACATCGAACGGTAGTGGAGATTGTCGTGGTTGTAGATCTGGTGGAGCTCGGCTTTGGTATTGGCAATTTGCTCGAGGAGGTTTTGATATTTGTCTACCAGCTCATTGTTTTCACTGCGCAGCTCATAGGTTTTTGCGGTGACAAAGTAGTAGCTGTACAGGAAGTTTAGAGTAAAAGCCAGCCCCACAAATATCACCACACGCCACAGTGCGCGACGAATCCACCGCTTAATAGGCAGTAGAATATTCTCGCGTGAGTAGTTATGTAGTGATCTGTTCAAAGGCGTGGAAAAATACTTATAAATTCTAAGGGCTCGAACCCTACGATAATTAATAACGAGAACAAAGGTAGCAAAATTGTGTGAGACTTCACTGAAAGAGCCATGAACTTTGAGGAATCTGTTTGAGTTTTCAGCAGATTCTAAAAGAAAAAGTGTATCTTTGTGGCAATTTTCAATGTAATTTAACTCATAAAGATATACCATGAAATCGACACAGATACGTCAAACCTTTTTAGATTTTTTCGCATCCAAAGCCCACACCATAGTACCCTCGGCGCCTATGGTCATCAAGAATGACCCCACGCTGATGTTTACCAATGCGGGTATGAACCAGTTTAAGGATCAATTCTTGGGTAACGAACCCGTGAAAAGCCCCCGTGTTGCTGACACACAAAAATGTCTGAGAGTGAGCGGAAAACACAACGACCTAGAGGAAGTGGGTCATGACACCTACCACCACACCATGTTCGAGATGTTGGGTAATTGGTCGTTTGGCGATTATTTCAAAAAAGAGGCTATCGAATGGGCGTGGGAGCTATTGGTGGGTGTGTTTAAACTACCAGCAGATCGCATCTATGCAACAGTCTATGAGGGTGACGCAACTGATGGCGTTGCTTTCGACCAAGAGGCCTATGATATGTGGTCGAAGTTTCTACCAGCAGACCATATCCTAAAGGGCAACAAAAAAGACAACTTTTGGGAGATGGGCGAGAGTGGCCCTTGTGGTCCTTGCTCGGAGGTTCACTTCGATTTGAGAGACCAGAGCGAGCGTGCACAACTCGACGGTGCAAAACTTGTAAACGAGTCGCACCCGCTTGTCATCGAAATTTGGAACCTTGTGTTCATGCAGTTCAATCGCAAGGCAAACGGCTCGCTAGAGTTGCTTCCGATGATGAACGTAGACACGGGTATGGGTTTTGAGCGTTTGTGTATGATACTTCAGGGCAAAAAATCTAACTACGATACTGATGTTTTCACACCCCTGATTGATAAAATTTCAGAAATCTCGGGTGTTACTTATGGCAAGGACGAAAAATGCGATATTTCGATGAGAGTTATTGCTGACCACTTGCGCACCATCGCCTTCTCGATTGCCGATGGCCAAATGCCATCGAATGTTAAGGCTGGTTATGTGATTCGTCGTATTCTGCGTCGTGCTGTGCGTTATGGCTATACTTATCTGAATGCTCGCGAACCGTTTATGTGTAAGCTAGTGCCTGTTCTTGTAGATCAAATGGGAGGCTTTTTCCCTGAACTGAAGGCTCAAAAAGCGTTGATCGAGAAAGTGATCCAAGAGGAGGAGGCATCGTTCTTGAAAACTCTTGCTACGGGTATCAATTTGCTGGATTCTGTATTGGCAAAATCTGGAGGGGTGATTAGCGGTAAAGATGCTTTTACGCTTTATGATACTTTTGGTTTCCCTATCGACCTTACTGAGCTTATCGCATCGGAGAATGGCGCGAAAGTAGATTTGGAGGGCTTCGAAAAAGAACTTCAAGCTCAAAAAGAACGCTCTCGTGGCGCTGCTGCTGTACAGACTGACGACTGGGTTGAGGTTCGTGAGATAATCTCTACTGAATTTGTGGGCTATGACCACAGCACCACTGATATTAAGATTGCTCGCTATCGTAAGGTGACAACTAAAAATAAAACTCACTATCAATTGGTGTTCGATCGCACGCCTTTCTATGCTGCGAGCGGAGGTCAAGTGGGTGAGGTTGGTTATATCGAAAGTGCAACAGAGAAAGTCGATATTGTAGATACTCAAAAAGAAAATAATCTTAGCGTTCACATCGTAAACAAACTCCCCGAGGACATTTCAGCAGATTTTATAGCGGTGGTAGATCTTGCCAAGCGTGATGCATCGGCTGCTAACCATACAGCAACTCACTTGATGCACGAAGCGCTGCGCAATGTTTTGGGTGAGCACGTTGAGCAAAAAGGCTCGCTAGTTACTCCTGATTATTTGCGTTTTGACTTCTCTCACTTCCAGAAAGTGACCGCCGAGGAATTGCGCCAAGTGGAACGCGAGGTGAATGCGGCTATTCGTGCAAACTTGCCTATGGATGAAGACAGAGAGTGTTCAATGGAAAAAGCACAGCAGAGTGGAGCGATGATGCTATTTGGCGAGAAATATGGCGATAGTGTGCGTGTGATTCGTTTCGGTACGAGCGTTGAGCTTTGTGGAGGTATCCACGCCGCGGCAACAGGAAATATAGGCTTGTTTAGAATTATCTCCGAAGGGTCGTCGTCAGCTGGTGTTCGCCGTATTGAGGCCTTCACGGGCATTAATGCTGAGGAGCACTGCTACACTCAAGAGGGCTTGTTGGGCGAGGTTCAAGAATTGGTGGGAAGCACCAAGTTTGTTCAAGCGCTACGCAAGATGATGAATGAGAGTGATGAATTGACCAAGAAAATGGCTGAGATTCGTAGTTCACGTGATGGACTTTTGATACCTGAGCTTGCAAAGGAAACCGAAAAAGTGGGTGACTATAATCTGCTGGTGGTGCGTCGTGATATTGTTGCTGAGTCGGTGAAGGATATTTCGATGGGCATCAAAAACACTGTTGGCGATATTGCTGTTGTGTTTGGTTCTGCCTCTGGCGATAAACCTAGCTTAAGTGTGACTCTATCAGATTCACTCGTTGCGCTAGGGTTGGATGCAGGAAAAATTGTGCGCGAGGCAGCCAAATTGATGCAAGGTGGTGGCGGTGGCCAACCTGCCTATGCAAGTGCGGGGGGTAAAGCGGTCGAAGGACTCTCGGCGGCAATGGCAAAGGCTGAGGAAATCATCCGTGAGGCTATAAAATAATAGCACAGCACACATAAGTTAAAAGAAAGAGGAAGCCTGTGGTTTCCTCTTTCTTTGTGTACACAAGTGTGCAATAGGATATAGGGAGGGTTTGGAAAACTGGGATTATTAATATACCTTTGTTTATAGAATTTAAACCCCTAATTATTATGAAAAACCTAAAATCTATTATTCTTGGAGCTTTGATGATTGCGAGCTCTATGCTAAATGCTTCGGCAGAAAAATTTGAACTCCCCACGCTTCCCTACAAACACAATGCTCTCGAACCTGTGATAAGCCAACAGACGGTTGATCTGCATTGGGGCAAACACGTTCAGGGCTATATTAATAACTTAAATAAACTCATAGTGGGCACTGAGTTTGAGAATGCTACCCTTGAGGAGATATGCGAGAAATCCACTGGTGCTATCTATAACAACGGAGCGCAGGTGTGGAATCACATACTATATTTTAATACATTCTCGCCCGATGCCAAAACCGCCCCCACGGGTAAACTTCTCAAGGCGATAGAGAGAGATTTTGGATCTTTAGAGGCTTTCAAAAACGAGTTTGTAGCCAAAGGAACCTCGCAGTTTGGTTCAGGCTGGGTGTGGCTCGCCAAAGACGACCAAGGCAAGCTTGCTATCATGGCGATGAGCAATGCCGAGAACCCAATCAAACTAGGTTTGGAGCCCATCCTTGGTTTTGATGTGTGGGAACACGCCTACTATCTCGACTACCAAAATCGCAGAGCTGACCACCTGAAGGAACTTTGGAAGATAGTGGACTGGAGTGCGGTTGAGGCGCGCTATTAAATGAACTTGCAGACTGAGAATTTATGATAGATCTAACCACGCCCTCGCTGCTATTTTCGGCTATCTCGCTGATACTCTTAGCTCACACTAATCGCTTTTTGTCTTATGCCTCCTTGGTGCGTAATCTCAAAGGAGAGCACGATCAAAACCATGGCGCCAAGGAAAAAGCTCAGATAAAGAACCTCTACAAACGCCTGCATCTGGTGCAGGCTATGCAGATTTTTGGTATCCTCTCGCTATTGATGTGCGTTGTGGCTATGTTCTTGGTGTATGTTGAGCATAGCACCCTTGCCTATTGGTTTTTCGGGGGTGCGCTGCTGCTTTTGGCTGTGTCACTGGTGCTGACCATTTGGGAAGTGAATATTTCGGTGGGCGCTCTTAAAATCCACCTACGTGGAGATGATAAGTAAAACCATTATATGAAAAAAGCAATAGTGCTCGGGGCGAGCTCGGGCATAGGCCGCCAGCTGGCTTTGAAGCTTTCAAATGCAGACTATCGTGTTGGTATTGCAGCACGTAGAGCGGAACTTTTAGATGAGATAGCTGAGAGCTCTAATGGAGTGATTATCTCGCAGACGATGGATTTGAGCGTGATAAATGCTATTCCAGCCAAATTAGAAGAACTAATTAGTGAGCTTGGAGGCATGGATTTGCTTGTGCTCTCTTCGGGCGTTGGTGAGTTGAATAAAGATTTGGAATTTGCCATCGAGCAAAAGACCATAGAGCTAAATGTTGAGGGCTTTACAGCTGTACTCGATTATGCGTATAATTATTTTGCATCCCGCGGGGGAGGGCATATCGTTGCGATTAGCTCGGTTATGGGTTTGCGAGGAAGTTGTGCTGCTCCTGCTTATTCGGCTAGTAAAGCCTATCAGATTAACTACCTCGAAGCATTACGCCAGCGTGCATTTGTACAAAAAAATAATATTCATATTACTGATGTTCGTCCAGGGTCGGTCGATACGCAGATGATGAAAGGCGAGGGGCACTTTTGGATAGCTACCCCAGAGAGGGCTGCTGAACAAACCCTGCGAGCTATATCCAAACGACGCTCGGTTGTGTATGTGACCAAGCGTTGGAGGTTAATAGGTTGGCTCTTGAAGATGCTCCCCACTGCTTTGTATCGCAAAATGGGTAAGTTGTAGAAGACTTGCCTTGAGCACCTATAAACGATAGCCCATCAAGTCTTTGCGTTGCTCAAGGGAGCGAAGTAGGGCTTCTTTTTCTCGCCATAGAGGATCAATGCGAGTTAGGATAGAAAGGAAGAGCGGCCCGTGGTCGTGGGCGATAAAGTGGGCCATCTCGTGCAGAAGAATGTAGTCTATGCACTCCTTGGGCATGGTTAATAATCGAAGGTTGAGGGTGATAACACCCTTTTGGTAGTAGCAACGCCCCCACACTCGACTCATGTTAGCGTAGGTCTTTAGGCGTGTTTTTGGAATATTATATTCCAAGCGCTCAAAATCTTCAAGCCATTTATTAAACGAATCCAAAAACTCTTTGCGTGCCCTGCGGCGATACCAACTCCCCAGGTAGGCTTTCAGATTCTCGCTTGTGCAGGGACTCAGGGTGATATGGGCTACGTTGTCCTTTAATTTCAGGCTATTGCGAGTGCCCTCACTCAGAGTGATGGGGTAGCTGGTGGCGTGAAGTAGAAGGCGTTTGGAGGTGCTGCGAATGGCGCGCCCTTGCTTTGGCGCTTGTCCTTGTGCTGGCTCTATATCTTTGCCACGCACTAATCTAATTACTCTGCGCAACATGATCTGCTATTTTTTGTGCTACATCCTCCCCTGTGGCATCGAAGTACTCTACATTCGCTCGCGAACGTATCCACGTCATTTGGCGCTTGGCGTAACGGCGAGAATTTCGTTTAATTAAACGCACTGCCTCCTCAAAGTCTGTCTTGCCATCAAAATAATCGAAAAACTCTCTGTAACCCACAGTCTGCAAGGCTGATAGTTCTCTATGCTCAAGCAGCGAACGAACCTCGGATTCTAGTCCCTCTTCTAGCATAATATCCACACGTTGGTCTATCCTTTGGTATAGTTCCTCTCTGGGGCGAACCAGTGCCACCTCGCTAATGGTAAAAGGCCTTTGTTTTGGGCACCCTGTGCGCAAAGTGGAGTAGGGTACACCACAAATTGTTGATACTTCGACCGCTCTTTCAACTCGGCGGCGATTGTTCAATTCGACAGTGTTGTAATACTCGGGATCGAGAATTTCGAGTTTTTGTTGCAGCTCCTCGAGGCTAAGGGTTTTTAGCTCCTCTCTCAGTTGGCTATCTCGTGGTAGATCATCCAGCCCATCGGTGAGGGCTGCGGCATAAAGCCCCGATCCGCCAACAACCACGGCATAGGGTGATTTCTCAAACACTTTCTCTAGTAGTGCCAAAGCCTCGTTTTCATACTCACCCGAGGAGATGGGCTCCTCTATGGAACGATCTTGGATGAAATGGTGTTTTACTTGAGAGAGTTCCTCTGGGCTGGGCACAGCGGTACCTATGCGCATTTGGCGATAAAACTGTCGAGAATCGCAGCTGAGAATCTCGCAGCCTAGCGCCTTTGCAAGCTCTATGGCGATGGCGGTTTTTCCCACAGCTGTTGGGCCGTGAACCACCACTAGATTTTTTTGTTTATTGTTCATTTTTTTGATTCCCAAAGATTTATTTTCCCGGTGGTGATTTTTATAACTTTCATGATAGTTAATTATACAAAAGTACAAAAAATATCTGTTTATTTTAGTACCTTTGTGCTAATTATTCATCGCTCGAAAACCGCAAAATCTTACTCGTCTTATGTTTACGCATCTTCACCTGCATACTCAGTACTCCGTTTTGGACGGAGCAGCCAATATCAAACGCCTAGTGGCTCGCGCCAAAGAACTAGGTCAAAGTGCGCTGGCCATTACCGATCATGGTAATATGTTTGGGGTCAAGGAGTTTCATGAAGAAACCACTAAGGCAGGCATTAAACCCATTTTGGGTTGTGAGGTTTATGTGGCGGCAAACTCTCGTCACTCCAAGACTAATTCTGAGGATAGAGGGGGAGATCACTTGATTCTTTTGGCTAAGAATCCTGTGGGCTATAAAAATCTTATCAAGTTGGTGTCTTATGCGTGGATAGAGGGTTTTTATTATAACCCACGTGTGGATAAAGATTTGTTGCAGAAGTATCACGAGGGCTTGATTTGCACCTCGGCATGTTTGGGTGGTGAGATAGCTCAACATCTAATGCATGGGGATTACACAAAAGCGAGCGAGGCGGTGGCATGGTTTAAAAATCTATTTGGCGAGGATTATTATCTGGAGCTACAATCGCACCCCTCGGGAAATGCCTATACAGATGAGAGAGTGTATCAAAACCAGCAGAAAGTCAATCAGGGGATACTATCGCTTGCGCGCGAGCACGGGGTGAAGTATATCGCCGCCAATGATGTACACTATATCCTAGCGGAGGATGCACCAGCACACGATCGCTTGATCTGTCTTTCGACGGGGCGTGATCTTGACGATCCGAACCGTATGCGTTACACAACCCAAGAGTACCTCAAGAGCGAAGAGGAAATGCTTGCTTTGTTTCCCAATAACCCCGAGGCTATTGCCACCACCCAAGAAATTGTGGATAAGGTCGAGGAGTACTCTCTGAGCAATCGACCTTTCATGCCAAGGTTTGCACTGCCCGAGGGATTTGTGTTGGATTTTGCCAAGGTGCAATCTTCGGTTTTGCGCGCGATAGAAAAAGACGAGAACCACGATCGTGAGCTTCATGCCATGGTCGCGGGGGCTACTAGCCTCGAACAAATAGCCTCGCTAGAGGAGTATTTCACTGCTATCGAACATCAATACCTTGTCCACCTGACCATGGAGGGCGCCAAGGAGCGCTGGGGTGACCCAGTGCCCGTTGATGTGGCAGAGCGACTGGAATTTGAGCTGAATACCATCGAATGGATGGGTTTTCCTGGTTACTTCCTTATTGTGTGGGATTTCATACGTGCGGCTCGTGATATGGGAGTGTCGGTGGGTCCGGGGCGTGGATCGGCGGCTGGTTCGGCTGTTGCCTATGCGCTGAAGATCACCAATATCGACCCTGTGAAATATGACCTGCTTTTTGAGCGTTTCTTGAACCCCGAACGTATTTCTATGCCCGATATGGATATTGACTTCGATGAGGACGGACGCGAGAAAGTGCTACAATATGTTGTTAAGAAATACGGCAGTAGGCGAGTGGCGCACATTGTTACCTTTGGTACTATGGCGGCTAAGTCCTCTATTAAAGACGTTGCGCGTATACATAAACTACCCCTAAATGAGAGTGTCCGCCTAGCAAAGATGGTTCCCGACAAACCAGGAACAACACTGGATAAGGCATATAAAGAAGTACCCGAACTGCAAATGGAGCGTACCGAAGGGTCGCCCCTTGTGATGGATACCCTCAAATATGCCGAAAAATTGGAGGGTAATGTGCGTAGTACGGGTGTGCATGCCTGTGGGGTGATTATCGGGGCGGATGACTTGGAAAATTTCATACCCCTTTCGACCGCCAAAGATGCCGAACTTTTTGTGGTTCAGTACGAGGGTAATAAGGTTGAGGATGTGGGGCTACTGAAGATGGACTTTCTGGGGTTAAAGACTCTTTCGATTATCAAAGATGCGGTGGAGAACGTAAAACTCTCCAAGGGCATAGACATAGATATAGATAGCGTGCCGTTGGACGATAAAAAGACTTTCGAGCTCTACGCCAAGGGTGAAACCACAGGTCTGTTTCAGTTTGAATCTCCAGGGATGAAAAAACACTTGCGTGCGCTGGTGCCTAACCGCTTTGAGGACCTCATAGCCATGAACGCGCTCTATCGCCCAGGACCTATGGAATATATCCCAAACTTCGTTGCTCGTAAACACGGACGTGAGGCTATACTCTATGATTTGGACGACATGCAGGAGTACCTGCAAGACACCTACGGGGTGACGGTCTACCAAGAGCAGGTGATGTTGCTCTCGCAAAAACTCGCTGGATTTACTAAGGGACAAGCCGATACTCTGCGTAAAGCGATGGGTAAGAAGCAACGTCAGGTACTAGATAAAATGAAACCCAAATTCCTTGAAGGCGCAGTTGCTAAGGGACATCCTATCGATATCTGCGAGAAGGTGTGGACAGACTGGGAGGCTTTCGCTGAATATGCTTTCAATAAGTCGCACTCCACTTGCTACGCCTATATATCCTATCAGACTGCCTACATGAAGGCTAACTATCCTCATGAGTTTATGGCGGCACTGCTCTCGCGCAATCTTTCGGATATCACCAAGCTGGGTTTCTTTATGGAGGAGTGTAAACGCATGGGTACTCCTGTGTTAAGCCCCGATGTGAACAAGTCCTACAATCGTTTTACTGCCGATAGTGCTGGTAATATTCGCTTCGGGATGGGTGGTATCAAAGGCGTGGGCGAGGGAGCCGTGATGGCTATAATCGCTGAGCGTGAGGCGGGTGGTGAGTATGTAGATATTTATGATTTTGTGGAGCGTGTGCCGCTGCAGACTGTCAATAAAAAAACCATGGAGGCGTTGGCTCTTTCGGGGGCTTTCGATTCGATTTGGGGGCAGCATCGTTCGCTGCTTATGGCACCCGACGAAAAGGGTGTAAACTTCATCGAGCTTCTGGCACGCTATGGAAATATGATACAAAGCGATAGAGCGCGCAATGAAAATTCGCTCTTTGGTGATATGGCATCGAGCGATATGGTGCAAAAACCTCAGCTCATGGTCAGAACCCCTTGGGAGGAACTCGCAACGCTCAACAAGGAGCGAGAGGTGGTGGGTATCTATCTTTCGGCTCACCCACTGGATAATTATCGTATGATAGTAGAGAAATATTTTACCCACAAACTCTCCGACATGCTCACTCTTGGTGATTTTGCCAATCAGGAGGTGGTCGTTGGAGGTATAGTGACCGATGTTCAACATCTAACCTCGATGAAAGGAGCGCCCTATGGACGCTTTACGGTTGAGGATTTTTCGGGCAAGCACGAGTTTACGCTCTTTGGCAAGGAGTGGGAAACCTATAAAATGTGGTGTCAACCTCAGTCGAATATTATGATACGAGGGAAAGTGGCGGAACATCCCTATCGCAAGGGCGAGATGAAATATAATATCAATTCCATGCGCTCGCTGTTTAATATCCTCGAGGAGGGCATACGTAGTCTAAATATAGTATTCTCGGCCCACGAGGTGACCCAAGATATGGTGGCGGCTCTGGGAGAGGTTGTCTCGCAGAACCCCGGCAAGGTTGCCCTGAGCGTGAGCATAGTCGATGCACCCGAACAAATAGCCGTACAATTAGGCTCTCGTAAATACAGAGTGGCAATAAATAATAGCCTTGGGACGTTATTAGATCAATATAACATTCGTTATACTCTGAGCTAAAATGCTCGGCGTGAAAAAAACTAAATCACTTAGCATGTTTTTTGTTAGAAATTTTCACTACTTTTGTACTCTTAAAAAAAACAGGCATAAACTAACACATTAAAATCATATAACAATCATGGCAACTCAAATTAACGAAACTAATTTCCAAGAGATTATCTCTTCAGACAAACCAGCATTGGTGGATTTTTGGGCAGAGTGGTGTGGACCTTGTAAGCGCATCTCTCCAATTATCGACGAGCTTTTCACTGAGTATGGTGAGAAGGCTCATATCTGCAAATGTGATGTTGATACCAACAACGCTATCGCAGTTGAGTATGGTATCCGCAATATTCCAACCATCCTTTTCTTCAAAGGCGGTAAAGTTGTGGATAAAGTAGTTGGTGCAACCTCCAAAGAGGCTTTGGCTGAGAAAATCGAAGGCCTTTTGTAGCCCTTTTGTAGATAGAGCTTCAAAAAAAATCACTTTTTTTGTGAAAAAATTTTGGAAGTTAAGAAAAAGTGTTTACCTTTGCACCCGTGTTTAGCGAAAAGGTAAACACATCCTCGGGGTGTAGCGCAGTCCGGTTAGCGCACCTGCTTTGGGAGCAGGGGGTCCCAGGTTCGAATCCTGGTACCCCGACGATAAAAGAGAACAAGACAAGTAGTCTGGTTCTCTTTTTTTTTGTTTCTCGCTCTAGTAATAACGCAAAATAAGGTGTAAAATCTTAAAAAAAATTTATACCTTTGTACGCTATATAACGTGATACTAGAATAATACATGAAACTAACACATTTACGTGAGCTGGAAGCCGAATCGATCTACGTGATGCGAGAGGTGGCGGCTCAATTCGAAAAACCAGTCCTTCTGTTCTCGGGCGGAAAAGACTCTATCGTGCTTGTGCACCTTGCATACAAGGCTTTCTATCCTGGAAAAATACCTTTCCCCTTGCTTCACATCGACACTGGGCACAACTTTGCCGAAACTATCGTGTATCGTGATAAGCTGGCAGCCGACATGGGTGCCGAGCTATTGGTGGGCTCTGTTCAGGAGTCAATCGATGCTGGGCGAGTTGTTGAAGAAACAGGCTTTAATGCTTCCCGCAACAAACTTCAAACCACAACTTTGCTTGATACCCTTGAGAAATATAAATTTGATGCCGCTATGGGTGGTGCTCGTCGTGACGAAGAGAAAGCTCGTGCTAAGGAGCGTTTCTTCTCGCACCGTGATGAGTTTGGTCAGTGGGATCCTAAGAATCAGCGCCCCGAACTATGGAATATCTTTAATGGCCGCAAGCAGATGGGCGAGCACTTCCGTGTGTTCCCTATCTCGAATTGGACAGAAATGGACGTGTGGCAGTATATCATGCTAGAGAATATCCCTATGCCATCGATTTATTATACTCACGAGCGTGATGTGTTCTTCCGCGATGGTCAGTGGTTGGCGGCCGAGGAGTGTATGACCCTCAAACCAACCGAGACTGTGGAGCGCAAAAGAGTACGTTGTCGCACCATTGGTGACATTTCTTGTACGGGACTTACGCTTTCACAGGCAAACTCTTTGGAGGAGATCATCGACGAGATTGCCTCTACTCGCATCACCGAGCGTGGAGGTCGTGCAGACGACAAACGCTCCGAATCGGCAATGGAAGACCGTAAGAAAGAAGGTTATTTTTAAAAGAATCAAAAGCAAAACAACATGGCACAACATACAAGTGGCTACCTAGATATGGAGCTATTGAGATTTACTACGGCTGGATCGGTTGATGATGGAAAATCAACTCTGATTGGCCGCCTGCTCTATGATAGTAAGTCGATTTTTGAAGATCAAATGGAGGCTATCGAAGAGGCCTCAAAGACTCGTGGTAACGAAGAGGTAAACCTCGCACTGCTAACCGATGGATTGCGTGCAGAGCGCGAGCAAGGAATTACCATCGATGTGGCTTATCGCTACTTCGCAACCCCAAAACGTAAATTTATTATTGCCGACACCCCAGGTCATATTGAGTACACTCGCAACATGGTTACGGGTGCTTCGACTGCCGATTTGGCTATTATTCTGATAGATGCCCGTAATGGTATTATCGAGCAAACAGTTCGCCACACCTACATCGCATCGCTGTTGGGCATCCCTCACGTAGCGGTGTGTGTTAACAAAATGGACTTGGTGGATTTCTCGAAAGAGGTTTTTGACGAGATTGTCAGCAAATACAAAGAAATCGCAACCTCGCTGGGCTTGAAAGACATTAAGTTTATCCCCATTTCAGCTAAATTTGGCGACAATGTGGTTGTCAAGTCTGATCGTTGCTCATGGTATGATGGCGAGACTCTGATGGATATCCTAGAGACTACCTCTATCGAGCATAAAGGTGCTGATAGTAGCGATGCTCGTTTCCCTGTTCAATGGGTGGTGCGTCCTATTAGCGACAAGTATCACGATTTCCGCGGCTATGCAGGTCGTATGGCGGGTGGATCGTTGAAAGTGGGCGAGAGAGTGAAGGTGTTGCCTTCGGGAACAGTGTCGAAGGTGAAAGAGATACTTGAGTGTGATAAGAATTTCGAGGTGGCGCAAACTCCAGCTTCGGTGACCATCACCCTGGAGGATAATATCGACATATCACGAGGCGATATGATCGTCTCGGATGAGAATATCTCTCAAGCTGTCACTGTGAGCCAAGAGCTTCAGATGATGATCTGTTGGTTGAATCCTAAGGCTATGAGCGTGGGTGGAAAATACTTGGTGCGTCATTGTAATTCTGAGGTGAAAGCTATCGTAAAATCGCTGGATTACCGCGTAGATATTAACACTCTCGATAAACTCACCGATGCGCAGACTCTTTCGATGAACGACATCGGACAGATCACCATCAAAACTGCCAAGCCTTTGGTGTTTGATAGCTACCAATCTAATCGCAATACTGGCTCGCTAGTGTTTGTTGATGAGGCTACCAACGAAACCGTTGGTGCGGCGATGATTTTGTAAGTAATCCCGTAAATCTTCAATATCACATAAGATGAATGAACAGCAAATAGCTAGTATTAATGAAAAATTTGCAGGAAGCACCCCTCAGGAGCTCCTGCAATATTTCCTTGGCGAATATAAAGGCGCGATAGGGCTTGCCTCGAGCCTCTCGTGGGAGGATCAGGCCCTAACGGCAATGATATGCGAGATAGATAAGTCGTGTAGGATTTTCACGCTCGACACAGGGCGTGTTTTCCCCGAGACCTATTCCTTGATGGGTAAAACCAATGAGCGTTTCGGTATCAAGCTAGAGGTGTTTTTCCCCGACACAACTTTGGTTCAAAATATGGTCAGAGAACATGGCGTTAATCTGTTTTATGATAGCATAGAATTGCGCCGTGAGTGTTGCCATGTTCGCAAACTAGAGCCTCTTAAGCGTGCTTTTGCGGGATTGAAAGTCTGGATTTGTGGTTTGCGTCGTGAGCAATCTGTTACGCGTGGCGATAATCAAATGGTCGAATGGGATGCTCAAAACGGGATGCTCAAAATCAATCCTTTGATTAATTGGAGCGAGAGCGAAACTATCGATTATGTGAAAAATAATCAAGTGCCTTTCAACGTTCTCCATCAAAAAGGCTTTCCTTCGATTGGGTGTCAGCCATGTACTCGCGCCATCGAAGAGGGCGAGGATCTAAGAGCTGGTCGTTGGTGGTGGGAGAACCCCGAGCAAAGGGAATGTGGACTGCACAACAGTGCCAAATAATTGCACCTAGAAACAATAGAATAACTAAAAGAGGGAATTTTCCTCTGGAAAAAAAGAACAAGAAAATGGGAACTTATATAATCCGAGTAGCAAAATACGTAATCTATTTCGCAGTATTACTATCGCTAACTCTTATTCTGATGAATAGCTTTAGCTCAAACAAAATAGAACTTTCGCAGTACTATAATTTGCACGGATTGATGCTCTGTGGTGTGGTTTTGCTGTTTTCGTTGATTTATCCTTTTATAGGATTTGTGAAAAAAGACCTTACCTTCAATGCTGTCAATCGCAAAGAAGACTTGTTGCGTGTGATGGCGGCTTGTGGCTATGCCCAAACAGCAGGCGATGACAACAACATGGAGTTTCGCGCAACATCAGTGGGCAAGAAATTGGCTCACCGTTGGGACGACAAAATCACCATCACCACCGATGCCGATGGACTTTCGGTGATGAGCGGCCCACGCAAAGAAGTGGTGCGTGCTACTTTCCGCTTCAATACTTACCTTTAAGCCCCCAAGAGCAGTATGAAAAAAATACTTGCAAGCCTCTCTCTAATAGTCACTCTTTCGGGTGTGAGCCACAGCGCTCGCTCTCAGGGGGTGACTTTGAGCGTTTCTGGTGATAGTGTCACCACCGAGGAGCTGTCGCCTGAGCTCGCCCAACAGCGCCGTGATTTGCAGATAGGCAAATCTATGGATCTGTTTTTTGGTCTTTTCACTAGCGTGAATGCCATGTATGTCGATGAACCCGACCCAAAGAAGATGGCAACCACGGCAATCGATGCTATGCTTAAAGAGCTTGACCCTTATACCGAATATATTTCGGCTGAGGAAATGGCCGACTTTGAGTTTATGACCACGGGTAAATATGGCGGTATAGGCTCGCTGATTCGTCAACGTGGCGAGTGGGTTGAAATTAGTCAGCCCTATGAAGGTTCGCCCTCGGCAAAAGCAGGCTTGATGGGTGGCGATAGATTGGTCGAGATAAATGGTGAGTCGCTCAAGGGTGCTGGCTCGGAAAAAGTATCATCACTACTCAAAGGCGACCCCAATACAACGTTCACTTTGAAATATCGCCCACTTTCGGACACCACAACCCTCAAAGAAATTGATATCACCCGCGAGGTAATTTCTATCCCCTCGGTGCCCTACTTTGGATTGCTGAAAGATTCGATTGGCTATATCCGCTTTGATAGTTTCACTTCGGATGGAGCTAGAGAAGTTAAAGATGCAATAGATAAACTCAATGCGCAAACCCAGCTGCGTGGCATTATCCTCGATTTGAGAGGAAATGGTGGTGGAGTGATAGGCGGTGCTATTGATATTGCTGGGATGTTCTTGCCCAAGGGCAGTGTGGTCACAAGCCTGAAAGGCCGCTCCAGAGGTAGCAATACAATCTATAAGACAAGTACGAACCCTATTTTCCCTGAACTACCCTTGGCGGTATTGATAGGTAGCGGTTCGGCATC
Source organism: uncultured Rikenellaceae bacterium (assembly GCA_964371385.1). Lineage (GTDB taxonomy): Bacteria > Bacteroidota > Bacteroidia > Bacteroidales > Rikenellaceae > Mucinivorans. The sequence goes on from CAYJLY010000005.1 coordinate 70,652, forward strand.
GGCAAGCGAGATTCTCGCTGGCGCGATTCAGGACTACGATCGTGGTGTTGTGGTGGGCTCTCGCAGTTTCGGCAAGGGACTTGTGCAGTCTACGCGTGGCGTTGGCGAAAACGAGATGGTCAAGGTGACTATTGCCAAATATTACACCCCTTCGGGTCGTTGTATTCAGGCTATCGACTATACCCACCGCAACGATGACGGCTCGGTAAAACATGTACCCGATTCATTGGCCCAAGAATTTACTACTGCCGCAGGTCGCAAGGTCTATGACGGTGGGGGAATTAATCCTGATGTGGTGATTAAGGGCGATTATCTCTCAAAGTTCTCGGCTCTTTTGATGGCTTTTGGCTTTGTGGATGATTTTTCGAACCTTCATGTAGCGCAGAATCCCAAAGCTCCCATTGAAGGGTTTGTTGTGGATGATAAAGTCTATTCACAGTTTGTGAAGTTTATGCAGGACAAGACCATAGACTACACCTCGCCAGCGCAAACCGCTCTTAAGGAGCTGCGTGATTACGCCAAGTACGAAAGCCAGTTCGAGGCGATGAAGCCCCTGATGGATTCGCTAGAAAGCAAACTTACGGACGATAAGCGTGTTCTTTTGGAGCAACACTCAGATGAAATTAAGGAGCTCTTGGCCTCGGCGTTGATCAATCGTTGGTACTATATCAGGGGTGCCATAGAGTACGATACCCAAAAAGGTAAGGACGAGGTGTTGTGGGAAGCCCACGATCTATTGCTCGACCCTAAGGAGTATCACCGAATCCTCAGCGAGCAGGACACTTCAAAAAACTAGTCCCCCCCAAAAAAAAGTAACCCCCTTAATGCAAATAACAAACAGCAACAACAGACGAAAGTTTATAACAATGGAATACAATTTTAAGGAGATAGAAAAAAAATGGCAAGCAAAATGGGTCGAGGATAAACTCTATAAAGTAGAGATAGATCCCGCGCGCCCTAAGTTCTACATACTCGACATGTTCCCCTACCCTTCGGGGGCGGGTCTACACGTGGGGCACCCGCTAGGCTATATAGCCTCGGATATTGTGAGTCGTTACAAGCGCCTTAAAGGTTTCAATGTTCTCCACCCCATGGGCTACGACGCTTTCGGACTTCCCGCCGAGCAGTATGCCATTCAAACTGGACAGCATCCTGCTGTGACCACAGAGGAAAATATTGCTTGCTATCGTCGTCAGCTTGATCAAATTGGTTTTTCCTATGATTGGGATCGCGAGGTGCGCACTTGTGAGCCAGGCTACTATAAATGGACGCAATGGGCATTCACTCAAATGTTTGAGCACTATTATGATGAAGTCTCAGGCAAAGCAAAACCCATTGCAGAGCTAGTTGAGGGATTTGAAAAAGAGAACTTCGAGGGCTGGAATTCATTGAGCGAAAGTGAGAAGGAAGATATATTGATGAGTGAGTATCGCTTGGCTTACCAAGCGGTCACTTCGGTGAACTGGTGTGAGGCGCTGGGAACTGTTCTTGCAAATGACGAGGTGAAAGAGGGGCTCTCGGTGAGAGGTGGTCATCCCGTTGAGCAGCGCCCAATGAAACAATGGCTTCTGAGAGTAACTGCCTATGCGCAAAGACTACTCGACGGGCTCGATACTTTGGATTGGAGCGATTCTTTGAAAGAGATTCAACGCAACTGGATAGGTCGTTCACAAGGAGCGCAGATGTTCTTCGAGATCGAAGGTAGTGACAAGAAACTAGAAATCTTCACCACTCGTGCTGATACTACCTTTGGTGTTACGTTTATGGTTTTGGCTCCTGAACACCCGTGGGTGGCGGAACTAACCACATCGGAGCAAAGCTCAGAGGTTGAAGAATATATCACTGCAACCAAAAAACGTTCGGAGCGTGAGCGTATCGCAGAGACTCGTGTGAGTGGTGCATTTACGGGCGGGTATGCTCTGAATCCATTCAATGGAGAGAGAATACCTATATATATAAGCGATTATGTGTTGATGGGCTATGGCTCGGGTGCGATTATGGCAGTGCCAGCGCACGACAGTCGTGACTGGGCTTTTGCTCGTCATTTCGGACTGGATATTCGCCCGATTATTGATTGCGATGTGAGCGAGGGTAGCTATGATGCCAAGGAGGGTGCATTGATTAATTCGGACTTCCTCAATGGACTTGAGGTCAAAGATGCAATAGCTAAGATGTTGGAGACTATCGAGGCTCGTGGCATCGGTCAACGCAAGATTAACTATCGCCTGCGTGATGCGATTTTCTCACGCCAAAGATACTGGGGTGAGCCTTTCCCCGTTCGCTATGACAATGGCAAAGCGTGTATGTTGCCTTTGGAAAGCCTACCTTTGGAGCTTCCACAAATCAGCGACTTCCGCCCAACAGCCCAAGGCGAACCACCACTAGCACGTGTGGAAGGTTGGGAATTTGAGACCTCTACCATGCCAGGTTTTGCAGGCTCTTCTGCCTACTTCCTGCGTTATATGGACCCCAAGAATAATGATGCTTTGGTATCGAAAGAGGCAAATGAGTATTGGGAGAACGTGGATTTGTATGTGGGTGGTATTGAGCATGCCACTGGTCACTTGATGTACTCTCGTTTTTGGAACTTCTTCTTGTATGACACTGGTTATATTTGCAAAGAAGAGCCCTACAAGAAGCTCGTAAATCAGGGCATGATTCAAGGTCGTTCGAACTTTGTATACAGGGTCAAGGGTACTAACACCTTTGTGAGCGAGGGATTGAAAACTCAATATGATACTCAGGAGATACACGTGGATGTGAATATCGTGAGAGCTGATGTGCTCGACACCGAGGCTTTCAAGGCGTGGAGACCCGAATTTGCGGATGCTGAGTTTGTGTTGGAGGATGGCAAGTATATCTGCGGATGGGCTGTGGAGAAAATGAGCAAATCGATGTACAATGTAGTGAACCCAGATATGATAGTTGAGAACTACGGTGCGGACACTCTACGTATGTACGAGATGTTCCTAGGGCCCCTCGAGCAATCAAAACCTTGGGATACTAACGGAATAGATGGGGTGCATAAATTCTTGCGTCGTCTGTGGCGTGCGGCTTCGGCTGCGGATGGTGCACAGCCAACGCCCGAGAACCTTAAAACTCTGCACAAGACCATCAAGAAAGTATCGGAAGATATAGAAAACTTCTCGTTCAATACTGCCGTGAGTGCTTTTATGATTTGTCTCAACGAGCTCACTTCACAGAAAGCCACTTCGTCGGCTGTCTTTAAAGAACTTGTGGTGCTGCTTGCACCCTTTGCACCTCATATTGCCGAGCAACTTTGGAGCGATCTAGGGGAGCGGGGTAGTGTGTGTACTGCGCAGTGGCCTGCCTTCGATGAGCAGTATCTCAAAGAAGATTCATTTGAATACCCTGTGTCGATGAACGGCAAGCTCCGCTATAAACTAACTCTGTCTTTGACTTTGAGCAAAGAGGAAATTGAGGAAATTGTAAAGGCAGATGAAAACACTCTGCGCTATACAGCTGGTGCACCAATCAAGAAAATGATCGTTGTCCCAGGGCGCATCATTAATGTTGTTTATTAGAGTAATCAAAAAGTTAAACAACGTAGAATAACTAGAAAAAACAATGCCAAACTCGCAACCAAAATCAAGACTACTAAAAGAATATGGACTAATCACCATAGGGCTCTTGGCGTATGCCTTTGGATTCACAGCACTGTTAATACCTGCGCAAACCGTACCCGGAGGTGCAGGAGGTATTTCATCTCTGATTTTCTATGCCCTAGGAAGCCCACATGAAGGATTTTTGACAGTTGGAACACTTTATTTCATAGTCAATGCTGTCCTCTTGAGTATAGGGATGCTGCTCATAGGCCCTAAGTTTGGGGTGAAGACCATCTATGCGATTATAGTCACTACTCTTATGATGAACCTATTTGATATGTTCGTGCCCGCCGACCTGCTTGGCTTGTCGGCAGGGGAGGGCGATCAACTATTGATGGTTATCCTTGGAGGTGTGATGTGTGGATTTGGTGTGGGTATTTGTTTTACCCAAGGGGGTAGTAGTGGTGGTACGGACATCGTGGCGATGATAGTGAACAAATACACCAGCATCTCTTTTGGACGCGTGATAATGATGTGTGATTTTATCATTATCCTCACCTCTATCCTTGTGTTCAAGGGTGATTTGAAACCTGCCATCTATGGCTTTGTGACTCTCGCGACTGTGGGTTATACTATTGATATGGTCACCTCGGGTTCAAAGCAATCCGTTCAGATGATGATCTTTTCCCAGAAATATAAAACCATCGGTGATCGTATCATCTCGGAGGCAAAGCGTGGGGTGTCTTATCTTGATGCTCAGGGGGGATATAGCGGTCAGCCTCAAAAAATCGTATTGGTCGTGTGTCGTAAACTCCAGCAATCGGAAATCTATCGTATTATTAAAGAGGAAGATCCTCAGGCTTTTATCTCCACTGCCAGCGTTAGTGGCGTGTATGGTCAAGGATTCGAGGCTCTGAAAGTTCGTAATAAATCATCCCAACTACCTCCAAAGAAAGTAAACTAAGCTATGATAAAGTATATACCAAACCAAACAGTACTCAAAAAAATACTTACCGCCCTGTTACTGCTAATTGCAATCTTGGCAGTGGTGTTGTGTATCAAAAAATGCTCGTCTTCATCCTCAGATAACTATCAAGTGGATAGTGGGCAGAGTTTCTCTCGCTCGGTTATTGCCCGCCAAGAATCTCTGTTGGGACTTGATGCTAAGATAGTCTATGGTATCAATGTTAAGGATTTGGACATAGAAACTGGCGAGATCCAAAGCGGTGAAACCTTCTCCAAGCTGCTCAACGGGAAGTATGATGTGAATATCAGTGTGATCAACAAACTGATCGAAAAAACCAAAGGCATATTTGATTTGCGCGATCTTCGTGCAGGTCGCCCCTATGCTGCACTTTTGAGTCATAACACCGATTCGACCAGCAAACTAGAGTACTTGGTTTATGAGAAAAATAAGACCGAATTCATTACCTTCGCAATGAAGGATTCTATCTATGTCGAGGCAAACAAAAAAGACGTTCTCACCAAGGAACACTACATAGAGGGAAATATAGAATCTACGCTTTATGGTTCAATTGGAGCATCGCTCTCGAACCGTTTGGCTGATATTTTTGAATCGACCATAGACTTTACTGCCATACAAGCAGGCGACGGTTATCGTATTCTCTACGAGAGAGAATATGTGGACACAGTGAGCATAGGTGTGGGCAAGGTCTATGGCATAGAGATCACCCACAAAGGTAAGCCTTATATCGCGATTCGTTATGAGCAGGGTGAAACCATGGGGTACTGGGATGAGAACGGAAATAATATGAAAAAAGCCTTTCTGCGTTCGCCCCTTAGCTATAGAGCGAGGGTAAGTTCTCGTTATGGTATGCGTAGTCACCCCATTCGCCGAATTCGCCAGATGCACAATGGTATTGACTATGCAGCCCCTTCGGGAACTCCCGTATTGGCGGTAGCCGATGGTACGGTGACCCGCGCTGGATGGGATAGTGGTGGGGGTGGAAACCGAATTTGGTTGCGCCACTCAAGGGGGCTAGAGAGTGCTTACCTTCACTTGAGAGGATTTGCCAAAGGAATTAAATCTGGCGTTAGAGTACGTAAAGGACAGGTGATAGGTTATGTAGGAAGCACTGGTATGTCAACGGGAGCTCACCTGGATTTCCGTATCAAACAAAATGGCAAATACATCAACCCTGACCGTCTACCAACTACACCAGGCGACCCTATTAACCAAGCAAACCGAGCTGGGTTTAATATTATGCGCGAGGATGTTCTGGGGGTAATGTCAGAGTATAAAGGTCGATCTGAGAGCTACTAAAAAGGAGCGTTATGTTGCATGAGAATACGACTAACAGTTAAAAAGACGATATAAAGTAAAGTTTTTTTGGTGATAACATTTTTTTGTAATATCTTTATGCTGTAGAAATCGTTGTTTATACTAAAACCTTAAATCTGCTTTATGAAATCGCAACAAACCCCCGTTTTTGCACATCATCATTTCTCGGTTGATTGTGTGCTATTTGGCTTTGATCAAAACAAACTTAAAGTATTGCTCACGAAGCGTAGTGTCGATGATATAATTGGCGCTGTCGAAATGAAGCTCCCAGGTGGGCTTATTTATCAGGACGAAGATCTTAATGTGGCTGCTGCGCGAATTCTCAAAGAACACTCGGGACTAGAGGACATACCTATGTTACAGTTCAAGGCGTTCAGCTCTAAAGACCGCATCTCGAACATCCGCGACCGCATCTGGCTCGAACGAGAGATGAGCATGAAAATCTCGAGTATCATGACGGTTGGCTATGTTGGGATAGTGCAAATCGAGAAACAAGAACGCAAGCACAGCATAGCTAAAAAATACCCTGTATTGTGGCAGTCGTTTGATTCAGTAGGCGTTTTGGCTTTCGATCATAATGTGATTCTCAGCGAGGCGCTCGATTATCTGCGTTTTATGATATCGAATAATTTCTCGTATATTTTCTCGCTCTTGCCCCGCAAGTTTACAGTTGCCCAGTTGCGCACGATTATGGAAATCATCCAAGGGCATACCTATGATGTGAAGAACTTCCACAAAAAACTCCACCAAATGCCTTATGTAGTGCAGTTGGAAGAGAAAGAAACAGGCGTAGCACACCGTGCTGCCCACTACTACAAATTCGACAAACGTAAATACCGTACGGCGGCCAAGGGTAACTAGAGCCCGCTCTTGCAAGCCCCACCCCCGCACAAGGGTGCGTGAAGTTTGCCTACTTTTTGAATATATAGCAGAGGTATCTCCAGTGAGGGGTACCTCTGTTTTGCTTTATAGGCATGATTGCTAGTGGGGGGCTAGATCTTATTACCTGAGAACTGGTGGAGCATTGTTTTTGATGATGGGTTTTAGGGGCACTATTTTTGGAGAACGTAGTAGAGCGATAAAATAAGTTAAAACATTTCCGGAAAAATCGCTATCTTTGAGGTTCACATTTTTAGAACATAATCTTAACTGATGAAAAGAATTTTTCTAGTGATCCTTGCTCTCTTTAGCACAGGATCCGCTATGGCGCAAAAGATGGATAGAGATATCAAATCCACGATCTATATGCCCAAGGGGCAGTGGTTCGTTGGAGGAACAGCGTCGTATTTTGAGGCAACGGGCAATGACTATAAGTTTTTGATGATAGACGATCTCACCACTAAAGCCAACACCCTCAACGGTAAATTGCAATTTGCCTATACCTTTACAAACGATGTGGCGGCTGGTTTGGCTTTCGACTATTCTCGCACCAAAATACAAATCGACGATGTGAGTTTCAATATAATCGAGGATATGAACATCGCCATCAAGGACTACTATTCACTGCGTCACGTCTACACCGCCACGGCTTTCCTTAGAACCTACCTTGCGTTGGGGGAGAGCAAACGTTTTGCTCTGTTTAATGACGTGCGCTTCAATTTTGGCGGCGGTCAAGGTAAGATATATAACGGAGTTGGGCAACAGCAGGTGGGGACCTATGAGAAAATCACTCAAATCGGGGTGACCATCTCCCCTGGACTTTCGGCTTTTATCACCAACTCAACCTCGATCGAGGCATCGGTGGGTATCCTAGGGGTGAGCTATAATCGCACAGAACAGATCACCAATCAGGTGTATCAGGGTTCGTTCGAGACAGTGAATGCCAACTTTAAGGTGAACTTGCTCTCTATTCAACTTGGGATGTCTTTCTATTTTTAATCAATTATCTTTTCGTGATTTTCCACAACTATGATCAAACGTTTACTTTCAAAATCATATCTATGGGTTCTATTGCTACCTCTTGCAGGCTGCATAGAGAACGACATACCACTACCTTATATTAAGGGTGATGTACTAGAGTTTGAAATCTCTGGACAAACGGGCACCTCGAAGATAGACCCCTCGACTAATCATATAACCCTTGAGCTATCCGATACAGTGAATATAGCTCATAGCAAGATCTCACGTCTGATACTCAGCGAGGGTGCTACGAGCCCCCTGCAGGCGGGCGCTTTTTTGAACCTGCTCACTGACACTCTTTTTACAGTCTCGACCTACCAAGATTTTCAGTGGAGCATACAGGTAAGCCAAAAAATAGAGAGATATATTGAACTATCGGGACAGATTGGCGATGCGGTGATAGACCTCGAGAATCATAATGCGGCGGTGTATGTGAGCGCAACGCAAGATCTAAGAGCTATAGTGGTTGAGAGATTCCAACTTGGGCCCTCAAACGCTGTGGTTTCACCCGACCCTTTCTTGATTTCAGATTTTTCGCTGCCTCGAACCTTTACAGTTAGCTATCACGATAAAACAGAGACTTGGGAGGTGGTTGTCATCAAAACCGAGGAACCAGTTATTACGGGTGCAGCCAACCCTTGGGGATTGTTTGCCTATTTGGAGGCAGACGTAAAACAAGAGACAACTCTCGAGGCAGGTTTCGACTTTAGAACCAAAGGCACCACCTCGTGGAGCTATGTACAGGCGATGGTGAGTGGTTCAAAGGCATCAGCTAAAGCCGTGGGACTAAACCCTAATACTGTGTATGAATATCGTGGCTCGCTGGGCTCAGACAAAGGCGAGGTGAAGGAATTTACCACAGACATTATCCCGACCATAGAGGATCTAGGGTTTGATGACTGGGTTCTCGATGGCAAGATATGGTATCCCAATCTGAGCGGTGCTAATTCCTATTGGGCTACGGGCAACGAGGGACTCTCTATCATTGGCAACTCCAATACTACCCCTGTTGATGGTGCGCAGGCAGTGAGTGGCAAGGCTGTGAGGATGGAAACCCTCAATAGCGTACCCATAGCACAGGTTGCTGCGGGCAATATGTTTACTGGTACCTACGAAACAAAGATAGGTACGCCCCAAGAGACAGCAAAAAGTGCAACTATGGGTCGTCCGTATGTGGGCCGCCCAACGGCATTGAAGGGCTACTATAAATATACTCCGCAGACCATTAGCTCGGCATCTTACTGGAAGAGTGCTGCTACGGCTTTCAATATGAACTTTGCGGACTCGGTTGGCAAGCTCGATTGGGGACATATATATATAAGACTCGAAAAATGGCCAGACGGTGCCACAGTACGCCCCGAGACCGAAAGCCTCATTGAGGTCATAGGCTATGGCGAGCTACGCACCAATCAAACCGTAGAGAATTACACACAATTCACCATACCCGTACACTACACAGACATAGTAACCAAACCCACCCACATCAGCATAGTTGCTACTTCGAGCATTAATGGCGGATTTTTCTGTGGAGCGGCTGGCTCATTGCTGTTTGTAGATGAGTTTGAATTGGTCTTTGAATAAGTTTTTTTGATACCAGAATATGAAAAACATGACAATAATAGACAAAATATGGGATGCCCATATCGTGAAACAACTAGAGGGCGGACGCTCGGTTCTGTATATCGACCGCCACTACATACATGAGGTGACTTCACCTCAGGCATTCGATGGCCTTCGCAAGCGTGGCATAACTTTGATGCACCCCGAAAAAACAATAGCAACCGCCGACCACAATACCCCCACACAAGATCAGCACACCACTCCTCTTGCGGGACAACTCCTCCAGCTAGATAAAAACTGCAAGGAGTTCGGAGTATCGCAATACTTCCCCATGGCGAACCCCTACAATGGCATAGTGCATATCATAGGCCCCGAAATGGGCTACACTCGCCCAGGGATGACCATAGTGTGTGGCGACTCGCACACCTCGACCCATGGAGCTTTTGGGGCTATCGCCTTTGGTATAGGCACCTCGGAGGTTGAGATGGTGATGGCAGCGCAGTCCATTATTCAGATGCGCCCCAAAACCATGCGCATTAGTGTCGAGGGGCAGCTTGTAGAGGGTGTTTCAGCAAAAGACGTTGCACTATATATAATAGGACAGCTCACAACTTCGGGCGGAACGGGCTATTTTATCGAATTTGCAGGTGAGGCTATCCGCTCACTCTCGATGGAGGGACGCATGACCCTTTGTAATATGAGTATAGAATGTGGCGCAAGGGGTGGTGTAATTGCGCCTGACTCAACCACCTATGACTATCTTTCTGAGCGTGATGTACCCATTGATGGCGACTGGGATGCACTTTGCAGCGATAAGAATGCCAAATTTGATATGGAGTACTGTTTTGATGCTGCTGATATTCGCCCCATGATCACTTGGGGTAATAACCCAGGGGAAGTGATCCCATTGGATGGCACTATCCCCGAGGATTCTGCTTATATGGGATTCACTAAGGGGCAAAAAATCGAGGGGCAAAAGATAGATTATGTGTTCCTTGGTAGTTGTACGAACGGTCGTTTGGAAGATTTTCGTGAATTTGCCTCTGTGGTCGAGGGTCACGAAAAACATCCAGATGTGGTGGCATGGATAGTCCCAGGGTCGTGGGAGGTGCGCCGTGAGTGCGACCGTGAAGGAATCACCGATATATTGATTGAAGCAGGATTCGAGATGCGTGAGCCGGGTTGTTCGGCTTGTTTGGCGATGAATGACGATAAAGTACCCGCGGGTAAATATTGCGTCTCGAGCTCCAATCGCAACTTCGAGGGGCGCCAAGGTCCCCTTTCTCGTACCCTGCTTGCCTCGCCACGCACAGTAGCCCTAGCAGCTATTGCTGGAAAAATCACCCAAAATTTGTAAGGAACCCCACCTGTGAAACAAGAATTAACAAAATGAAAGAAAAAATAAATATAATCACATCTGAGTTTGTCTCTCTGCCGGTGAGCAACGTGGACACAGATCAGATTATCCCTGCACGCTATCTCACTACGACTTCTCGTGAGGGCTTTGGCGATGCACTTTTTGCCGATTGGCGCACAAACCCTCAGTTTGCTATTAATATATATAGTGGGGTAGTGTTGGTCGCTGGCGAAAACTTCGGATCGGGCTCCTCGCGCGAGCATGCTGCTTGGGCGCTCTATGACTATGGTTTTAGGATTGTGGTGAGCTCGAAATTTGCTGATATTTTCCGTAACAATGCCCTAAACACAGGGATATTGCCAATTGAGGTGTCCCCTGAGTTTCTCGATAAAATATTCTCTAGTGGCTCAAAGTTGGAAGTGAATCTACCACAACAGACCCTTACAATATGTAGCAGCGGTGAATCAACCCCTTTCACTATCGATTCCTATAAAAAAGAGTGTCTAGTGAATGGATATGATGATGTGGATTATTTGTTGAGTATTAAAAACGAAATAGAAAACTATGAAAACAAACTTTAATATAGCACTCCTAGCTGGCGATGGCATAGGTCCCGAGGTGGCCGCTCAAGCCGTAAAGGTCTTGGAGCGTGTGGGCGAGAAATTCGGCTATACCTTCAATTTCACTAGTGCACCCGTAGGTGCTGTAGCCATAGACGAGTGTGGCGATCCATTCCCTTCGCACACCGAAGAGATATGTAAAGCCTCCGACGCCATCCTCTTTGGAGCAGTGGGCGATCCTAAATATGACAACGACCCATCGGCAAAAGTGCGCCCCGAGCAAGGACTGCTGCGTATGCGCAAGGTTCTTGGACTTTATGCAAATGTGCGCCCTCTTGAAATGTTTGAGGCCCTTGTTGATCGCTCACCCCTAAAGCGTGAACGTATCGAAGGTGCCAACTGCGTGTTTATCCGCGAACTCACGGGTGGTATATATTTTGGCGAGAAAAAACTCTCGACTGATGGACAAACTGCCAGCGACCTGTGTGCTTATACCCAGCAGGAAATCGAAAGGGTGGTGCGTTATGCTCTGGAGGTAGCTCGCACACGAAGAGGACACCTAACCGTAGTGGATAAGGCAAACGTATTGGAAACCTCTCGTCTGTGGCGCTCGGTTGCACAGCGATTGGCAGCAGATTACCCTGATGTGACAGTTGAATATATGTTCGTGGATAATGCCGCCATGCAGCTGGTGCAGAACCCACGCCAATTTGATGTTGTGGTAACCGAGAATATGTTTGGCGACATCTTAACCGACGAACTCTCGGTCATAAGCGGCTCGATGGGGCTTATGCCCTCAGCTTCGGTTGGCTCTGAGGTTGCGCTTTTCGAACCCATCCATGGATCTTATCCCCAGGCGGCAGGTAAGAATATCGCAAATCCTCTTGCAACCATTCTATCGGCAGCCATGCTTTTGGAACATCTTTCACTACATGATGCCGCAAAATCCGTTCGAGCTGCAGTGAACTCTGCGATCGAAAATGGCATAGTAACTGAAGATTTAAGCGCAGAGGGTGAAAAATTCTCAACTACGCAAGTGGGTGATTATGTGGCAGATAGAGTAACGTGTTAAAAAAACATTAAAAAAACTTTCAGAATTATTTGGAAGTAGAGGAAATAATGCCTTATCTTTGC
>CAYJLY010000006.1:0-18167 GCA_964371385.1 uncultured Rikenellaceae bacterium
ATTGGTCGCCCTTGCGATAAACACCATTCACTGCCCCACCGCATACCTCGCCGCTGCGCTTAGTCCAACACAGCCCATCGCCACAAACCACCTCTTGCTCGCTGCGTAAACAGATTTCCCCCTTTGTATTGACGCTAAGTACCTCACCTAGAGTCTCGCCCAGCGACTTAGTAGCAGCCCCGACCTTCGCTCGTGGATTATCAAAGAAATACAGTTCGCCATTTCGTGAAAAGGTTTTCTTGGGATTGGGAACAAAATTTCGTTCCACACCTCCGTGAGATACCCTTGGGACGCCTAGTTTCCTAAGAATATCATCATAGTAGGCCACAGTATTTACGACATATCGTTCGTCTTTCAAACGCCCTTCAATCTTCAGCGAACATACTCCCGCATCGATAAGATCCTTCACCCTCTCACCCAGTGCCATATCTCCCACCGAGAGCAGTTCTTTGCCTCGATGCAATAGCTCACCCCCTTCATCATACAGATCATATCTCGAACGACACGATTGAGCACACCCACCACGATTGCCACCTCTGCCACACAAGGCGTGCGAGAGATAACACTGTCCACTGTAACCAACGCAAATTGCACCATGCACAAAAGCCTCCAACTCCAAATCGGGGCACTCACTGTGCACTTGTGAGATTTCCGAAAGCGTCATTGCCCGCTCTAATACCACCCTTTTAAAGCCCATCTTCTGAGCCATCGCAACCCTCTCGACTCCCATATTAAACATCTGGGTCGAACTGTGAAGCTCAATGGGCGGAAGATCCATCTTCAAAAATGCAGCATCCTGAACAATGAGAGCATCCACACCGGCGTTCCATGCCTCGCAGGCTATCTCTTGGGCTTTTTTAAGCTCATCATCGAAAAGGATAGTGTTCATGGTCATAAACACTCGTGCTCCGAAGCTGTGGGCATACTCCGCCAGCGAGGCTATACTCTCGATGGAGTTGCCAGCCGCAGCGCGTGCGCCAAAAGCAGGGCCACCTATATAAACAGCATCGGCCCCTGCGTCAATAGCGCAGTGACCGATATGTGCATCTCCCGCAGGAGACAATAGTTCTATTTTCATTAGCTACAAATTATCAGCAATAATGAGAATTTTTTAATCTCGACCTCCCATCGTTTCTGTGTTTACACGTAGGGTGCGAGGATGTTTTCTTTAAGTTTACTTTGCGTAAGATACAGCACGAGTCTCGCGAATCACCGTCACCTTAACCTGACCTGGGTAGGTCATCTCGTCTTGGATCTTCTTGGCAATATCATGCGATAGCACCTCGGCAGCCGTGTCGCTGATCTTCTCAGAACCAACGATTACGCGCAGCTCACGACCCGCTTGAATAGCGTAGGTCTTAAGTACTCCTTCGTGTGATTGAGCCAAGTCTTCCATCTCCTTGAGACGCTTGATGTAGCTTTCAACTACTTCACGACGCGCACCTGGGCGAGCACCCGAAATAGCATCACACACCTGAACAATAGGCGAAATGAGCGAAGTCATCTCCACCTCGTCGTGGTGAGCACCAATAGCGTTCACGACCTCAGGCTTTTCTTTCAAACGCTCGGCTATCTTCATACCGATGATTGCGTGTGGAAGTTCTGGTTCATCGTCTGGCACCTTACCTATATCATGAAGAAGACCAGCACGGCGAGCCAACTGAGCATTCAATCCTAGTTCTGCTGCCATAGTACCCGCTAGGTTTGCAACCTCACGAGAGTGCTGCAATAGGTTCTGGCCATAGCTCGAACGATATTTCATCTTACCTATCAAGCGAATAAGTTCGGCATTCAGTCCGTGGATACCCAGATCGATAGCGGTACGCTTACCCACTTCGATAATCTCCTCTTCGATTTGACGCTGAACTTTCGATACCACCTCCTCAATACGAGCAGGGTGGATACGTCCGTCAGTGACTAGTTGGTGAAGCGCCAAGCGAGCCACCTCACGACGAACAGGATCGAATCCTGAAAGGATAATAGCCTCTGGAGTGTCATCAACGATGATCTCAACACCAGTTGCAGCCTCCAGCGCACGGATGTTACGACCCTCACGGCCAATGATACGACCTTTCACCTCGTCAGAATCGATATTGAATACGGTCACTGAGTTTTCGATAGCAGTTTCAGTTGCCACACGCTGGATGGATTGAACCACAATCTTTTTAGCGTCTTTATTGGCAGTTAGTTTCGCCTCTTCGATGATCTCGTTTGAGATGGTGACAGCTTGAGCTTTCGCCTCCTCGCGCACCATTTCTAGCAGTTGAGCCTTTGCATCCTCGACCGATAGGCCGCTGATTTGCTCGAGCATAGTTTTTTGTTTCTCGCTCATTTGACCTAGCTCCGCACGTTGGCGATCCAGGTTTGCCATTTGCTGCTCTACCTTGTTTTTGGTCGACTCGAATTCTTTTTCTTTGTTGCGAAGTTCTGCCGCAGCAGATTGAGTTTGCGACTGTTCGTGCTTTAGTTTGCTCTCGATTTGAGAGATGCGATTGTTGCGATCAGCAACATTCTTTTCGTGCTCGCTCTTAAGTTGAAGATACTTCTCTTTTGCTTGAAGTATTTTCTCTTTTTTTAGTAGTTCGGCATCAGCCTCAGCCTCTTTGAGTATCGATGTGCGACGTTTTTCGGTTGATTTATAGGTAACAAAGTATGTTATCAGACCAGTGGCAACTACCGATACAACAGCGAGGATAATTATGGTTAGAATATCCATTTTTTGTTGTTTTCGTTAAGTTAGTTTATAATTGAATTTTTGTTGTCAGTGTTTTTTGGTGGGCGTTTTTGTGCCCTTTAAAAAAGGGATTCTCAAAGCTAGGTTTGACGGAAGACTACTCTATCAAACATTTTTGGCATCCGTCCTATGAGGTGAAGTTTCCACTGTTACCTTACTCATCTCTGAACTGTAAGCTGCGTCCACCCCCAGGAGTGGCGAGCAGTGAGGCCTGCTTTTAAAGTCATATTGGTTACATCTGCCGATTTAAAAATTGTTAGTTCCGCAAAGCATACTTGAGAACCCCGTATCTAATTTGTTTTTCTTTAATAATTTAGTTTTGTTTATCTCCTCATCCATCCCTCTTAGCACCCCTCTTAGCACCCCTCTTAGCATCCCTCTTAGCATCCCTCTTAGCATCATCTCCACCTTCGCATGCTCTCTTCTTCATATCCTCTCTTCTCCATATTCTCTCTTGATACTTTACTTTTCCTTCAAGAAATTCTCTATGGCTTTGTTGAGTTCATTGACATGCAGTCGATCGGTCGAGAAGTCCAATTTTTGTTCCAATTCCTCACGTTCCACCGCCACTTCCAGCGCTGCCATGGCAACATAGGTGAGGATGTCCTCATTATAACGGCGTTTTAGCTTAGATATTTTCTGCTCGAGGCGTTTGGCTGCAGCTCTCACTCTTTGCTCCTCGTCCTCGCCCCGTACTGTCACACCATAGGGTTTTTCGGCTATAATAACACGTATTTTCTGCGCTTTTTGGCTCATAGTTGATTGACGTAAAAGGCGGTTATTGGTTGAGTTGTGCAATTGCTGCATCGAGGGTCTTTATCATTTGAACTATCTTGGCTTTGGCGGCTCGGGGGTCAGCCCCTGCGCCTATGGCAGCAGCACTTAGATTTTCCATCTGATTTTGAGATTTGAGCTCTTCGAGTTGTTCTTTTAACTGCTCGCTACGCACCCTCTCGGCATGGAGTTGTGCCTGCAAACGGGCATTAGCATCCTTTAGCTTGCGAGCACTCTCAAGCAATGTCTCCACATTGGAGGCTAGGGATGTTAATTTTTGGTTTGCTGACATTTTTTATCCGTTTTTACCTCCATGTAATGGTTATTCATGGAGAGTTTCACACAAAGATAGGTGTTTTTTAGGCGTTGTACAAAAGTTTTTAAGCCCATTTAACCCCTAGAGGTGGCGAACTATGTAAGTCTGCCACCCTAGTGGTTTTACTTTCAATTACTTCTGTTTTGCTATCCACTCGCGTGCATTAACAAAAGCCTCTATCCAAGGTGACACTTTATCCGCGGCTCTATCCTCGGGATAGTAAGCCCAGTTCCAAGGACGAAGCGAACGTTCGAAGTGAGGCATCATCGCCAAGTGGCGACCATCGCCCGAGCAGATACCTGCTACACCATAATCCGAACCGTTAGGGTTGGCTGGATAAGCATCGTAGCTATACTTCAGCGCCACGTTGTACTCGCTCTCGGACTTAGGTAACACAAATTTACCCTCGCCGTGAGCAATCCAAATACCAAGACTTGAGCCCTCTAGCGAACGGAGCATTACTGATGGTGATGGAAGTATGTCTACTCCAACAAAACCACTCTCGAACTTACCCGAGTTGTTGTGATCCATATAAGCACGCTGCTCGCCAGTGGTTTTATCCACCAGACCAAGTTCCATCATCAACTGACATCCATTACAGATACCAACTGATAGAGTGTCCTCACGAGCGTAGAATTTATCAAGAGCCTCTTTCGCTTTTGGGTTGTAAAGGAAGGCACCAGCCCATCCCTTAGCAGAACCAAGTACGTCAGAGTTAGAGAAGCCGCCCGAGAAAGCAATCATATTCACATCTTCGAGAGTCTCACGACCTTCGATCAAATCGGTCATGTGCACGTCTTTCACATCGAAGCCCGCAAGATACATATTCCAAGCAATCTCACGCTCACACTGACAACCTTTCTCACGAATAACCGCCGCTTTGATACCAGATGGAGTGCGACGCTTGGCATCTAGTCCATAGCTGCTCAACATACCAGTAAAGCCTTGAGGAAATTTGTAGGTAAGAGCTTGGTTTTTGTAGTTGTTGTAGCGATCGAGAGCCAAGGCTGGAGTTGATTGATTGCGATCTAGTAGGTAAGAAGTCTTGTACCAAGTGTCGCGCAATGAATTGATATCCAGCGCCAAACGCTCGCAACATCCGTGAGTGATAGAGAACGTACGATCAAGGTTTACGCTCGCAATTCTCTGAGCTGCAACACCCATAGAATCCAACTGCGCAATCACGCTGGAAGCATCCTCAACCTGAAGCAGGATAGATGGTTTTTCGCTAAATAGCAATTTCACTAGATCAGCCTCACGTAGTGGGTTCAAATCGGCTGTAAGACCAGTTTTCACACCCGCAAAACACATCTCTAGCATAGCAGTAATCAAACCACCGCCTGAAATATCGTGACCCGAAAGTACTTTATCTTGTTCGATAATGGCCTGTACCGCATTCCAAGCACGCTTGAAGTATTCGCCCGAAGCAACAGTTGGAGCATCATCGCCAATGGCATTTTGAGTTTGTGCAAATGCCGAACCAGCCAAAGCGAATTTTTCCTCGCCACTGAAGTCAACATAAATAAGCTCAGATTCCTTCTCTTGTAGAGCTGCCTTAACACACTTTTTGATGTCAGACACCTCACCAGCTGCCGTGATAATCACCGTTCCTGGAGCGTAAACCTTAGACCCGTCAGAGTATTTCTGAGTCATCGAAAGTGAATCCTTACCCGTTGGGATATTGATTCCTAGTTCGATAGCAAAGTCCGAAGCTGCCTCAACCGCTTTGTAAAGGCGAGCATCCTCACCCTCATTCTTACAAGGCCACATCCAATTTGCCGACAACGACACATTGCTAAGTCCACCCTCGATAGGAGCAAAGATCAAATTGGTTAGCGATTCAGCAATAGCCATCACAGAACCTTTCGCTGGGTCTACCATCGCTACGGCAGGAGCCGCACCCAAAGAGTTGGCAACACCACCCTCACCTTGATAGTCAACCGCAAACACACCGCAATCGTTCAAAGGTAGTTGAACCGCACCAGCACACTGCTGAAGCGCAACCTTACCCGTCACCGAACGGTCTACTTTATTTGTGAGCCAGTCCTTACAAGCCACACCTTCGATCTGAAGTACGTTGGTGATGTATTTCGATAGTTGGTCTGCGCTGTACTGCACTCCTGCGTAGTTCTCAACAACCGTGCGGTCGGTAAGAATCGAACGTGGAGTTTTACCGAACATATCGTCAAGTTGCAAGTCGATAGGTTTTTCTCCCGTTTTGTTATCAACGAAAGTAAATTGCATATCGCCCGTAGTCTCGCCAATCACATAGAAAGGACAACGCTCACGCTCTGCAATCTTTTGGAATTTTTCGATGTGCTCTTCTTTGATAACAAGTCCGATGCGCTCTTGTGACTCGTTACCCACGATCTCTTTGTAAGAAAGCGTTGGATCGCCAATAGGAAGTTTATCGATATCAATGCGACCTCCCGTAGCCTCAACTAGCTCCGATAGACAGTTTAGGTGTCCACCTGCACCGTGGTCGTGGATAGAGATAATCGGGTTGTCCGACTCCTCAGCAATTGCACGCACAGCATTGTAGGCACGCTTTTGCATCTCGGGGTTAGAGCGCTGGATAGCGTTAAGCTCGATAGCACCAGCAAATTCGCCAGTGTCTACTGAACTCACAGCTCCACCACCCATACCAATGCGGTAGTTATCACCACCAAGTAGAACGACTTTATCGCCCGTTGATGGCTCATCTTTCAGGCAATCTACTTTCTTACCATAGCCGATACCACCAGCCAACATAATTACTTTATCGAAACCAAAGTTCTTGCCGTTCTCTTGGTGCTCGAAAGTGTAAAGCGAACCACAGATAAGAGGTTGTCCGAATTTATTACCAAAATCACTAGCACCGTTAGACGCTTTAATTAGGATGTCCTCTGGAGTTTGATACAACCATTTTCTCTCGCCCATAGCCTTTTCCCACTCACGGCCACCATCCAAACGAGGATAAGCAGTCATATAGACAGCCGTACCCGTCATAGGGAAGGCACCCTTACCGCCTGCCACACGGTCGCGAATCTCACCGCCCGTTCCAGTTGCAGCACCATTAAATGGTTCTACTGTTGTTGGGAAGTTGTGAGTCTCGGCTTTGATAGAGATCACACTATCGTAGTCCTCTATATTATAGTAGTCAGCTGTGGCGTGGGTCGCTGGAGCGAACTGCTCTGCGTGAGGACCTGCCAAGAATGCACAGTTGTCGGTATATGCCGACACCACAGCACCTTGATGGGTGTTGGTGGTCTTGCGAATCAATCCAAAGAGAGTGCTCTCTTTTTCCTGACCATCGATAATAAATTGACCATTGAAGATTTTGTGACGACAGTGCTCAGAGTTCACCTGTGAGAAACCAAACACCTCAGAATCGGTCAACTTACGACCAACCTTAGCGCTCACATTCTCTAGGTACTCGATTTCCTGCTCCACCAGTGCAAGTCCCTGCTCTTGGTTGTAGGCGCGAATATCATCAATATAAACAATCTCCTCGGGAGTGTGGGTAATGGTGAATATATCTTGGTCTATGCGACTGTACTCTCTAAAGAGCATTTTATCGAAAGTGGGATTCTCGCCCGTAACGAAAAACTCCTCGATGCGCGCTATGCCCTCTATGCCCATATTTTGGGTAATCTCCACAGCATTGGTACTCCATGGGGTAATCATCTCGCGACGAGGTCCAACAAATACCCCTTCGATCGAGTCGTAATCAAGAGCCTCGGCTCCCGAGAAGAGCCACGAGAGTTTAGCTATGGTTTGCTCATCAAACACACTCGAGTGCTCGACTACAAAAATTGTCTGGTTTTTCTTAAAAAGTTTTATCATCGTTGTTGTGACTTATAAATTTCTTTTCCGCTAACACTATAACATAAGCAAAGATCAACTTTCTCACCTATATTCATAGTACAGCACAAAGGTAATACTTTTTTTTGCGGCTTTGCGTGATTTTACAATTTTTTATCGTTTCACCCCAAACAATTTTTTTATCTCATTTCAATAAATTAACTTTGCCACCGAATTATGGAAATTTTTAAGCAAACATCCAGCCTTATTGCTGCACTACAAAACCTAGAGAATGTAGGCTTTGTCCCCACCATGGGAGCCCTCCATCGGGGGCATATCTCGCTGGTGGAACAAGCACGCAAGCGCTGCAAGGCAGTTGTGGTGAGCCTTTTTGTGAACCCCACCCAGTTTAACGACCCAGGCGACTTGGATCGCTACCCACGGGATCTGGAGGGTGATGCGGCTATGCTCGAGGCTGCGGGTGTGGACTTTTTGTTCGCTCCATCAGTGGATGAGATTTACCCTCAAGGCGAAATAATTAAGAGTGACTATGATTTTGGAGCTCTTGAAAACGTGATGGAAGGAAAATTCCGACCAGGACATTTCGCTGGCGTGGCACAAGTCGTAGGTAGGCTTTTTGATATAGTACGCCCTGAGATTGCGTTTTTTGGCGAAAAAGATTTTCAACAACTAGCAATCATACGCGCACTCGAGAAACTCCGAGGCGATAAGATACAAATTGTGGGTTGCCCAACAATCCGCGAGACCAGCGGCCTTGCTATGAGCTCGCGCAATATGCTCCTGAGCGAGGGCGCCAGAGCAACTGCCGCCAATATATATAAGGTACTCAGAGAAGCCTCGACCATGGGGGCGGAAAGCGGCACTAAGGTCAAAGAGTTGGTATTGGCAGAGCTAACAAAGATAGAGGATTTTCGCTGTGAGTATGTAGAGGTGGTCGATCCCATGAGCCTGCAAAGCACTCAGGGAGCCTCTAGCGGAGCGAGAATCTGTGTTGCACTTTTTATTGAGGGTGTGCGCCTGATAGATAATATTGCAATCAGTTAGGTTGCTGATTTAAGTTTAAAAGAAAAACAATAAGATTTTTTAGATAAAAAAGATATGTTGATAGAGGTTCTAAAATCAAAAATCCACCGCGTAAGTGTTACGCAGGCAGATTTGAACTATGTCGGAAGCATCACCATCGATGAGGCACTAATGGAGGCTGCCAACATTATCGAGGGCGAGAAAGTTGCTGTGGTCGATAATAACAATGGCAGCCGTTTTGAGACCTACGTAATCAAAGGCGAGAGGGGCTCAGGCGCAATTTGTGTTAATGGCGCTGCTGCTCGATTGGTGAGCGTGGGCGATGTGCTCATTATCATCTCTTATGCACACATGGAATTCCAGGAGGCCAAGACTTTCAAACCATGGATCGTCTTCCCTGACACACTGAGCAATCAGTTGCTTTAAAAAAATACAGTTGGCTAGGGTTTTTCTAAAATTATTTCTACAATTTTTTTAGGGTCCTTGCCAAAAAAATCCTATCTTTGAGGTTCGACCAACTTTTATGTTAGTCGAACTTCTCATGGTATTAAACACATCGTTTTTTTCGATATGAACGTAATTTTAATTGGCATCTTCCTTTTGGGTATTATTCTAATTGCCCTAGAAGACAAGATACACATTAACAAGGCAGCCACCGCTCTTTTTATGGCAGTGGGTGCTTGGGTAACACTCTCGGGGATGGGAAGCGTGCCCGATATTACTGTGCCCTTTGTGGAACAACTCGGCGAGACCAGCGAAACGCTGTTCTTCGTGCTGGGGGCACTGAGCATAGTGGAACTCACTGACACTCACGGTGGTTTCAGGGTTATCACCCAGAGAATTACCACCAACAATAAGCGTAAGCTGCTGTGGGTACTCTCTGTCATCACCTTCTTTCTTTCGGCTCTACTGGACAATATCGCCACGGCAGTTATTGTGATTGCCATCCTGCGCAAAATGGTAGAGGATAGAAACGATAGATTGATCTACGCCTGTGCCACCATCTTAGTGGCAAACGCTGGCGGGGCATTCTCGCCCATTGGCGATGTGACCACCATCCTGCTGTACACGGGCGGCAATGTGGAACCTATGCACCAAATAGGCTCACTGATACTCCCCTCGTTGGTGTGTGCGATTATCCCTTTGCTGATTATCACAACTTTTTTCAAAAAAGGTGAAACCTTGCCCCCGAATAATGAACTAAAGCGCGAGGACGAGAACCTGCCCAAGATCACTAGCCTCTCGCGCACGGTGATACTAATCATAGCCCTAGTGACTATGATATCAGTGCCCGTTTTCAACGAATGGACCCACCTTCCACCGTTTTTGAGCATCATGCTGGGTGTGGCTATGCTGTGGGCTTATACGGACATTATGTACAGGGTCTACCAAAAGCGCGCCAGCAAGCTTGGCGAGAAATACACTAACTCCGAATTACCCCTAACCAAAATATTTAATCGACTGGATATAAGCACCATACTATTTTTCCTTGGCATCCTTATGACCGTGGGTGCTCTGAATACCTCGGGTGTTCTAGTTGGAGTGGGAGAGAGTTTGGCTCAAAGTATTCCTAGCCCGCTGGGGCTAAGTGCGAGCATAGGGGTGATGAGTTCGTTTGTGGACAATGTGGCTTTGGTGGCTGCAACTCAGGGCATGTATCCATTGGCAGAGGCTGGTACCTATGCTGCCAACTCAGAGTTTTGGACTTTCTTGGCGTACTGCTCGGTCACTGGAGGTTCGCTGCTTATCATAGGCTCGGCAACTGGCGTGACGGTGATGGGTATGGAGAAGGTGTCGTTTGGATATTACCTCAAAAAATTCTCGCCCCTAGCCATCCTAGGCTTTGGTGCCGGAGCAGCACTATTTTTGCTATTAAACTAAGAATAACCTCGCGGCTATAAAAGGGAGCTAAACCTCGCCTCGCTATTGCCCGAAAAAAATATACGCCCTTGAAGATTCTCTACAATCTCTTTATACGCTTGTTTATGGCGGCACTATATCTGGTGTCGCCTTTTAAGCGTAAGGCTAACTTACTGCTGTGTGGTCGCCGCGCAACCCTTGGGAGTATAGGGGAGAGCATGGATTCTATCCGCGCTAAGCGCAGCACTACAACAAAAGGCAAGATACAAACCACATGGGTGCATGCCGCCTCGCTGGGCGAGTTTGAGCAGGCGCGCAACCTGATAGACCGCCTCAGGGAGCAGTCGCCCCAGGAGATTATCATCGTAACTTTTTTCTCACCCTCGGGCTATGTACCACGAGCAAACTACCCTGCCGCTGATGGTGTGTTTTATCTTCCTGCCGACACCAAAGCCAACGCACGAAAGATCGTGGCGGCTATTGATGCCGATAGGGTTGTGTTTGTGAAATACGAGTTTTGGTACTACTACCTGCGTGAGATCGAACGCAGCGGGGCACAGCTATTGCTCATTAGTGCACTGTTTCAAAAAAAATCGCAGTTCTTTAAGTGGTATGGAGGCTTCTTCCGTGGCATGCTCCACAAGTTTACTCACCTGTTCGTGCAGGATAAATACTCCGCCAAATTGCTCTATCGCATAGGCATAGCCAATGTTACTGTAGCTGGCGACACGCGCTTTGACAGGGTTATGGAGATTGCAGCACAGGCCAAGGAGCTTGAAATTGTCGAGAGTTTCACCTCGAAAGCCACCCACACGCTGGTTGTTGGGAGTTCGTGGGAGGCTGACGAAAGACTCATCGCCAAACTTAGCCACCAAAATCGAGAACTAAAAATTATTATCGCCCCTCACAATGTGAATGACGATAATATAGCACGCCTAGAAAAATTATTCGAAGCTCACTCCACTGCTCTCTACACCACCAGTACCCCACAGAGCGTAGAGAATGCCGAGGTTCTGATTATCGACTGCATAGGCATCCTCTCGAGGATCTATCGCTACGGGACTCTAGCCTATATTGGGGGAGGCTTTGGCAGCGGTATACACAATATCCTTGAGGCTGCAACTTGGGGTTTGCCAGTGATTTTCGGCCCTAAATACCAGAGATTTGCCGAGGCACACGATTTGATAGAATTAGGCTCAGGGATATCGATTAATAACTTCCAAGAACTCCTAGATGCTTTCACTAGCACTATTGAGAATTTGGGGGAGCGCTCAAAAATTTCGCGAGAGTATGTACAAAATAAAGCGGGCGCAACGCAGAAAATTCTTCACTACATAAACCAAGAATAGACCAGGCAATATCTCGCCCTAAATACTCGTTACACAGTAATATATGTAAACATCTAAGCTCTACTAAATACAAACTCCAAACTTAACAAACTATGAAACACATCGCCCTTACTCTAGCACTCACGCTCACTTGTATGAGCGGCTACGCACAAAAACAAGATAAACAAGAGGACCGTGCAGCCAAAAAGGAGGCTCGTGCTGCCCAAAAACAGAAAAAGGCCGATGCTCTAGCAATCGAAATAACCGAAATGCTCACCAGTAAAGAGTATCGTTTCCATGCCGAGCGTGCCATATCGGGTCTATCGCGCAAGCCTTATATCGATCTGGCTGGCGATGATTATAGTGTGCAGGTCGAAGGCGAGGAAATTTCACTTCAACTACCCTACTATGGAGAGGGACACAGCGCAATGATAGGCTTGAAAGAGAGTCCTATCACTTTTGATGCCCCCATCACCAGTTATAGCGTCCGAGGAAACCTCGCAAGCGAAAACGGGCTTACCATAGTAATCGAGACCAAGGGAACAGGCAACCTTCACACCATGTTGGTGTTATATGTGTTCGACAATAGCGACGCACGTCTCATGGTGAGAGTACAGGGTCTCTCGGACATAGAATTCATTGGCTATATTGACAAAGCCGAAAACATAAAATAAACAAAAACTAACAAAAATACTAAATGAACAACACACTAGAGAAAGTTATCTGCAAAGCACTTGACGATAAAAAAGGCGAAAATATTAAACTGATTGACCTACGCCAGATCGAGGGTTCTATCTGCGATTGGTTCGTTATCACCGATGCCGCAAGTAGCGTACAGGTGGGAGCTCTTGCAGACAATGTGGAGAAAGAATGTCGAGACAAACTATCAGAAAAAGTAATACGCATCCAGGGTCAAGAAAATGCACTGTGGATAGCTATGGACTATGGCGATGTTATGGTGCATATCTTCCAGAGCGAGATGCGTGATTTCTACCGTCTCGAAGAGCTTTGGGCTGATGCTCCTATCACTGATTTCTCGGCTTAATCTACCTCAATTTCTTCACCGCTATTAATTTACAGTAAAGAGAGACAGCAACAAGAAAACTATGCAAAAAAAGACTACAAAAACCAAGATAGATGTATCGTGGTTTTGGATTCTGCTCATAGGCGGAATCCTGATTTTTGGTTTTATGGGAGGCAGTAATGTCCCCAGTGAGATCACCAAGCGCACCTTTATCGATTCTATGCTCCGCACGGGCAATATCCAACGAGTGATAGTCGAGGGTGGTGAAACCCCACGAGCGCAGGTGTATGTTAAACCCGATAAAATCGAACAATACAAACAAGACAAACGCTGGGCTAATATCCCCGAGAGCGGCTATCAGTTCTATTTCGGAGTGGCAGACTCGCCTGAGTTTGAGAAGGAATTTTATGATTCTTTGGCAAACTCGAAGTTTCCACGCAACGTGTCGTTGAGCTTTGAGGGCAAACAGCAGAGCTGGTTTGATATGCTCTTGGGCGCACTACCATTTATTTTGATAGTAGTTTTCACTATCTATATCTTCCGTCGCATGGGTAATGCTGGCGGTGGTGGCGGTGGCGGCGGTGGAGTTTTCAGCGTTGGCAAGGCAAAGGCACAACTATTCGATCGTGACAACAAAGCCAAGGTGACATTCAAAGACGTCGCAGGTTTGCAGGAGGCTAAGGTCGAGGTTATGGAAGTTGTAGACTTCCTGAAAAACCCACAAAAATACAAAGAACTAGGAGGCAAAATCCCTAAGGGTGCGCTACTAGTAGGCCCTCCGGGTACGGGTAAGACTCTGCTGGCGAAAGCTGTGGCGGGCGAGGCAAATGTGCCTTTCTTTAGTATCAGTGGTTCGGATTTCGTGGAGATGTTCGTTGGTGTGGGTGCTTCGAGGGTGAGAGATTTGTTCCGCCAGGCGAAAGAGAAATCGCCTTGTATTGTTTTTATCGACGAGATTGACGCTATCGGGCGTGCGCGTGGAAAAAACAGCGGATGGAGCTCTAACGATGAGCGCGAGAACACTCTCAACCAACTACTTACAGAAATGGACGGCTTTGGCACTAACGCAGGGGTAATTATTCTTGCGGCAACCAACCGTGCGGATATTCTCGACAAAGCACTTATGCGTGCAGGACGATTTGACCGCCAGATCCACGTGGATCTACCTGAGGTCAAAGAACGTGCTGAGATCTTCGGTGTACACCTCAAAAAACTCAAACTAGACCCAACTCTTGAGCGTGATTTCCTATCGAAACAAACTCCAGGGTTCTCGGGAGCTGATATTGCGAACGTTTGTAACGAGGCGGCTCTTATTGCAGCTCGTGGCAACAAATCACAAATCGAGAAGAGCGACTTCTTGGAGGCAATCGATCGAATTGTGGGTGGACTAGAGCGCAAGAGCAAGGTGCTGAAGCCACAAGAAAAGCGAGCGATTGCTTTTCACGAGGCAGGCCACGCAACTGTGAGCTGGTTCTTGGAGCACGCAAACCCTCTATTGAAAGTAACTATTATCCCTCGTGGTCGTGCGCTGGGAGCTGCGTGGTACATACCCGAAGAGCGTCAAATCACCACTCGTGAGCAGATGCTCCACGAGATGGCATCGCTTCTTGGAGGTCGTGCGTCAGAGGAACTAACCTTTGGCGAGGTGAGTTCGGGTGCACTGAATGATTTGGAGCGCACAACCAAACTTGCCTATGCGATGGTGGCTTATTATGGTATGAACGACAAGGTGGGTACCCTATCTTATTTTGACAGCTCAGGATCGGAGATGAACTTCTCTAAGCCTTACTCAGATTCAACTGCTCAACTAATCGACACCGAGGTTCGTACCTTGATTGATAGTAGCTACGAGAATGCAAAAGCTATCCTTAGCGAGCACAAAGATGGCCTAAACAAACTCGCTGAACTACTGCTGGAGCGTGAGGTGATTTTCACCGAGGACATGGTAGATATTTTCGGCAAGCGCCCTTGGGCTAGCTCTCAAGATGAAGATCTAGCTCAGTCAGCAAATGAGCCCACAAGTCAGCCGACAGATGAGCAAGCAAACGAGCCTGCGGTTGAGCCAGCAAACGAACAAAAGGTAGAGGTGAAAACCGAAAGTACTATTAAGGAAAACACTGAAGAAAACGCATAACTGAACTAATGGAAATTAAAGGACTCTCTGGAGCGCAGGTTGAGGCGAGCAGAGCTAAACACGGAGCAAACATACTAACTCCTCCACCTCGCACGCCGCTGTGGAAACTATTTTTAGAGAAATTTAACGACCCCATCATACGTATCCTTCTTGTGGCTGCTGTGCTCTCGCTTGTCATATCGATTCGCGAGGGTCACTATGCCGAGACTATAGGTATCTTCGTTGCTATATTTCTAGCAACGGGGGTATCTTTCTTTTTTGAGATGGATGCCGCTCGTAAATTCGATGTTCTCAACCAAGTAAACGAAGATACACTCTACAAAGTGATTCGTGATGGAGTGACCATAGAGGTAGGCAAGAAAGAATTGGTTGTGGGCGATGTGGTTATCCTAGAGACTGGCGAGGAGATACCTGCTGATGGATTGCTACTGGAGGCTACGGCTCTGAGTGTGAATGAATCGACCCTCACGGGTGAACCTTCTATCAAAAAGAGCACCGATCCAGCGGATTTCAAAGCCGAGGCTACCTACCCCACTAACCACCTATTGCGTGGGACATCGGTTATCGAGGGTAACGCTGTCATTGAGATACTTAAAGTGGGCGATGCCACCGAGTTTGGTGGTGTGGCTCGTGAGGCGACAATAGAAAACCAGCAGGAAACCCCTCTGAACCGCCAACTAGATCGAATGGCAAAGATGATTGGGGTGATAGGCTTCTCGCTTGCGCTGGTGACTTTCCTTGCGATGACCGTTAAGGATTTTACAGCATCGCCTATCTCATTGGGTGAGTTGGGACTACTTGGCGCAGCACTTTTTGGGGCTTTTATCGCTCTGGGCAAGGTGTGGATACCTATCATTTTTGACGCTCGTGAGCTGATGGGCTCGAAAAAAGAGCGCAGCGAGAGATTCAAAAAATCCTCTATGTTCTACTGGCTGACGCTAGGGCTTATGGCATTTGGTGCAATTGCTCTCATTGGTATTCCTTTTGGAGTGCATTTTTGGGAGGCAGACCACTGGGTGTCTTTTGATATTGCCGACCGTATTTTGCAGCACTTTATGGTTGCTGTTACGTTGATTGTTGTGGCAGTTCCCGAGGGGCTACCAATGAGCGTTACGCTATCCTTGGCGCTCTCTATGAGAAAAATGCTTAAGGCGAACAACCTCGTGCGCAAGATGCACGCTAGTGAGACCATGGGTGCAACAACTGTTATCTGTACTGACAAAACTGGCACGCTCACTCGCAATCAAATGCGTGTGGATACGATGATAGAGATCATCGAGGACAAAGAACTCCTACTCAAAGCCATAGCAACCAATAGCACCGCCCACCTTAATCCCGAGGGCGAACCGCTAGGTAACCCCACTGAAGGGGCGCTATTACTGTGGCTCAAAGACCAAGGGGCGGATTACAGCGCACTTCGCAGTGATATTACAGATCAGGTGCCTTTTTCATCGAAACTAAAGATGATGCAGACCACTGTCGCATTCCGTGGCAAGAGCTACACTTTTATTAAGGGTGCACCCGAATGGGTGGTACAGAAGTGCCAGGGGGTTGATATGGAGAAATTTAACGAAACTTTGATTGGTTTCCAAAATCGTGCGATGCGCACTCTTGCGCTAGCGATAGAGGTGGATGGAGTGTGCTCACTTCAAGCCATCACCGCTATTGCTGACCCTATCCGTGAGGATGTTCCTGCGGCGGTTGCAGATTGCTTCACCGCTGGTATAGCCATCAAGATGGTAACGGGCGACACGCCTGCTACGGCTCGTGAGATTGCTCGCCAAATCGGTCTATGGGTCGAGGGCGACGGTGAGATTAACGAAATTACGGGTCCTCAATGGGAGGCTCTCTCGGATGAGGAGGCATATGAGCGTGCTGCTCACCTGAAAATTATGGCACGTGCACGACCTATGGACAAACAACGCTTGGTGAAACTTCTCCAAAAGCGTGGTGAGGTAGTTGCCGTAACTGGTGACGGCACGAACGATGCCCCTGCACTGAATTTCGCTAACGTTGGTCTTTCGATGGGAACGGGTACTTCGGTTGCCAAGGAGGCTTCGGATATTACGCTGTTGGATGATTCATTCGCCTCGATCGCTCGTGCGGTGATGTGGGGACGTTCGGTTTACATCAATATTCAACGTTTTGTTCTCTTCCAACTAACCATCAACGTTGCGGCTCTCTCGCTGGTATTGCTTGGTTCGTTGCTCGGGTTTACCCTGCCGCTGACGGTGACGCAGATGTTGTGGGTGAACCTAATTATGGATACTTTTGCAGCCGGAGCGTTAGCTTCGCTTCCTGCAGATCCTAAAGTGATGGACGATAAGCCACGAGGTCTGGGTAGCTTTATTATCTCGCCATTTATGGGGCGTTCTATTCTATCCACGGGTCTTCTATTTGTGGGGCTATTGATGGGGCTTCTATTTTGGATGACACCCGAGGGCGGTGGTGAAATTTCTCGCTACGATCTTTCGATGTTCTTCACTATCTTCGTGATGTTGCAGTTCTGGAATATGTTTAATGCCAAGGCTTACCGCAGTGGTAGTTCAGCTTTCAAGGGGCTATTAAAATCACCTGCATTTTTGATCGTTTCGCTCATTATTGTCTTGGGTCAGGTTCTGATCGTTAGCTTTGGTGGCGATGCTTTCAGGGTTGTACCACTATCGCTGATGGACTGGCTGAAGATTATCGGTTCTACTTCAATTGTGTTAATCATAGGCGAGGTGGCTCGATTCTTTACTCGCAAAAAAGCCTAACTTACGCAAGTAAGACACATATTAAATAAAAGGGAATATCTCTGTGGAAGAGATAGTCCCTTTTTTAGTGCACTAGAACACTGGATAAGATTGTTAATTACTTGGCTAGGGCACAGTGCACAAGGAGTAAACTCATAGCGTACATAGTATTTATTTCTCACTGCGCCTTTTAAAGGGCGTGCGCTACGGGCGCACTGCTCAGACAGGAGAGCAGGGCTCCCGCAGGGGGAGCGTACGCCCTGCCTTAACGTTCTCGCAACCTAGCTTGATTGCCACTACAACCCGAATGCGACTCAAACTGGTGTATCTCTCTATCCATAAATACCCCCTAGAATGACAGATCGCCAAAATATCCTTGTCTATTAAAATCATCTACGACTTTCTGTTCGACACTGGTGCGTTTTATCACAGGGT
>CAYJLY010000006.1:18267-52838 GCA_964371385.1 uncultured Rikenellaceae bacterium
CTATTAAAATCATCTACGACTTTCTGTTCGACACTGGTGCGTTTTATCACAGGGTTATTTTCCCAGAACTTCGGATCATAGGGTATTCTATCAATCTCCTCAGTTATGGCAGCCCGTGACTTGATCAATTCTTTATCTAGGACTTGATCAGTGCTATAATCCGTTGCAAAAGCGATAGAACTAACCCTCACACTGTGGTTTTTTCCTAGAATATTAACGGTGAAATGCAGTTCAGTGCGTGCAGATTTTAATACAGGGTATGCAATGCCAGGCACATCAACATAAGTAAAAGACAAATAGAGTTTTTTATTTTGTGCTCTAAGAAATAATCCCATACTCATAGCTACACGATCTGTCGCCACGCCCTCGAAAGCCACAATGGCATTGTCACGTGTGCGAATATGTAGCTCACCCTCTATAAGTGTAACATCCCTTTTGATCTTGCGTGGAAGCTCGCTCTTGGGTGTGAAACGATAGACATTCACACGATCGGGCGTACTGTCATTGAGCACCTTGATTAGCTCTACATCATATATAGTGCTAGCGAGTGTGCACAAAGGAACATAAGGGTAATCATTGTCGTAGGGCTTATTAAAAGAAATGGGCGAGAAATTCGAGAACACATAGGCATTCTTGAAAGTGATCTCAGTATTGGATTCACCCTTAGCATACCTGCCATTGGTTAGCGAAAACCCACTAAAAGCCGTATAGCTCCGCGCATCAAAGATCGCTTCAATATACTCTACACTATTAGTATCCACCACTGTGCTATGGCGATAATAAAGCGACGTACTAAGCGAGTTGATTGAATCCTCATGGAAGTGTCTATAATATTTAGTCTTTACAGAATCTAGGCGATCAAGTCGCCCTGCGCTAACTGTTACCCCATGGGCTTGAAGTGAGGCAGGGGTAAGCTTGATTTGCATGCTGGGGGAAAGTGTCGAGATGCGTTTTGTCTTGTAGTTTGGGTGATTGATAATTAGCGTATCATCCAGTGAGGCTAATAACAATTCAAACTCTCCTTGCGCATTAGACATAGTGGAGCTTTTCGCAGTTGCAATAACTGCAAAATCAACCACCTCGCCCAAATTCTCATCATAGACAACTCCACTGACCTTAGTTTGGGCAAAGCCCACAAAACTCCAACTCATCAGAAAAAACATAAAACAAATTTTCATGATAATCTTCATTTTAATATAAGGGACTATGAATAAAGTGGAGTTCTAAAAACTGCCCCCAAAAATTTAACATTGAGCAATAAAATCAGCTCATTGTTCTTTGGGGTAAATCAGTTCTTAGAACTCCACTAAAATAGAATTTGCTAAGGGGGTGGATTATTTTTTCAAATACTTATCCAACCATCCGAAGAACTCTTTATTCCACACTAGGTTGTTTTGGGGTTTGAATACTTGGTGAGCCTCGTCCTCGAATGCCACTAGGCGAGAGTCAATGCCGTGTGCTTTAGCAGCAGTGAAAGCCTCCAAAGATTGAGTGTAAGGGATACGGAAATCTTTCAGACCTGTGATTATCATAATCGGAGTGTCCCATTTGTCTACAAAGTGGTGAGGAGAGTTTGCATAAGAGCGCTGTGCCACTGCATTGTCTTTCTCCCAATAAGCTCCACCATAATCACGGTTCACGAACCACAACTCTTCGGTCGAGCCATACATACTAGTGAAATCAAAGATACCGCAGTGTGAGATGAAAGCCTTGAAACGCTCTTGGTGGTGACCCGCAAGATAGAATACAGAGTAACCGCCATAGCTAGCGCCTATACATCCCATACGATCTTGGTCTGCCCAGCTCTCTTTCGAGACATCATCAATAGCACTTAGGTAGTCACGGATGTTCTGTCCGCTATAATCTCCCGAGATTTGATCCAACCACTCTTGACCAAACGAAGGTAGGCCACGACGGTTAGGAGCAACGATGATATAGCCCTGAGATGCCATCAGTTGGAAGTTCCAACGATAGCTCCATCGCTGAGAAACTACAGACTGAGGACCTCCTTGGCAATAAAGCAGGGTTGGATAGCTCTTAGTCTCATCGAAGTTTGGAGGTAGGATAACCCATGTTAGCATTTGCTTATTATCGGTGGTAGTAACCCATCGTTTTTGGATATTACCCATATCCACATTGTCGTAGATGGTTTTGTTAATAAACGAACGCTGAACGCCCTCGCCATTGGTGCTACTCACCGCAAACCACTCATTGTCTGATGATAGGGTTGTGCGCTTAGCTGCAATATTATCGCCAACACGAGTGAAAGCTGTATAGTCATGATCGCCAGCGGTCAGGATCTTAATATCGCCCGCCTTTGCTACATTCGCCTCGCAGATTTGATAGGTCGCCGCCATAGGAGCGATGAAAGTGATTTTCTGAGCGTCAGCACTCCACACCAAGTTGCTAGCTGGGTAATCAAACCCTGTGGTTAGTTCCATTTTTGAGCTGCCATCCGCTGCATTCATCACAAAGAGACGGTCACGGTCACTTTCGTTGCCAGCACGCTCCATACTCTGCCATGCGATCATCTTATCATCGGGCGAGAACGTTGGGTACTTATCATATCCTGGCATACCCTCAGTGAGGTTTTTAGTAGATTTATCTGCTACAGTATAAAGGTAGATATCTGTGTTTGTGCTGATAGCATACTCATAGCCCGTAAGCTTGCGAGCCGTATAGGCTAGAGCCGTCCCAGAATTGTTCCACAAGATTTCTGAAGCATCATAGTAGGGCGCAGTGGGCACATCCCAAGGCTCACCTTCATTAATATCAACAGCATTGCTCAATTTACCGCCGTTCAGATCAGCAACGAAAACGTGGCTATAGCTACCCTCTTCCCAAACGTCCCAGTGGCGAGCCATCAAATCATCGTAGACCAAAGCCTTTGACTGCGGAGCATCCTTGTAGATATCCTTAGTCTCAACCGCCTCGACCTGAACCTCGGCTGCATACCACACTTTATCCTCGCCTGAGCTAACGCCAAAACCGCCTATACCGCCTTGGACATCAGAAATTTTAGTCATATTCTCGCCATTTGCATCCATCACCCAAAGCTGTGAACCGCCCTCACGAGAGCTCATAAAATAGATTTTCTTACCATCCACGCTCCATTGAGGTGAGTTGTCCGAATAGCCCCAAGAGGTAAGCTGCACAGGCTCGCCACCCTTGAAAGGTTGCACCCAGAGAGTAGTAGACGAGCGATTCTGCTCCAGGTTATAGCGTGTGAGCGAATAGAGAGCCGTAGATCCATCGGGCGAGAGAATCAGCGATCCCATACGTCCCATTTTCCACATCACTTCGGTGGTGAACACACGAGCGGTTTTTTGCTCTGCTGTGAGGGTGGTGTCTAATTTAAATGCCTCCTTTGTTGCGCTCTGCTCTTGATTTGCAGAAGGCGAACATGCCATCATGGCTGTAGTTGCTGCCAAGGTTAGTAAAGTTTTTTTCATTTGATATTATGTTTAAAATTAGTTACGATTAAGGCTTTCCTACAAAGATAATAATTTTTTGTGAAGTGTGGAGCTCGTCCAGGCAAAAATAGGAACCTGAACAGTATGCACAAAAAAAACCGTGTACACCAATCTTAAGATTAGCACACACGGTTTGCTATTGTAAAAATCGCTGGCTCTACTTCACCGACAAAGCCGCCAGAGCAATAGAATATAGTTTACTTAGTTCGCTATCGCCTCTAGAGGTTAGCACACAAGGAGCAGTTGCCCCAACAACTATAGCTGCCATTTCGGCTCCCATTAGCTTGGTTGCACTCTTAAAGAATGGGTTGGCAGCCTCGAGCGATGGGAATACCAAACAATCAGCATCGCCTTCGACAACACTCTTAAGGCCTTTGATTGCCACCGATTCTTTGTCGATAGCAACATCCAATGCAAGGGGACCATCCACAAAGCTTTCAGGACAAATCTGCTTGCGCTGCCACATCTGCGAGATAATAGCTGCATCGGTACAAGATTCTATGCCAGTGAGTACCTGTTCGGTTGGAGCGATCAATGCAATTTTCGGTTTCTCGATACCTATGCTGCGCGCAGTTTGTGAGACATAGTTTACCAATTGTATCTTTTGCTTAAGATCGGGGTTCGGGATAATTGCAACATCCGAAACAATCAAGAGCTTATGATAAGCGGGTATATCAATTATTGTTACGTGGCTCAAAGTACCACGGGGTGGCACAAGCCCACTTTCTTTATTCAAAATACCTCGCATATATTTGTCAGAAGACACCAAGCCTTTCATCAATATGCTAGCACGTCCGCTTCTCACTAGATCAACAGCAGTTGCCACACTAGCAACATCACTACTCTCCTCGACAATAGCAAAATTTCGAAGATCTATACCGCCAGCCTCAGCTGCCTCCTGGATTTTGTAGCGATCTCCCACCAGAATCGCGTCAAGGATACCCATCTCAACAGCTGCATTCACAGCCCTTAGAGTGTGTACATCCTGAGCATAGGCAACAGCCATAGTTCGTTTCTCTCTCTTTTTGACTAGTTCAATAATTTCTGATAACCTTTTCATGTCTCAATCTTTATAATATGGGGTTTGTATTGTAATTGATAATTCAAAGTTATAAAAAAAATGTTGCACATCCTAATGACATGCAACATTTTTATGAAAATTTTCTAGTTCTCTGGACTAGTTGTACAACAATCTGAAAGTATCATTAGCGATCACAAGCTCCTCGTCGGTAGTAGCCACAACAACCTTAACCTTCGATTCAGGCTGCGAGATAATAACATCTTTACCGCGCGAGGCATCGTTTACCTCGTGGTTGAAGATGATACCCATTGACTCTAGGCCCTCGCACACGCGACGACGAGTCACTTTCTCGTTCTCGCCCACACCACCAGTGAACACGATCAAATCGGCACCACAAAGTTCTGCAAAATAAGCACCAACGAATTTCTTGATACGCATATCGAACATATCTAGCGAGTAAGTGGCTTGCTTGTTACCTTGCTCTGCAGCAGCCATAACATCGCGCATGTCGCTCGACACACCACTAACACCAGCAAAACCTGATTCTTTGTTGATGATATCAGTCATCTTGGCAGCCGAGATACCCTCTTTCTCCATGATGTAAAGCAAAGCACCTGGATCGACAGTACCACAACGAGTACCCATCATCAAGCCATCAACTGGGGTAAAGCCCATAGAGGTATCGATAGATTTACCATCCTTGATAGCCGTCACCGATGCACCATTACCAATGTGGCAAGTAATGATCTTAGCAGTCTCGAAATCAAGACCCGTCATTTTACACGCTTTCTCGGCAACAAATTTATGAGAAGTACCATGGAAACCATAACGACGTACGTTCATCTCCTCGTAGTACTTATAAGGAATTGCATACAGGTAAGACTCTGGAGCCATAGTCTGGTGGAAAGAAGTATCGAATACCGCCACTTGTTGGATTGATGGCAACAAACGCTCGATAGACAAAATTCCCTTCAATGCTGGAGGATTATGAAGAGGAGCCAACTCAATGCAGCTCTCGATGTGCTGCTTAACTGTTGGTGTAACAATAGCTGAATCTTGGAAGTATTCACCTCCGTGAGCTACACGGTGACCCGCAGCAGCAATCTCCTCCAAAGAAGCAATCACGCCATGGTTAGCATCGGTTAGAGCATCCAAAATCAAATTGATACCAACTGTATGATCTGGAATATTCTTAACAAATTCATATTTTGGCTTACCCTCAGGCTTGTGAGTCAAAACACCATCGGTTAGACCGATACGCTCGATCATACCTTTTGCCAATAGTTGCGAGCTATCTTTGTCTTGTTTTTCGATTAGTTGGTACTTAATCGAAGAGCTACCGCAGTTTAATACTAGTATTTTCATAATTGTATATGGTTTAGATTATATTTTTTGTTATTAATTTTTGCTCTCCTCCTGCGCCTGACATGCTGTGATAGCAACCAGACTCACAATGTCGCTAGTTGAACAGCCTCTGGAAAGGTCGTTAATAGGAGCCGCCATACCCTGAAGTACTGGGCCAATCGCCTCGGCACCCGCCATGCGTTGCACCAATTTGTAGGCTATGTTTCCAACCTCCAAAGTTGGGAACACAAGTACATTCGCCTTGCCTGCAATTTTCGAGCCTGGAGCCTTCTTAGCGCCTATGCCTGGGATTATAGCTGCATCAGCTTGGAACTCGCCATCGATGGCAAGATCTGGAGCCATTTCTTGAGCAAGTTTAGTTGCGGTGGCAACCTTATCAACCATGTCATGCTTAGCTGAACCTTTGGTCGAGAAGGTCAAAAGCGCAATGCGAGGCTCCATGCCCGTGATAGCGCGCGTAGTGTAGCCAGTCGAAACTGCAATCTGCGCCAACTCTTCTGCTGTTGGGTTTGGGTGAACCGCACAATCGGCAAATACCATCATACCATCATCACCAAACATATTATCTTTAAGCATCATAATAAATGCTCCTGAAACCACTGAAACTCCTGGCTTGGTCTTTACATACTGGAACGCAGGGCGCAGTACATCGCCCGTCGTGTTATTAGCACCCGCTACCTCACCATCGGCGTCGCCCGCCTTGATCATCATAACAGCCAACACCAAAGGGTCAAGAATCAAAGCCTCTGCCTTTTCTTGTGTCAATCCTTTTTTGGCACGTATCTGCATCATTAGATCCACATACTTATCCTTGTTGGGGTGGTTGAGTGGGTCAACAATCTCTGCCTTGTCAATGAAAGGTAGGTTCCACTTTTGAGCGCTCTCCTTAATCTGCTGAGGGTTTCCAATTAACACTAGCTCAGCTAGCGCCTCTTCGATGATTTCATTAGCTGCACGCAGTGTGCGCTCTTCTGTCGCCTCTGGCAGAACAATTCTCTTTAACTCACCTTTAGCCTGCTCTTTAATTTTTTCTAATAGTCCCATTATTTGTAATGAAGTTATACTGTTTTATTTCTAAAACACAAATGTATGGATAATATATTAAATTTGAAAGTATGTCTCATATTTTTCTACGAAATCCAAAAAAAACTTAACCCTAGCTGGATCAGCTATCATTTGGCACGAACTGTGTCTTTATGCAAGTCAAACAAAAAACTAGGGGTAGAGATTAGAGCTAAAAGATTGTCAGCGTAAGCTCGCACTGCGGGCACACACTAGCCGCCGGGCGTAACGGTGCGATCACACAGCAAATAGCAGGGCGTACGCTCCTCCCACGGGAGCCCTGCTCATAACAGAGCAGATCGCCCGCAGCGCTTGCCCTTGAAAAGACAGTGGGAGCCAAACAAAAAAAGAACTCGTCCTTGATATCGAGACCGCGTAAGAACATAATTGCGCTTTAGCGCGCTTATACTCTGGAGCGGGGTCGATACAATAAAGAAAAAAGCTAGGTGCGAGCTTACGCTGGCAGTAATTATTTAGGAGTTAAACAAAATCATTGCAAGTGCCGCTGGCACCGCTTCGCATCCTAGCCACGCATACCGCACCCCATCGGGGAGCGCGGCTTTCCTAACGGCAAGCCTTACCCTCCCAGCGGTACACTCGAAAAAAGGCAGATAGGACATAGCTTGAGCGAAATCATTGCCCAGTGCGGACACGCACAGCAGGGCGTACGCTTTCGCCCCGCGGAAGGTGCATGGAGCACGAAGCACAAAAAAAAGGAGGCTCGAAAGCCTCCTTTTAATTATTAGTGATAAACTTTACTGGTAGACTACCAGCTAGCTTTTTTCACACCTGGTAGCAAACCTGCACTTGCCATCTCGCGGAATTGAATACGCGAGATACCGAAGTAACGCATATATCCTTTTGGACGACCAGTAAGTGCGCAACGGTTGTGCATGCGGATAGGGTTAGAGTTCTTAGGAAGTTTAGCCAACTTCTCGATGCTCTCATAATCCACATCACCCTTAGCTGCAGCTTGGCGGATGTTTTCTTTCAAAGTAGCCCTCTTTTCTGCGTAACGAGCTACAAGCTTGGCACGTTTCACTTCACGTGCTTTCATTGATTCTTTAGCCATTTTCTTTGCTTAGATTTAGGTTACTTGTTGTTATTTTTGAATGGAAGACCATACTCAGTAAGTAGAGCACGAGCCTCTGCATCTGTCTTAGCGGTAGTCACAAAAGTGATCTCAACACCTAGGATCTTTGAAATCTTGTCAATATCGATCTCAGGGAAGATGATCTGCTCAGTAATACCAAGGGTGTAGTTACCTTGACCGTCGAATTTGTCGTTGATACCTTTGAAGTCACGGATACGTGGCAAAGATACTGCGATCAAACGCTCTAGGAACTCATACATTCTCTCACGACGCAAAGTAACACGAACACCAATAGGCATTTGCTTACGAAGCTTAAAGTTCGAGATGTCTTTCTTAGACTTGGTTTGTACTGCTTTCTGACCAGCGATAGTGGTTAGTTCGTTTTGTGCAGTCTCGATAAGTTTTTTATCAGCAACCGCTGCACCGATACCTTGGTTCAAAACGATTTTCTCTAGTTTGGGACATTGCATAACACTGCTGTAACCAAACTGCTTCATAAGTGCAGGAATGATCTGCTCCTTATATTTTGTTTTAAGTGATGGTGTGTAGCTCATTATTTTAGTTCCTCTCCAGATTTTTTAGCAATACGGACAAGCTTGCCCTCTGCGTTTGGTTTACGAGTAATACGAGTTGGCTGACCGCTTTTAGGGTCAAGTGGCATCAGGTTACTGATGTGGATTGGTGCCTCCTGCTCAACGATACCTCCTTGAGGATGCGCTGCGTTAGGCTTGGTGTGTTTTTTCACCATGTTCACGCCCTCGACAATCGCACGGCTCTTAGCGGTAAGAACCTCAAGAACTTTACCTTGCTGTCCTTTGCTATCACCAGCGGTTACTTGCACCATATCACCTTTTTTGATGTGTAATTTCATCTTTTTTTAAAGTGTAATGTTAGTAATTAATTAAAGCACCTCTGGTGCAAGTGAGATAATTTTCATGTGAGAGTCACGCAACTCACGAGCCACAGGGCCGAAGATACGCGTTCCACGCATTTCGCCTTGACCGTTTAGCAACACAGCTGCGTTGTCGTCAAAACGAATATACGATCCATCTGGACGGCGAATCTCTTTGCGAGTACGAACAACTACTGCTTTTGACACAGTACCTTTCTTTACATCACCCGATGGGGTAGCAGATTTTACTGTCACGACGATCTTATCGCCAATCGAGGCATAGCGACGAGCTGTACCACCAAGTACTCTGATGCAGAGAACTTCCTTGGCACCGCTGTTGTCGGCTACTTTTAGTCTTGATTCTTGTTGTATCATGATTACTTGGCTCTTTCAATTATTTCGACCACTCTCCAGCACTTATTCTTGCTCAAAGGGCGAGTCTCTTGGATTCTTACTGTATCACCTTCACCACAATCGTTAGTTTCGTCGTGGGCGATGAATTTGGTTGTTTTGTTAACGAACTTGCCGTAGATAGGGTGCTTCACTTTACGTGCCACTGCAACGGTGATAGATTTCTCCATTTTGTTGCTAACCACTACGCCAACTTTCTCTTTTCTAAGATTTCTTTCCATAGCTTATTGGTTCTGTTTTTGGGCAAGGATAGTTAGCATACGAGCGATATCTTTGCGTTGTTTGTTAAGTAGTGTTGTGTTTTCGATAGCCGAGACTGCATGATTCATCTTTGCCTTGGCTAGAAGGTCTTTCTCAGTTGCGATGCGTTCTTGAAGTTCGCTCACTGAAAGCTCTCTAATTTCTGAAGTTTTCATTTTCAAAGTTATTTGGCTAAGATTAATAATTAGTCTTGGTTCTCGTTGTAATCACGACGAACAATGAACTTAGTTGCTACTGGAAGTTTCTGAGCTCCAAGGCGCAGTGCCTCTTGAGCAACTGCCATTGGTACACCCTCCGCTTCGAATAGGATACGTCCTGGTGTAACTGGAGCAACAAATCCCTCTGGTGCACCCTTACCCTTACCCATACGTACCTCGGCAGGCTTCTTAGTAATTGGTTTGTCTGGGAAGATCTTGATCCATACTTGACCTTCACGTTTCATATGACGTACGATAGCTTGACGAGCTGCCTCGATTTGACGACCTGTGATCCAAGCCGACTCCAAGGTCTTGATACCGAAGCTACCAAAAGCGAGCTGGTTTCCGCGTTGAGAAAGACCTTTCATTCGCCCTTTTTGCATACGCCTAAATTTTGTTCTTTTTGGCTGTAACATTTTTGTATTTTTTAATTGGGTTAATTAAGGTTTTCGAGTTGTGTGATCTTTAAGTGGTGATTGACTGAGGAAAAAACATAATATTCATTATGTGTGTTGTCTTTCACTAATTTTAAGAACTATAACGACTAGTTCTTCATTTCACTAGATTCCCACCCTCTCGAAAACTCAGGCGGTTTTATTGTTGCTTATTGTTTGAACGACGACGGTCTCCACCTCCACGACGACGGTCACCACCACGGCGGTCACCTGAGCCTTGAGGAGCGTTAGCCGAAACTGAAGCCATACCCGCTAGTGGAGTAAGCTCGCGCTTCTTGTAAACCTCGCCATTGCAAATCCATACTTTGATACCTAGGATACCTACTTTGGTCAAAGCCTCAGCAAGAGCATAGTCGATATCAGCACGGAAAGTGTGCAATGGAATACGTCCTTCTTTGTAGTTTTCCGAGCGAGCCATCTCAGCACCACCTACACGACCAGAGATCTGGATCTTGATACCCTCAGCACCCATACGGATAGAAGAGGTGATAGTGGTTTTGATAGCGCGACGGTAAGAAACACGTCCTTCGATTTGACGGGCAATGTTATTGGCAACTATCGTTGCATCAAGCTCTGGACGCTTAACCTCGAAGATGTTGATTTGAACATCTTTTTTGGTCAATTTGCGTAGCTCTTCTTTTAGCTTGTCTACCTCTGCACCACCCTTACCGATAATAATACCTGGGCGTGATGTAGTGATAGTAACGGTTACAAGCTTCAATGTACGCTCGATAACGATTTTCGATAGTGATGCCTTAGCAAGACGAACCTCTAGGTACTTACGTATCTTGTTGTCCTCTACTAGTTTTGCACCGTACTCTTTGCCGCCATACCAGCTAGAGTCCCAGCCACGGATAATTCCGAGACGGTTTGAAATTGGATTACATTTTTGTCCCATTATACAGCTGCTTCTTTTACTGGTTTAACTTTCTTTGTCTTTTCCTCCACGATAAGTTTATCAACGATGATAGTTACGTGGTTAGAACGCTTACGAATACGGTGAGCACGACCTTGAGGAGCGGGTTGAATACGCTTTAGTTGACGTGCTGAGTCGACCATGATTGTTTTAACACAAAGAGGAGTTGACTCTAGTGATTCGTTTGGATTTTTTGCCTCCCAGTTAGCAATCGCCGAACGCAAAAGCGTCTCAAGGCGGATAGCTGCATCTTGTTTCGAGAAACGAAGGATCGCCAGAGCCTTGTTAATCTCAACGCCACGGATAATATCCGCAACTAGACGCATCTTACGGGGAGAGGTTGGGCAGTTCTTCAAAGAGGCGATCGCGGTCACCTTCTTTGCTGCTTTGAGCTTTTCGGCTCTTTCTCTTTTTCTTGCACCCATTATTGTATTTTCTTTTTTTTTAAATCTGTTGTTCGTGGGAACTCTTGATGGCTCCCAACTTTAATACTGATAATCGACTATCTATATTGGTGATTGTCAGATAGTCTTAACGTTTTTTGTTGCCACCGTGACCACGGAAAGTACGGGTTGGAGCAAACTCACCTAGTTTGTGACCCACCATGTTTTCAGTCACGTAAACAGGAATAAACTTGTTTCCGTTGTGAACTGCGATGGTATGACCAACAAAGTCTGGAGAGATCATGCTGGCGCGAGACCAGGTTTTAACTACGGTTTTTGTACCTGCATCGTTTTGCGCGAGGATTCTACCCTCTAGCTTAGGCTCGATGTAAGGTCCTTTTTTTAATGAACGGCTCATACTATGAATTTTAGAGGGTTATTATTTAGTTCTCTTAGAGATAATGAATTTCGAGGTAGTCTTCTTAGGATTACGAGTTTTGTAACCTTTAGCCAACACACCTGTGCGTGAACGAGGGTGACCTCCGCTTGAGCGACCTTCACCACCACCCATGGGGTGATCCACTGGGTTCATTACAACACCACGTACGTGTGGACGACGTCCCAACCAGCGTCTGCGACCGGCCTTACCGTGTTGTTCTAGTTTGTGGTCAGGGTTAGACACTGCACCAATGGTTGCACGACAAGTGGTAAGAATCATGCGAGTCTCACCTGATGGCAACTTGATGATAGCGTATTTGCCCTCACGAGCTAGCAATTGAGCATAAGTTCCTGCCGAACGAGCAAGGATAGCACCTTGACCTGGATTCAACTCGATACAGTGGATAACAGTACCTAGTGGAATTTCAGAAAGGAAAAGAGTGTTACCAACCTCAGGAGCAACGCCTGCGCCGCTTTGGATAGTCTGACCAACAGTCAGGCCATTTGGAGCAACGATGTAGCGCTTCTCACCATCGGCGTAAACAACCAATGCGATACGAGCTGAACGGTTTGGATCATACTCGATAGTTTTAACTGTAGCAGCATAAGCATCTTTCTCACGATTGAAATCGATCATACGATACATACGCTTGTGACCACCTCCGATATCGCGCATGGTCATCTTACCTGTATTGTTACGTCCGCTACCACGGCTCCAAAGAGGAGCAACTAGCGACTTCTCTGGCTTTGACGCTGTAATATCGTCAAAAGTGCCAATAATCTTGTGTCTTTGACCCGGAGTTGTGGGTTTGAATTTTTTTACTGCCATTTTGTTTAGATATTACCGTAGAAATCAATGCTATCGCCAGAACGTAGCGTTACGATTGCTTTTTTAAAGTTATTTGTACGACCTTGAAGGTAGCCCGACTTGGTGTAGCGAGCCTTATTTTTGCCATCATAGTTCATGGTGTTGACTCTCTCTACGACCACGCCGTACATCGCCTCAACAGCCGCCTTGATCTCAAGCTTGTTAGCTCGTGGATCAACGATAAAACCGTATGAGCCCAACTTTTCGCCCTGGGCTGTCATTTTCTCGGTTAGTATAGGCTTAATTAGTATATTCATTGTCTTATTTTATCTGTGAATGAGTTTTAGGCTAGCATTTCGTTAACAACCTCAACTGCGTTCTCTGCCATAAGGATATGAGAGTAGTTCATTACGTCGTAGGTGTTAATAGTTGCTGCGTTTATCACTTTAACTTTTTGCAAGTTGCGAGCCGCTAGAGCTACATTTACGTCGGTCTCAGCCAACACAACTAGTAGTTTAACACCACCCAATGCTAGAGCGTTTGCAGCAGAGATAAACTCTTTTGTTTTTGGAGACTCTAGGGTGATGTTATCCACAACTGTGATAGCCTCCGCAGCAGCTTTCAATGAAAGAGCCGAACGACGAGCAAGTTGCTTGAGTTTTTTGTTTAGTTTGAAAGAGTAGTCACGAGGCACTGGACCAAATACACGACCACCACCAACGAAGATTGGTGATTTGATAGATCCGCAACGTGCGCCACCTGTTCCTTTTTGTTTCTTTAGTTTGCGAGTTGAACCTGCAACTTCACCGCGTTGTTTAGCTTTGTGTGTTCCTTGGCGTTGGTTAGCTAGGTACTGCTTTACATCTAGGTAGATTGCGTGTTGATTAGGCTCAATTGCAAAGATGTTGTCTGCAAGGGTTACTGATTTTCCTGTAGCTTCACCCTTAATGTTTTTTACACTGATTTCCATTTGGTTATTGCTCAATTAAAACGTAAGACCCTTTTGGTCCTGGGATAGAACCTTTAACTAGAATTAGGTTATTCTCTGGGATAACCTTAAGCACTTTTAGGTTGAGTGCCTTAACTTGATCGCCACCTGTGCGACCAGCCATACGCATACCTTTGCGAACGCGCGAAGGCCATGAAGAAGCACCGAGTGAACCTGGGTGACGCTGACGGTTGTGCTGACCGTGGGTTTGACCACCCACACCG
The DNA here is from genome assembly GCA_964371385.1 of uncultured Rikenellaceae bacterium. GTDB lineage: Bacteria > Bacteroidota > Bacteroidia > Bacteroidales > Rikenellaceae > Mucinivorans. Next base: position 32,255 of record CAYJLY010000006.1, read on the forward strand.
GCAAAGCCGTGACGCTTAACAACACCCTGAAAACCCTTACCCTTAGAAACGCCTGTTACATCAACCCACGCATCCTCTTGGATTACGTCGGCAGAAACAGTGTCTCCTAGCGAAAGATTTTCGTCAAAGAGCTCAAACTCTGCGAGTTTATACTTTGGAGTCGTATTTGCTTTCGCAAAATGACCCAACATTGGTTTGCTGGTGTTTTTCTCTTTTTTGTCGCCATAGGCAAGTTGTACTGCAGAGTATCCATCTTTCTCTACGGTACGAATTTGCGTAACTACACAGGGACCAGCTTCGATAACAGTGCATGGGATGTTTTTCCCCTCGGCACTGAAAACGGATGTCATTCCGATTTTTTTTCCAATAAGTCCTGACATTGGTTTATATAAAGTTATTTGTTTATATTCCAGAGGTTTACAAGCTGCCGTGGTCTGGAATTACCCACAATGCAGGATGCAAAGGTACACATTTTATCTGAACTAACAAACTCTTTAACAACTTTTTGCATTTTTATTTAAGATTATCAGCATTTTACACCATTTCTCTAATAATATTTTAATACCTTTGCACGAAGTTTGGATACACCTCCATTTTCAAAGACGATATTTACAATTTAATAATACAAAAAAATGAACAAAGTACTTCTAATGATACTCGATGGATGGGGTGTCGGCAACAAGACTAATTCAGATGTTATCTACCAGATGCATCCAAAATTTATGGAGTCGCTTATGGCGAAATACCCAAATTCTCAACTTCGCACCGATGGAGAGAACGTAGGTTTGCCTGACGGACAAATGGGAAACTCAGAGGTGGGTCACCAGAACATTGGCGCAGGTCGCATCATCTATCAAGACCTAGTTAAGATCAACCGCACTATCCGCGAGGACAAACTAAAAGAGAATTCTGAGATTGTAGCGGCTTACGATTATGCAAAAGCAAATGGCAAGGCTGTTCACTTTATGGGCTTGGTTTCAGACGGTGGCGTTCACAGTTCACTAGAGCACCTAAAGGCTCTCACTGACCTAATTGAAACATGGGGCATAGAGAATGCTTTTGTACACTGTTTTATGGATGGTCGTGACACCGACCCACGCAGTGGCAAAGGTTTCATTGAGGAGCTTGCATCGCATTTGGCAGGTGGCAAAAAGGGTACTATCGCAGATATTGTTGGTCGTTTCTATGCTATGGACCGCGACAAGCGTTGGGAGCGTGTGAAGGTAGCCTATGACCTACTAGTTAAGGGCGAGGGCGAGAAATTCGCTGACCCAGTGGCGGCTATGCAGAGCAGCTATGACGCAGATGTGACCGATGAGTTTATCAAGCCTATCGTTATCGAGGGCGTGGATGGCACGATCAAGGAGGGTGACGTTGTTATCTTTTTCAACTATCGTAACGATCGCGCCAAGGAGCTTACCATCGTTCTAACTCAAAGCGACATGCCTGAGATGGGAATGAAAACTCTTCCTTTGCATTTCTGCACCATGACTCCTTATGATTCTTCTTTCGAGGGACTGCATATCATCTTCAACAAGGACAACATCCAAAACACTCTAGGTGAGTACATTTCAGCCAAAGGTGGCAAGCAATTGCGCATCGCCGAGACTGAGAAATTCGCTCACGTTACTTTCTTCTTCAACGGAGGCCAAGAGCAACCTTTCGAGGGTGAGAGCCGTATTTTGATCAACTCTCCCAAAGTGGCGACCTACGACCTACAACCCGAGATGAGTGCCCCTGAGATCACCGAAGCACTAGTTGCTGAGTTGAACAAAGGTGAAAACGACTTCGTTTGTTTGAACTTCGCCAATGGTGATATGGTGGGACACACTGGCATATACGAGGCTATCCAAAAAGCAGTAGACACTGTGGACACTTGCGTTGAGAAAGTGGTTACTGCGGCTCAGGCTAATGGCTACACCACTCTTATCTGTGCAGACCACGGTAATGCGGACAACGCAGTGAACGAGGACGGTTCGCCTAACACGGCTCACTCACTAAACCCAGTGCCATTTATTGTGGTTTCAGACAAATACACTTCGGTTAAAGATGGTGTATTGGCAGACATCGCACCAACAGTACTAGAGCTTATGGGCTTGGATGTTCCATCTGATATGACTGGAACTTCGCTATTGTAATCTCGTTCGCTTAGAGACTATATAAAAGTAAATGCCTATCCTTATCGCTAAGGGTAGGCATTTTTGTTCTGTTCGCTATGGAGAGGTGCGCAAAGTGCGCCCTCTAGCCTCTGCGGCTAGCTTTTTCTTTTATGGTACTGCACTTCTAGCTGAGCGGTTTCGCTTGCGTTCAACACGTGTTCCGCTAGAAGCTCAGTACCAAGGGAGTTTCTGTTTTTTTGTTTAACTTCCACAAAAGCTCAACTCTGTCTAAATAATTGCTTGTGCCGCTGGCACCAGGGCGTACGCTCCCCCGCGGGAGGTGCGAGCCGCACTGGCGATGACTTGAGAGCTACTACACCTAGACGGACGAACCGCACCCCCGAGGGGCGGCCGTCTTTTCCTAAAAAGAAAAGCCTGCTACTCGCCCCTTGCGGTTCGCCCTCGTGCTGTGGCACGCCCCAGCAATAGCTTGAGGGAAAAACCATAGCGAGTCGCAGCTTCGCCCCAGCGAAGACTCGCTCTTTCTATGAAAGCGAGCCATTCGCTAAGCTGCTCCTTGCTCCTAACCAAAACCACCGCCCGTGCGGCTCGCAGTGAGCAGAATTTCCACTAGATTTTAAGAGCTAAATGATAGTGGGTATGGCTCACACCAAAAAAAGGATATTCACCACTAGGGTAAACATCCTTTTTCGTTTTTAGTATTTATGGCACAGTCAAAAAATCATCGCCCGTGCGGCTCGCACTTATTTTACCGTTACGTCTTGGAAGTCAATATTAGCTTCTTCCTGCTCTAGGAGTTCCTCAAGACCTTTTGAATATAGTTTCATCGCACGACGGCTCATACCCATAGAAGAGAATCCACCATCATGGAAAAGGTTTTGCATAGTCACTTTGCGAGTGAGATCCGAGAATAGCGTTAGTACGTAGTTTGCACAATCCAAAGCGTCTGCATTGCCTAGTGGCGACATACGCTGCGAGAAATCCATCAGTGAATCCAAGCCCATCACACCCGAACCAGCTGTTGTTGGGGTTGGAGATTGAGAAACGGTGTTTACACGAATTTTCTTCTCACGTCCCCAGATATAACCAAACGAACGAGCGATAGACTCTAGTAGTGCCTTAGCATCTGCCATATCGTTGTAGCCATAAAGTGTTCTTTGAGCTGCGATATACGAAAGAGCTACAACCGAGCCCCATTCATTCACTGCATCCGCTTTGCGAGCCACCTGCATCACCTTGTGGAAAGAGACAGCCGAGATATCTAGAGTTTTTTGAAGGAAATCATAATCTAGATCGTCATAGGTGCGCCCTTTGCGAACGTTGGGCGACATGCCGATTGAGTGTAGGATGAAATCGAATTTACCTCCGAAGTGTTCCATTGATTTTTGAACCAGATTCTCCAGGTCTTCGATTTTGGTTGCATCGGCCGGGATGAAGATTGTCCCTAGCTTATCGGCAAGCTCTTTGGTCTTTCCCATACGAGCCGCCATTGCGGTATTGGTTAGTACTATCTCTGCTCCCTCCTCAACTGCACGCTCAGCAACCTGCCATGCGATAGACATTTCGTTAAGGGCACCAAAGATGATACCTTTTTTACCTTTTAGTAGTGTTCCCATGATCTTTTATTTTTTCAGCGTGACATCTAAAATGTAGTCACCCCTAAGTATTTACTATCGAATTTTGTCTATTTCTTGGCACAGTAGTCCAAACACCTCTTCGATTGAGCCAGTTCCGTCAATCTCAACATATTTGTTTTGACTTGCATAGAAATCGGCCACCACAGCGGTTTGAGCTTTGTAGGTGTCGATGCGGTTTTGGATGATAGCTGGATCTTGGTCGTCTGCACGTCCTGAAACCAAAGCGCGAGAGGTAATACGATCGATAATCATCTGATCTGGGATCTCCATAGCGATCATAGCAGTAACGCTAAGACCCTTCTCGCTCATAATGCGATCGAACTCAACCGCCTGAGCTGTTGTGCGAGGGAAACCATCAAAGATAACTCCCGTAGCCGAGCTGTTATTGGCAACATAGTCAGCAACGATACCACACACTAGCTCATCGCTAGCCAATCCGCCGCCTTCCATTTGCGCTTGAGCAGCTTTGCCTAGCTCAGTGCCATTTGCGATATTTTGACGGATAGCCTCACCCGTTGATAGGTGAAGAAGTCCATATTTTTCTTGTAGCAACTCCGCTTGAGTTCCTTTGCCTGCGCCCGGAGGGCCAAAAAGTACGATGTTAAGCATTTTTCTAATGTTTGTTTACGTAAAATATTATGAGGATGTAATTTTCAGTTCTCCTCGAAATTGATTAATTTTGCCGCAAAGTTAAACAATTTTTTTTATAAAGTAAGATGAAAACCAATATTTCAAAGCTCTCCAAGGTCGCTTTCGAGCAATCACTCCTTCAGGGTAATACCTTTGTGGGCGATGATGCCGCCATGATAGACCGTGGCGATAGACTAGAGCTCGTTACTCAAACCACCATGCTCGAGGGTATAGACTTCGATTTGAGCTACTTCCCCCTCAAACATCTTGGCTACAAGGCGGTGGTGGCAGCACTATCGAATATTTACGCCATGAACGGCACCCCTCAATACATCACTGTCTCACTAGGCATCTCGGTTCGTTTTGCGGTCGAAGACATCCAAGAGCTGTATGTGGGGATTAATAGCGCGTGCGAAAATTACGGCATAGAGCTTATCGGAGGTAACACCTCGGCATCGCTCACAGGGCTTATGATAGCGGTGAGCGCGATAGGCGAGGTTGCCAAAGAGAGAGTAACCCCACGAACTGGCGCAAGCGAGGGGGATTTGGTGTGTATTAGTGGGGGGCTGGGTGCGGCATATTTGGGTTTGAGCATTTTGGAGCGCGAGAAACGTGCACTTCAGGGTAATGCTGGCGCACAAGCAAAACTAGATGGTTATCAATATCACCTAGGTAAGCAGCTTTTCCCACAAGCACCAAGTGGGGTAATCGAGGCGCTAGAGGCTGCCGAGATAGTACCCACAGCCATGATAGACATCACTCGCGGTTTGGCATCTGCTGCTCTTCATATCTGTCATGCCTCGCAGGTGGGCATCAGAATTATGCTCGATAGGATACCCATTGCCAAGGATTCATTCGCTGTTGCCGAAGAGTTTGGTATTGACCCTGTGGTTGCGGCTCTAAATGGTGGTGATGATTTCGAGTTGCTATTCACGGTTCCAGCATCCCAGCATAAAGACGTATTGGCTATGGGCGAGGTGATAGGCTACATAGCCCCTCAGAGCGAGGGTGCCAACCTCATCACGCCCGACAACAACGTGATCTCTATCACCTCTCCCGACTTCACTGCCATTGATCCCGACTCCGACTCCGAGCTGGAGCAGGACGCTTAGCGTCTTTTATTATTTTAGTTCGAATGTGCGTAGCCAAGCCTATCGCCTGCCCCTTGCGATACTAGGGTGCATCGCAAGGGGCTTTAGAGCGTGTGCATACGCACTCTTCAGTCTCTGCGGCTAGGTGCGAGTGACACTCGCAATCACTGCCCCTTACTATAATCTTGCCTTTGGCGTACGCTTGCGGACACACTGCCTCTGATAAGAGCAGGGCTTCCGCGCGGGGATGAGCGTACGCCCTGCTTGAATATCTCCGCAAAGTGCAGCTGTCGTAACCGTACTGACGATGAGTTTGCAAAGATACAAATTCGGACTAATGCAAAAAGACGGTCGCCCCTGTGGGGGGGCGACCGTCTTTTCTTGAAAGAAAAGCCAGTTTCCTGCCCCTTGCGGTGCGCCCTTCGAACGGGATACCACTGACTCCTATCAGTCAGCTCGCATCCCCACCAACAAACACCCCGAGGCGGGTTCACGAAAGCAAAACAGGTCTGCCCCGCTGCCCTCTTTAAGGGCTAGTTGTTTAAATACTTGAGACTGGGGATAGGGAAAGGCGCTTAGGCGAATTGTGGCGGTTGTAAGTCCTAAGTCTTTAAACTGTTTTTTGAGGTGCTTGGGTTTATACTCCCATACATTTTGCAAGGGGTAGCCTTGACCTGCAAAACCATCTAACTCGCCCTCGCTTAGAACATAGGCTCCTGCGTTGATATAAGGCGTGTTAGAAAAATCCTTATACATATAGCGAGCAATGGAGCGAGATTTCACCAAAGCAACATCTGCCACATAGAGCCAAGAGCATTGCGTCAAATCGCAAGAACCAACAGACCCAGCAGGCGCAAGATCTGCGAAATAATCTATCATCACCCTACGACTTTCACCCTCACCATCAATGATAGTATGCAGAACGCACCCCGAGCGAACTTCCTCTCCAAGATGGAGAACGACCTCTTTGCACTCCCCTCGATGGGAGATAACCTCAACCATTGCCTGGCCGCCAAAAATATTGAACAGCTCCGCCACATCAAACAGCGGCGAGAGTTTCACCATCACCCTGCGTGAGAGTTTCAGCATTTGGGGCATCAACTCCACGATATTGGGCGAACAATCCTCCAGCGCGTGACGCTTGGCGCCTTTGTCGTCACGGCGTGCTGGGTCACAAAAAATCAAATCGACTTTAGTAAATTCACCCGAGCTCAACAAGTCTTGCGCAGAACATTCTCTCACTTGGATATTATCGATAGATAATCTCTCGAAGTTATAACGAGCAATAGCCGCCCTCTCGGGGTCTATTTCGGAACTTACAACTCGCGAAAAATATTTGGAAATATACAAAGAATCCACCCCTAGCCCACAGGTCAGATCGAGCGCCATTTCGCCACTACCCCAATATCTTGAGGCGGCAACCACCTCTGAGCTAGATTGCTCGTAGCTGATGGGGAGAATAAAGCAGCGAGCATCATAATAGGAGGGCAGTTTGGTGCGAGCACGCTGAAGGGTATCGACACACTGCGCAACAAGGCGATTGCCCGTGCGCAGCGCCACCTGAGAGGGTGTGCACTGTAAATTTTGCTCAACTAGAGCTTGATCTTGCTCGGATAACATTTTTTATTCTTAAGATACTTAGACTTTCGTCAAACCACGTTCGGCAGCGAGTTCTTCTAATAGCCCTAGCGCAGCATCGAAATCATTGGCTATACGACCATCCAAAATCGCATCTTTGATTATGGTTTTCAACTCGCCTATGGTGTTACAAGGGGGCAGGCCGTACATCTTCATTATCAGCGCACCATCGATGGGTGGTTGAAAATTGCGCACTCGGTCACGCTCCTCTATATCGATGAGTTTCTCGCGCACCAAGGCAAAGTTGCGCATATAACGCTCCACCTTGCGATCATCGCCCGAGGTAATATCCGCCTCACACAGGGTCATCAGATCGTCTATATCATCGCCAGCCTCAAAAAGCATGCGTCTAACGGCCGAATCAGTGACCAAATCTTGCGATAGGATAATGGGGCGCAGATGCAGAAACACAAGTTTTTGCACATATTTCATACGCTCATCCATTGGAAGTTTCAGCCGACGAAATAATCTTGGTATCATCTTCGAGCCCAGCACCTCGTGCCCGTGGAAAGTCCAACCTAGGGCGGGGTCATAGCGTTTGGTGGGGGGTTTGGCTATGTCGTGGAACAGAGCCGCCCAACGCAGGTAAATATTATCGGTATTGGGGGTGATATTATCGAGCACTTTGAGCGTGTGTAGGAAATTATCTTTGTGTGCTCTTTTGCCCACTTTTTCCACGCCCTTTAGAGCCTCCATTTCTGGTAGAAACTCTTTGAGCAGCGCACACTCACTCAGCAGCCACCATCCACGCGAGGGATCAGCGGATGCCATTATCTTATTTAGTTCGGTGATTATCCTCTCACCCGAGATGATCTCCAATCGGGGAGCATTACGCACGATGGATTCTTGGATAGTCGAGTCTATCTCAAAGCCTAGTTGAGTTGCAAAACGCACCGCACGCATCATACGAAGCGGGTCGTCCGAAAAAGTAGTATCGGGATCGAGTGGAGTGCGAATAACTCCATGTTTCAAATCGAGCATCCCACCAAAGGGGTCGAGTAGCTCACCATAGGTGGCTCCATTGAGCGAAAAAGCCATGGCATTGATGGTAAAATCTCGCCTACATTGGTCGTCGTGGAGAGTCCCTATAGTCACTTTTGGTTTGCGTGAATCACGAGAATAGCTCTCACGGCGTGCTCCCACAAATTCAATCTCACAGCCCTTGTAGTGCAAAGCGGCAGTGCCAAAATTTTTATACACGGTCACTCTCACTCCTAGTTCTCGACCCAAAGCCTCTGCCAGCGCCACCCCATCGCCCACCACTGTGATGTCAATATCAGTGAGTGACCTTTTCAGAAAAAAATCTCGCACATAACCCCCTATCACATAGGCCTCCAATGACAGCTCGTCCGCCAGACGGCTCACTATCTCAAATATAGGATTCTCTAGTTTGTTTTCCACTCTTTCTTACCCTTATAAAATTATTCTCCTCGCAGTGCGCGAAGGTATAACTGAATTGTATTCTCGAACCCAAGATAAATCGACTCGCTAATCAAGGCGTGCCCTATGGAAACCTCCTGCAGCGAGGGTATATTCTTAGCAAAATAAGCTAGGTTATCAGAGCTCAAATCGTGTCCTGCGTTAATTCCCAAACCACATTCCACTGCCGCCTTGGCAGCCTCAACAAAGGGTGCAATAGCCTTTGCAGGGTCTTCACCATAGCCCACAGCATAGCTCTCGGTATAGAGTTCGATGCGGTCGGTACCAGTGGTTTTGGCAGCACGTACCATCACAGGATCGGGTTCAACAAAGATAGACACACGTATGCCCTTGGCTTTGAATCTCTCGATAATTCCCTTTAGCAGTTCTTGATTTGTGATGGTATCCCATCCTGCGTTTGAGGTGATAGCCTCGGGCGGGTCGGGCACCAAGGTAACTTGGGTTGGCACAACCTCCAGCACCAATTCAATAAAATCCTCACTGGGGTAACCCTCGATATTAAATTCGGTTGTGAGTACCTTTTTCAAATCTCTCACATCATTGTAGCGAATGTGACGCTCATCGGGGCGGGGATGAACCGTAATGCCCTGGGCTCCGAAACGCTCGGCATTTAGAGCTGCCTGAACAACATTAGGCTGATCGCCTCCTCGTGAATTGCGCAAAGTGGCAATTTTATTGATGTTTACGCTTAACTTTGTCATAGTTTTAGTATATTTGCTGCAAAGATAAACAATTAATATGAAACTAGCTATCTATTCTTCCCCCTCTATCCACTCTTTAGAGAATCTATGCCAAACGCTGGGTTCGCTTGGTTGCACGTATCAGCTCGCAGCCAAGGATCTCAGTGGCGTTGATATGCTGGTGAGTTATGGTGGTGATGGTACTTTTTTGAGCACCGCTCGAATTGCCATCCCCTCGGGGTTGCCTCTGGTGGGAGTTAATGGCGGGCGGTTGGGATTTCTTGCCAACACAGCCCCCGAAGATTTCGAGAATTTAATGAAACAAATACTCTCAAACAACTACAATATCGAAGAACGTGAGTTGCTGAGTGTGGAGCGTGAGGGAGAGAACATAGGCGAGGCTCTAAATGAGTTTAGCATACAAAAAAACACACCCTCTATGGTTCATCTCACCCTGAGGGTCGATTCGCTGGAGGTGGCAAACTATTGGGCTGACGGGGTAATTGTAAGCACAGCCACTGGTTCGACTGCCTACTCAATGAGCGTGGGAGGTGCGATTGTAGCACCCTCGTGTGAGTGTTGGATCATCTCACCCATTGCGCCCCATAATCTTAACCTGCGACCACTGGTTGTTTCGAGTAGCTCGAAGATAGAGATTATCGCCCAAACTCGCTCTAAAGAGCCCTCACGAGCAACGTTAGATAATAGAGAAACACTCTTTGAGAGCGGCACAAAATTCACCCTCTCTCGCAGCCCTCGCACCCTAAGGGTGGTGAGCAATCCAGATAGTTCTTTCTACGACACTCTAAGATGTAAATTGCACTGGGGATTGGACGCAAGGGGCTAAGTGAACAGAGATAACAACTGCTTAAGCTTTTTTTACTAAAAATTTGGTTTACAAAGCATTCGGTCTTATTTTTGTATAGTAAGGGTTTGCTCCAAAGAGGCATACTTAAACTCTTCTTTGGAGTATTTAATATTCACCTTAAGTAAAAAAACAAAAGCCATGAAAAAAGAAGATTCAAAACTACTACTAGGACTCTGCATCGGACTTGCAGCAGGTGCAGCGATCGCCTATTTTAGTCAGGCGGACAATCGCACCAAATTTGCCAAAGGGGTCAAAGGCGCAAAAGACAAGCTAAAAGACCATCTTGATTCTATGATGGAAAAATGCTCCGCAAAAGAAGAGTCCTGCGACTCGCAAGAGGGCACTTGCTGCTCTAACGAACAAAACTAAGTGAAAAAAAACATACTACTTCTATGAAGTCAGAAAACCAAGAACCTCTTGAGGGCTTTGCAAAAGATGCAAAACAATACGCCTCGCTAAAGCTCGAACTACTAAAGCTGAAAACCTACGACAAGACGAGTTCTGTTGTATCAAAACTAATGCTTGCAATCACTCTTATGATGATTGCTCTAGTGATGCTATTGTTTTTGTTTTTAGCACTAGCGATCTTCCTCAATAGTTTGTTTGAGACTCAGGGGATTGGATTTTTGATTATCACGGGATTCTATGCAATAATCTTTGCGGTGATATATCTTTCGCGTGGAAAGATTACTCGCAAATTGCAGAACATCATACTTGGCTCGCTAATGGACGATGAAAAGGAAGGAGAAGAAGATGAAAAATAAAACAACACCCATCCAAAAACTTCACCAGCGCTGCAATGAGATTCAAAAGCAATGCGATGTACTAGAGGACAGACTCTCTGAGCGTTTTGACTATCTCAAAGAAAATGGTAGAGAGATCCTGTGGCAACAAGCTAAAGCATTTTTCTTTCGCCGAAGATCGAAGACCTCAGAACCTTTTGCGCTCGAGGCGTTAAAAGATGTGGGTATCTCGCTACTTAATTCTATTCGTGGAGCAGCTGTGAGTTGGGCTATAGAAAAAGTTAAAGATCTTGCTCTAGGATTTTTGAAAAAGAAGTAGTACTTTTACCTAAAGATTACGCCCCCGCTACCTGAAGGAGTCCAACGACTCATTGGGGCGGGGGCGTGCTTTTATTGGGACTTCAACCTGCTTTGGACTACAAGAATCTTGCTCTTGTGCAACTTCTGTGCGACTCTGGGGCGGCTCTTGTGCAGCTCTCGCCCAATACAATCACAAAAAAACTAACTCTAACCCTACCAATGAAAAAAACTATCCTAACCCTTTCGGCATTAATCATTGCCACCACCGCAGGAGCGATCTCCAACAAACTGCACCACGAAAGAGAAAAACAAGAGCGCGTGTGCCAACGTCCTGCTCCCGAAAAAAGATTATTCACATCCCCTGTGGTGGAGTCCGAAATAAAGCGAGTGACCTCTCTTTTGACCAACGAAAAATTAAAGTGGATGTTCACCAACTGCTTCCCAAACACGCTGGAAACCACAGTTCACTATCGCACTTTGAATGGCGTGCCCGACACTTTTGTTTATACGGGCGACATACACGCAATGTGGCTCAGGGACTCGGGAGCACAGGTGTGGCCTTATGTTCAACTGGCAAATCAGGATGAGAACCTCAAAAAAATGCTTTGGGGAGTTATCAACCGTCAGTTTATGAGTATTAACCTCGACCGCTACGCCAATGCGTTCAACGATGGGCCTGTGCCCGATGGCCACTGGATGAGCGACGGAACGGATATGATACCCGAAGTGCACGAGCGCAAATGGGAGATAGACTCTCACTGCTACCCTATTCGCCTAGCACACCACTACTGGAAAACAACTGGCGATGCCTCTATCTTCGACTCCGAGTGGGAAAAAGCCATTACCAACATCCTAAAAACCTTCAAAGAACAACAACGCAAAGACGGCAAACCAGGGCCCTATAAATTCACTCGTGTGACCGATCGTCAGCTAGACACAAAGGCCAACCATGGTAAGGGACACCCCGTGAAGCCCGTTGGGTTGATCGCTTCGGCTTTCCGCCCCTCGGACGACGCGACGACTTTCGAGTTTTTGATTCCCTCAAACTTCTTTGCGGTTAGCTCTCTGCGCAAGGCTGCTGAGATTCTTGAGACTATCAACAAAAATCCCAAGCAGGCTAAAGAATGTCGAGAGCTTGCCGATGAGGTCGAGACAGCACTGAAAGAATATGCTATCTACGACCACCCTAAATATGGGAATATATATGCCTTTGAGGTTGACGGTTTCGGCAATCAACTCATTATGGACGATGCAAACGTGCCTAGCCTTTTGGCGATGCCCTACCTTGGGGATGTGGACGTGAACGACCCTATTTACAAAAACACACGAGCGTTTGTGTGGAGCACTGATAATCCTTACTTCTTCCGCGGCACCAAGGGCGAGGGCATAGGAGGACCTCACGTGGATTGGGGTATGGCATGGCCTATGTCTATTATGATGCGTGCTTTTACCTCTGGGAGCGATGCTGAGATCAAGGAGTGCATAGAGATGCTGATGAACACGGATGCCAATACGGGTTTTATCCACGAGTCTTTCCATGTAGATGATCCCGAGCACTACACTCGCGCGTGGTTTGCGTGGCAGAATACTCTCTTTGGGGGTTTGATTCTAAAGCTAGTGAACGAAGGAAAGGTTGAACTGCTCAATTCGATAAAGATTAAATAAGTCGAGGATCGTCAATAAAATATAGCGGGGCTGTATCGTGTGGATACTGCCCCGCTATATTCTTTATCATTTATCTCTATTGGCTGGTGGAATACTGCTCTAGTCGCTTTAAATACTCTCTTTCGTTGAGGTTATTCGCTATATACTCTCGTGCTGCACTACCCAGTTCTTTTGCCTGAGTGGGATTATCAAAGAGTGTACGAATCGCCTTGGCAAAACCATCCACATCACCATACTCAACCAGCAATCCTCGCTTACCTCCTTCTAACAGTTCGCTCAAAGCACCAAAGTTCTGCCCCACCACAGCCTTCCCATAGCTCATTGCTTCCAATATAGACAGGGGTAAACCCTCATAGACCACACTGCAATTTATCACCACACTTGCTCCTCGGTAAAACTCGTCCAACGCCTTGGGCTCTAGGTGACCCAACATATTGACGTTCTGTGGAACATCACCCAGTTCAAAGCCCTGAGCCACACCTCCTGCAATACGAAATTTCACTTCAGGCATTTTTCGTGCAATACGAAACAAAGTCTCGACCCCTTTCTCTGGGCTCAAACGTCCAGAAAAGCCTACATATTTTTCTCTCTCCATCTCGCTAGAGTCCTGCAAAACGGGGAGGCTCACACTATTGGTCAAAGGTTGAATTTTATCTTTAGGGAATCCATATTCGATGAGTTTGCTGCCCACAAAATCGCTCACCACCATAAACAGATCGACATTTTTAGTGTAGCTCTTACGCAGACGCGCCCACCAAGATCGAGAGGCAAAAGCAAAAGATCCTAACACGCTACCCTCACAGCCATGCAAAGCGCAATTCCATTCGCGCAAGACTCCCACAGCGCACTTCTCGCACACAGCCCCTCCACGATAGAAAAGTCCCGTGGGACACAACAAACGATAATTATGTACGCTCATCAACACCCTCACTCCAAAGCGGCGCAACACAGGGAGAACCGCAGGCGAGACAACTGGAAAAAGATTATGGACTATCGCCACATCAGGGCGATAGTCCATAACTAAAGAACGCAACTCCTTTACTGAGCGGCGATTATAAAATCCCGAAAAAAAACTAGCCAAACGACCCGTGCGCCACTTGCGCATCTCACTGTAATCCCTTTGATAGAGCTTAACGCAGTGTCCTGCCTGCTCCAGCAGACGTTTTTGCTGCTCAACGACCATCTCTTCTCCGCCCACACGAGAGTAACGGCTATGGATGATAAGATAGCGCATAGTATAGAACAGTCTAGAAAGTATTATTAGAAGTATTTGCTCCGCCCACAAATATGCCACTCACAGTCTGGTCGCCATCCTCTAGTCCGCTATCAATAATATCTGCTAGGTGAAGCGAAAGGTCGGCCAAAATACGAACCTCGTGCGAGGTGCGTGTGGTCATAAATACCCCCTCATCAGAGGTGTACTCAAAGTCCCAACCCGCAACTACGACCTTCACACCCGTTTGTTGAAGCTTGCGAAGCAAAGGCACATAGTCCGTATCGGCTACCACTAGTACCGCAATATCGTATTGCCCCTCAAGAGCAAGCTGGTAAGCCTCAAGTGATAGCCACACATTGGTACCACTCTCCTCGCGGCGTGAACCGTTATTACGCAGGGGTAAGTAATGTATATTTACACCCTCGGACATTAAAATTTCATCAAACACCCTGTCGTTATAAAGCTGATTGCCACGAGAGGCAGCATCGGTTGCGTTGAGTCTGCCACGGAAATAATGCGACTGTGACACTCGGCTGTTTTGATGGTCTATGCCAAACTTATCGCTCAGATAGCTCCTAAAGAAACGTTGCAGGCCACCTATACTAATACGGCGGCGCACAGAGTGAATATAATTATAGTAGTTTGAGCTATGTAGCAAAAAATTACCGTCATAGAAAACTGCAATACGTGTTGTTTTCATTGTATATTTTAATTTAACTATGTGTTTTACAACACACATAAAGGGGTATTAATACTGCTCGGTTGAATTTGGGAAATCACCCGATTTCACATCTTGAGAGTAACTCTGGAAGGCATCAAAAATAGTGTCATGCAACTGGGCGTAACGTCTGAGGAAACGTGGTGAAAACTCTTTGGTTATCCCCAGCATATCGTGCATCACCAACACCTGACCATCTACTCCATTTCCAGCTCCTATACCAATAACAGGAATCCTCAAAGATCTTGCCACCTGGCTTGCCAATGCCGATGGTATTTTCTCTAGCACCAACGCAAAGCAGCCTGCCTGCTCCAATAGTTTTGCATCCGCTATCAGTTTCTCAGCCTCAGCCTGCTCCTTGGCACGCACAGTGTAAGTGCCAAATTTATTTATGGACTGCGGAGTGAGCCCTAGGTGTCCCATTACGGGGATACCTGCCGAAATAATTTTTTGTATGCTATCTATCACCTCGCTACCGCCCTCTAGCTTTAGAGCGTCAGCTTGGGTTTCTTTCATTATGCGCACTGCTCCCTCTAGCGCCCCCAGAGGATTGCCCTGATAGGAACCAAAAGGCATATCAACCACAACCAATGCTTTTTCTACTGCTCGCACAACGCTAGAGCCGTGATATATCATCTGATCCAGGGTAATGGGTACCGTTGTGGTGTGACCAGCAATGACATTGGCTGCCGAATCGCCAACCAAAATCACGTCTATGCCCGCTGCATCTACTATACGTGCTAGGGTGTAATCATAGGCTGTGAGCATGGAAATTTTTTCACCCTGCTCTTTCATTTGAGTCAAGCGCAGTGTCGTTACGGCTCGACGTGTGGTCTCTACTGACATATTATTCTAGTTCTCTGAAAATAGTTAATCTATAAAACCCTGTTCGCGCAGCACTTGTAGGTACTTTGCCGAGAAGTGGCGATTATCTTCGCCCTTATACCTTCGCTCTGTGAACACTTTTGCCAAATTCGGAAGGTCATTCTCTAGTAGTAGTCGCTGGGTTTGAGGTGAATTTTCGGTCTCGCTCCAATATTCTAGTATCTGCTGGTCGCTGTCCTTGCGATAGGTCTCATAGTGAACCACAGCCTCAAGGGGTAGGCGATGAGTAGTGGTTGAAGGATAGTGCTCCATGTCGGGATACCCAACCGCAAGAGCAGTTACGGGCACAACACCGCGCGGCAATTCCAACACTTTGGCTATTTCGCCAGCGTTATAAATTGTTGTTCCCAAATAGCAGATTCCCAGTCCTTGATTTTGTGCCTCTAATGAAAAATTTTCTGACGCCAACAAAGCATCTATCGCTCCATTGACATACCACACAAAATTCTGGTACTCACCCTTAGTATCTCTGAGTTCACACCATCTCTGGAATCTCGCCACATCCACACAAAAAGTCACAATCGCTGGCGCTTGGCGCACCATGGGTTGATTGAAATGTAGCGGTGCGAGCTGCTCTTTTAGGGTCTCTTTGGTGGTCACTATCATGCTATACACCTGCATAGTCCCCACAGTCGAGGCACGAGTGGCAGCCTTCAACACTTCTTCCATCACCTGCGTAGGAATTTCTTTGCTTAGGTATTGGCGCACCGAACGGTGTTTTGCTATTATATCAAGCATATTTTTATTCATTTATTTATGCGGAACAAAGATTCTTCTTTCCGCCAGAACAACACTAATCACTAGATTTGCAAAAATCAGCTAGTGTCAAATATCAAAAAGATACTCGCTAGCGCATCAAAGACATAATCATTGCAGCCATCGAAGTGACTGACGAGCCGATTGACACCCATTCACCTGCACTCATTGGATCACGCGCTGGTTTCTGAGGTACAACTATCTCACACCCTGGCTCTATTGTTTTGTTTGTCGAGGACAACATACCATTTTGGTAGATCACAAAGGGTTTACGCACCGATCGTTTGGTATAACCTCCCGCTTGAGCAATATAGTCCTTGATACTCATATTAGGATCGTAGGTCACAGTGTTAGGATAATAGACCGCACCAGATATTTTCACCGTATTCACAAAAGTTGGGATAATCAAACGGTCGCCCGCTTGAAGCACCAAATCAAACTCCCCACCAGGATTCTCAACTGCCGATTTAAGGTCAATACCCACAGAATAATACTGTCCAACTGCCACTTGCTCAACGGCAAGCGTGTCGCGACCAGCGATAATTGTGGAATTCATCATCTTAGCGATAGTTTTGTCGCGCTGAACATCATCTTCAGTTTTTTGACGACGCAAGTAAGCTCCCTTAATATTCGCTTCGGGTGTCACTCCCCCTGCCTCCAAAAGCAGATCTGAAAGAGTTGTTCTATTGTTTTTCAGGGTGTATTGACCCACAAACACTGCCTCTCCCTGAATAAACACTGGTTGCTGCACATAATAACTAGGCGAGCGGCGCACAGTCACCACATCATAAGGCAATAGTGTGAAATTCAAAGATTCTCTATCGAGTGAAAGATCTTTCGATACCTCAAAAACAAATAGCTCTGCTATCTCTGAAGATGGTTCGGTTGCAGTTGACGAGATTACTCGACGAGCGATTTCAACACGAGCCATTGAGGCTGCATTAGTAAAACCTCCTGCCATCATAATTGCTCCTTGAAGGCTTTGACCATCGTAGTATTCTAACGTATCTGGTTTATTCACCTCGCCCACCACAGAAATAAATCGATTTGGCATCAAATCCGATTCGGCTATCACACTCAAACTATCATTGGGCATTAGTGCCACATCTGGATCTAGTCCTTTGAGAATAGCACCCAAGTTCAACGAAGTCACACTTAGAGTATTATCATTGTTTTGGCGAATGAGCTGCACACGCCCTGCAAAGGCTTCTTTTTTAAGACCTTGTGCACTTTCAACAAGTTCTTTGACCGAAGACAACTTACCTTCTTTAAGTTCATAATAACCTGGTTCCCACACAGCTCCCGACACTGCCACTCGATTAGCGTAAAGTCCCGATATATCATTCACATTCACAACATCGCGATCCATCATAGGGAAATACTCATATCCAGCACTAGCAACTGTGAAAATTTCCTTTTGTTTGCCACCTGCCGAGCGATTAACATTAAGGCTACCCCTTAGAGCACCTCCTGTAAAACCTCCACTAAAAACAATTAGGTTCGCTAGAGTCTCGCCACTTTTGAGTTCATAACGCATAGGGCGTTTCACTTGTCCGGTGATATTAACTACGTTAGCATAAGGCTCCACAACAATCAAGTCATTATCCTCAAGGCGTTTGTCGAGCTCTAGTTTACCCCTGGTGAGATAATCATACACATCCAGTGAGGAAATTAATTCACCAGCTCTATATAGTTTAATATTACGCACCGAGCCTATCTCGCTCACACCTCCTGCCACATAAAGCGCATTGAAAAGCGTTGCCAGCGACGGCAGGGTGTAGGTTCCTGGCACTCGAGCCTCGCCCGTCACATTCACAGTGATAGAACGTATATCTCCCAATGAAACATTAACCTTCACCGCTCCATGATCTATACCCTCCATGGTATTATGCAAAAGCGAGATAATACGCTGCTCAACACTGCGTATGGTAAGGCCGCGCACCGACACAAGTCCTATGTTCGAGAGATTTATATAACCATCCGGGCTAACCTTGACATCATATTCGTTCTGCGACTCGCCCCATACGTTTATAAAGAGCTGATCGCCACTAGAGAGCACATAATTCTCAGGGGTTGGAATATTCAACGAGGGAGCAAAGCTTAGATTCTCACTAGAAAATAGCGAATGGCCATAAATGGGGTTTTCACTCTTTTCCAATGTTTCTACTTTGGGGGATTCCGAGATCTCAAGTGTATTTACACTCACACTCGCACGGGTCTGATCAGAGGTCACTGTGCTTTGAGGTGTGGAGTTTTGTTGGTTTTTATTGTACTGTTCCAGCAGTTCAGGATTTTGCTGCAAAATCTGTAGTTGTTCTGCAGTGGGGGTTTGAGCCTTTACACCAAGGCTTGTCACTGCGAAAATCGCAACAAGAGAAAAGAGAATTCTTTTTTTCATATTCATATAATAATTATATCAAACCACAAAGATAATGTATTTAACGCATTATTGCAAGTAAGTATTTTATATTTTTCGGCGATTAATAATTATCTTTGCGCTTTAATTATTAATCGTTTGCAGACATGGGAAAAAATAAGTTTAAGCGCTTTCAAGAAAACCTCTCTTTTGAGTGTATGGTACAACCAGAGTTTGAAGATATTTTTCACAAAGACCACCCTTTGAAGGGTCGCTGGGCTACGCAGCATTTTAAAAACAACAACCCTATTGTGCTGGAATTAGGCTGCGGGCGTGGTGAATATACAGTAGATTTGGCACGCGAGAACCCTAACAAAAATTTCATAGGTGTGGATATCAAAGGCGCCCGCATGTGGAGAGGCGCCAAAACAGCTACCCTCGAGGGCATCACCAATGCTGCATTCTTGCGCACTCGCATAGAGTTTATTAACTCATTTTTTGCCCCAGGTGAGGTGAGCGAAATTTGGATCACCTTCCCTGATCCGCAGCTCAAAAAAGGACGCGCACTAAAGCGACTGACCTCGCCTCGTTTTTTGGAGCGATATGCTAAATTTTTGGGCGAAAACGGAGTTATCCACCTAAAAACCGACAGTGAGCATCTGCACGAGTATACGAAATCCTTGCTCGCGTGTAACAACATCACCCCCATCGACTGCAATGCTGATATATATGGCACTGGATTTGCCGACCCTGTGCTTTCAATCAAAACCACCTACGAGACTAGGTTCCTAGGGCAAGGACTACCTATCACTTATGTGAGTTGGACTTTACCTGCGGGGATGAGCGAATTTGAGAGCCCATTTTTTGAGGCTGACCAAGCAGAAGGCACCCTCGATGACAACCGTCCTCCTGTTCCAAAATCGTAGCTAAAATTCACAGAGATGCTAGTTGAAATTGACGAAAAATCTGGTTTCTGCTTTGGCGTTGTTCGTGCCATCGAGATGGCTGAGGCCACCCTCGCTAATGAGGGATCGGCTGTTTCGCTGGGCGATATAGTCCACAATGGTGCCGAGGTACAAAGACTTGAAAACATAGGACTTAGCACCATCGCAGGGGTGAAACACCTCGGTGATTGCCAAGGGCAGACCATTATCATTCGCGCTCACGGTGAACCTCCCTCGACCTACCGCGAGATAGAGCGACTTGGAATGAAACTTGTGGACGCTACATGTCCCGTTGTAGCTAAACTTCAACAGAGAGTCAGAGAGGCTCACAAAAAAATGACTGGCAGCGGGGGCACAGTGCTCATACTCGGAAAAAAGGGTCACGCAGAGGTTATAGGTCTCACCGGACAGATACACGAGCAGGCTATTATTGTAGAAAAAACACAAGACCTCGATCAGGTTGATTTCTCAAAACCCATTATTTTTCTATCGCAAACAACCCAGAGTCTTGAACTTTTCGAGCAGGTAAAAAATACCATTATCTCTAGGGCCATCGACCCCCGTATGGTCGAAATACATGATACTATTTGCCGCAGGGTGTCATCGCGCGCTCCACATCTAATGGATTTTGCTCGCGGGTACGATGTGATACTCTTTGTGAGCGGACGCAAGAGTTCCAACGGCAAAGCACTTTTTGAGGTTTGCCGAGCCTCTAATCCCTCGAGCTATTTGATTGAGAGCGTCATGAACATAAACCCTGAGTGGCTCCACGGAGCTCAAAGCGTCGGGATATGTGGCGCAACCTCTACCCCTCGCTGGCAGATGCAGGCGGTGAAAGATTTTCTTTTACGCTAAACACACACAGCTCAAGGTGTGGTTTCTCTTCATAGGACTGTG
>CAYJLY010000006.1:52938-71394 GCA_964371385.1 uncultured Rikenellaceae bacterium
GATAACACGCTGATAAACACAAAATAGCCTTACTCTCTGTATGAGAATAAGGCTATTTTTATTTACTAGTTCAAATGACTAGCTAACTGTTATATGCATCGAATATATGCACCGCGTTCGCACTGAGCGATTGTCGCAAAGACATAGATGGTCTCTGACCCCAGTTAGAGGTGCGAACCGCACGGGCAATGGGGCAATGGCACAGTTAGAGCTAAGTGACAAAAGACACTCTGCGTCCTAGTCGCGTAGTTTTGCAGTTAGGAACTCGCGGTTTAGGCGCGCGATGTGACCAACAGAGATGCCCTTAGGACATTCAGCCTCACAAGCGCGAGTGTTGGTACAGCCACCAAAACCTAGTTCTTCCATCTTGCTCACCATAGCTTTTGCACGGCGCGCTCCTTCAATTTTACCTTGTGGCAAAAGTGCTAGAGACGACACACGAGCCGCTACGAACAACATAGCCGAACCATTCTTACAAGTTGCCACACAAGCACCACAACCAATACACGATGCAGCGTCCATAGACTCCTCTGCATGCTTCTTTGGAATAGCAATTGCATTTGCATCGGGCACACCACCAGTGTTCACCGAAACAAAACCTCCTGAGTGAAGGATTTTCTCATACGAGGTGCGATCAACAACCAAGTCTTTGATTACTGGGAAAGCTCTTGAGCGCCAAGGCTCAATGGTGATGGTCGAGCCATCAGAGAACTTACGCATGTGAAGCTGGCAGGTGGTGATCTCATCGTCTGGACCGTGTGCGTGGCCATCGATATACAGAGAACACATACCACAGATACCCTCACGGCAGTCATGGTCGAAAGCCACTGGCTCCTCGCCTTTGTGGATTAGGTCGTTGTTAAGAATATCCAACATTTCCAAGAACGATGAGTCCGCAGAGATATTCTCAACCTTATACTCTTTGAATGCGCCTTTAGCAGTAGTGCTTTCTTGACGCCATATTTTTAGTGTTAAATTCATTGTTTTTGTTTGCTTGAAAAATGGATTACTCTTTATAGTTACGTTGAGCTACTTTGATAAACTCATAATCGATGCTCTCTTTGTGCATCACTGGCTCTGAATCTACGTCAGTAAACTCCCATACAGCGGCATACTTGAAGTTTGCATCGTCACGAAGTGCCTCGCCATCGGGTGTTTGGTACTCCTCGCGGAAGTGACCACCACACGATTCCTCACGGTTCAAGGCATCGCGAGCCATCAGCTCACCCATCTCCATGTAGTCAGCCAAACGTAGCGCTTTCTCGATCTCAACATTAAAGTCGCCAGCCTTGCCTGGTACGTAAACTTTCTTCCAGAACTCTGCGCGAAGTTTCTTGATCTCAACGATAGCTTTTTCCAAGCCCTCCTTGTTACGTGCCATACCCACGTTGTCCCACATAATATTACCTAGGCGTTTGTGAAGTTCATCAACAGTCTCATCGCCTTTAACAGCAAATAGCTTCTCGATTTTGGCTTTAATATCAGCCTCTGCTTTGATAAAGGCAGGATCGTTAGTGTCGATCTTAGGGGCTTGAATGTATTTAGCAAGATAATCACCAAGGGTGTAAGGCAGAACGAAGTAACCATCCGCTAGACCTTGCATCAAAGCCGATGCACCTAGGCGGTTAGCACCGTGGTCAGAGAAGTTAGCCTCGCCAATGGCGTAAAGACCTGGGATAGTTGTCATCAAGTTATAATCAACCCAGATACCACCCATGGTGTAGTGAACCGCTGGGTAGATCATCATAGGCTCTTGGTAAGGATCAACGTCGGTAATCTTTTCGTACATTTGGAAAAGGTTACCATAACGCTCTGTGATCACGGCCTTGCCTAGACGGTTGATAGCAGTCGAGAAGTCAAGGAATACAGCCAAACCAGTCTCATTCACACCAAAACCAGCGTCACAACGCTCCTTGGCTGCACGAGACGCAACGTCACGAGGCACCAAGTTACCAAATGCTGGATAACGGCGCTCTAGGTAGTAATCTCTATCCTCTTCGGGAATTTGAGATGCTTTTTTGGTTTTATTGCGGATAGCCTCCACGTCTTCTTTTTTCTTAGGAACCCAGATACGTCCGTCGTTACGAAGCGACTCAGACATCAGCGTAAGTTTTGACTGCTGAGTACCGTGAACGGGGATACAAGTTGGGTGAATCTGCGTGAAACAAGGGTTTGCAAAGTAAGCACCTCTCTTGTAACACTGCCAAGCAGCCGAACCGTTAGAGTTCATTGCATTGGTCGATAGGAAGAATACGTTACCATAACCACCCGTAGCGATCACAACAGCGTGAGCACCGAAACGCTCAATTTCGCCAGTGACTAGGTTACGAGCCAAGATACCACGAGCGTGACCATCGATCATAACTAGATCTAGCATCTCGTAGCGAGTGTAGCTCTCAACGCGACCCAGGCCGATATTGCGGTTTAGCGCAGCGTAAGCACCCAAAAGGAGCTGCTGTCCGGTTTGACCACGTGCATAGAAAGTACGACTCACCTGCGAGCCGCCGAAAGAGCGGTTGTCTAGCAACCCACCATAATCGCGAGCGAAAGGTACTCCTTGAGCCACACACTGGTCGATAATTGCGTTTGACACCTCCGCTAGGCGATACACGTTAGCCTCGCGAGCACGATAGTCACCACCTTTGATAGTGTCATAGAATAGACGATACACCGAGTCATTGTCATTGGTGTAGTTCTTAGCTGCGTTGATACCCCCCTGAGCGGCAATAGAGTGCGCGCGGCGAGGAGAGTCAGAGATACAGAATATTTTTACGTTATAACCCAGCTCCGCGAGTGAGGCCGCTGCCGAAGCACCGCCCAGACCTGTTCCAACTACGATAATATCTAGTTTGCGTTTGTTTGCAGGGCTAACAACCTTAATGTCAGCTTTATGCTTGCTCCACTTTTGTTCGAGAGCTCCCTGAGGGATTTTTGAATCTAATAATGCCATTGCTTTATTTATATAGTAAGATTGTTATTCTAGTTTACATGCACGAGGGGCAGAAATTAGCCTTCACACAAATAACGATTACTACCACCGCAAACATCAGTACAGTAATAGTAGCAAACGCTTTACCTATCTTCTCAAGACGTGGCAACCATAGCTGATTGTTCCATCCGATAGACTGGAATGCGCTCCAAAAACCGTGAGTTAGGTGATACCAAAGCGCCACCAACCACACAAGGTAAAGACCCGCAACAATGGGGTTACCCAAATGATGGTAAACCAAAGCCGCGCCATCGGTTGGCGAAAAGCCTAGAGAGTTTACATGCTCGCCCATGATTTCCACAAGCTGCATCTCAGCCCAAAACTGATAAAGGTGAAGACCTGCAAAACCGATAACGATGTAGCCAAGAACTAGCATGTTTTTCGATGCCCAGCTTACTTTTTTGTGCTTTGAGGTCATCGCATAGCGCTCCTTACCGCGAGCCGCTTGGTTTTTGATGGTGAGAATCAACGCGTAGATGATGTGGATAAAGAATCCACCAGCTAGCATAGCTGTTCCCACTAGCGCATACCAGTTGGCGCCAAGGAAATGGCAAATTGCGTTGTAGGCCTCGGGTGAGAAAATCACCACTAGGTTCATTGTGGCGTGGAACAGCAGAAAGAGAATCAGGAACAATCCCGTGATACTCATTATCAGCTTTCGGCCAATTGTGTTAGAGAAAAAGTTACTCATGTTTGTTTAAAGTTATTAAGTTTATTTGTATTTTATGATTTATTTAAACCGCTTGACTAAAAATTCCATCCCTCTCTTCACCGCTCTACCCAATTTTGGGTATCATTCCCAAACAAGGTAAACCATTAATATAGCATCATCTAGCGTTTTTTAATAGCCATTTTACAGTTACAAAGATAATGGTTTTTCACAAATTTCTAGGGGGGTAGATAATTTTCTTTGGAGAAATTAATATTTTCAAAAAAAAATCTTACCTTTGCACGATTGAAACCCTAATCGATAGGCTCTAAGAGAGAAAAACCAACTGAGCTGAGGAACTCCAAAGGGCGGGTTTTGAGATTAACAATTTGAACAAATAAATATAAGATAAAATTAAAAAAAAGTATGGCTTCTCTTCAAACTCTACGTGACAAAGGCGGCATTATTGTTGCAGTTGTAATTGCTTTGGCATTGATTGCATTCCTTCTGGGCGACCTACTCTCTTCGGGTTCACGCCTTTTTGGCAACTCCGATAAAGTCGGGGAAATTGAAAACACCTCTATCACCGCCTCCGAGTACCAAGATCAACTTAGTTACCTAACCCAAATCAACGCCATCTCAACTGGCAGCGAGGCTTTGACCTCTCAGCAGCAAGATGCACTGTCGGCTCAAACTTGGGAGACTTTCATTCGCAATATCGCATTTTTGCCTTCGCTCGAAAAACTAGGTATCCAAACAACACAAAGCGAGCTTCAAGAGCTATTCTATGGCGCGAACCCTTCGCCTATGGTACAAAACATCTTTGCTGACCCAGCAACTGGCATGTTTGACCCTGCTTACCTTGCAAACTTCCAGCAAAACATTGATAGCGACCCTAGCGGACGCATGTCTATGTTCTGGAACTATATCCAAAATCAGGTAGCAGACGCAGCAGCAGCAGATAAATTCACTAACCTTATCAATGGTGGATCTTACATCACCGAGGCTATGGCTAAAACTGTGGCAGGTTTGATGGAAAATAGCTACAACATTGAGTTTGTATCACAAAACTATTTGACGGTTCCAGATAGCGTTATTTCTTTGAAGGAAAGCGAGCTGAAAGCGTACTACGACAAACACAAAGAGAACTTCAAGAGTGGTGAATCTCGTTCACTTCGCTATGTACTATTCGAGACTCTACCATCAGAGGAAGATCGCAAAGCTGCCAACAGCTATGTTGCCGCAATGGTCGAAGATTTTGCGGTGGCCGCTGATCCTATGACATATGCAGCATCAAACAGCATGGAAACTCCTGACACTCGCTACGTTTATGCTCAAGACGAACTCGCAGGCGGTCTTGCAGAGTTTGTTAGTGCTGGCGATAAGAACAAAGTTTACGGTCCTGAGATCATAGGCGATACTTATACTATTGCACGTATTGCAGATGTGAAAAACATCGCAGACTCTATCGAGCTAAGCTACATTGCGCTCGCTCCAGACCAAACTGCAACTGCCGATAGCCTAGTTGCTACTCTTAAAAAGGGTGCTGACTTTGCTGCGGCTGCAGCGGCTCACTCTATGGATCAAAGCAACGCAGCTACGGGTGGTAAAATCGGCATGGTTGATCCACAACTTCTACCAACTGAATTCGTAAAAGATCTTACCTCTGCAGCTCAAGGTGATATCGTTTATATCAAAACACAAGGTGCACTAAACATCTTTAAAGTGGGTACAGTGAAAGGAATCAAGCCTCGCACTCAACTAGCTCGTATCGTATATAACGTAGATCCAAGCGAAACTACTCGCAACCGCACCTACGCCCTAGCAAACACCTTTGCTAGCAATGCAGCAGGTTCGATTGAGAACTTTAATAAAGCGGTTAGCGACAGCGCCTTGATCGCGCGCTCGGCTATGGTATTTGCTAACCAACGCGAAATTCAAGGTCTTCCAGAATCTTACCAAATCGTTCGCTGGGCAATGAACAACGCATCAAGCGAGGTGGTATCTAAGGTTGAGAGCATAGGCGATATGTTTATCGTGTCGGCTCTAGTAGGCTCAACATCAGCAGGTTATATGCCTTTCGAGCAAGTGAAAGCCGATATTCAAGCACTGCTTATCAATCAAAAGAAAGGCGAGTACTTGGCAGAGAAGTTCGCGAAAGAAACGTCTCTTGAGGCACTGGCGACTATGGTTGGCGATTCTATCCAAAAATCTGAGGATTTGAATTTCAATAAATTTATCCTTCCTCAAACAGGTCTAGAGCCTGCTGTTGCGGGTGCTGTATGTGCACTTGAGGTGGGCGAGCTCTCTAAGCCTATCGTGGGTCAAATGGGTGTATACTCAGTTCGTGTGACTGCTAAAAACCCAACGCCAGCGTCGGTTGAGATCGAAAAAGCGCGCCTAGAGGCTGAAAATCAGCAATACGCATTTGCTGTTGCTTATCAAGCCTTCCTTGAGATGTGTAACATCGAGGATATGCGCTACAAATTCTTCTAGTATTCCTCCGGGGGATTTAGCCCTAGAGACAATAACACAACGCACTTAATGAATAGTGCAAAAAACTGTTAGTTAGAATAACCAAAGGTCCCCTAGCGGGGACTAATTTTAATAACAAACCAATTTAATACCTTAAAAACGATGAGTTTACGTTTTAAGATGGTTGAGCAAGCGATAGCTCGCAAAGCACAACCAGTTGCGGCCCCAGAAGGTCGCCCCGCGGACTATTACGCAAAGTATGTGTTCAACCGCAAAAAAATGCTAAAGTACCTTCCACAAAAGACCTACACGGCTCTTTGTGAGGTAATGGAAAATCAAGGCCAACTATCGCCTGAGCTTGCCGAAAATGTGGCAGCGGGCATGAAGCAGTGGGCTTTGGAAATGGGTGCTACTCACTACACTCACTGGTTTCAACCACTCACGGGTGGTACTGCCGAAAAGCACGATGCTTTCATTGAGCACGATGGTTTCGGCGGACTAATCGAGGAGTTCTCAGGTAAACTCCTATCTCAACAAGAGGGTGATGCATCTTCTTTCCCTAATGGCGGTACCCGTTCGACTTTCGAGGCACGTGGCTACTCAGCTTGGGACCCTTCTTCTCCTGCATTTATCGATGAGGATACGCTTTGTATTCCTACCATCTTTATTTCATACACGGGCGATGCGCTCGATTTTAAAACTCCACTTCTAAAATCTATTAGTGCTGTCAACAAGGCTGCCACTTCGGTATGTCAGTTGTTTGACTCTAAGGTCAAGAAAGTAACTGCGTTTTTGGGTTGGGAACAAGAGTATTTCCTTGTGGACGAAGGTCTTTGGGCTGCACGTCCAGATCTAGTACTAACGGGTCGCACTTTGATGGGACACGAGAGTGCTAAAAACCAACAGTTGGAGGATCACTACTTTGGTGCTATCCCAACTCGTGTGGCTGCATTTATGAAAGACCTCGAGTATGAGTGTTGGAAAATGGGTATCCCTGCCAAAACTCGTCACAAC
Organism: uncultured Rikenellaceae bacterium; assembly: GCA_964371385.1. GTDB lineage: Bacteria > Bacteroidota > Bacteroidia > Bacteroidales > Rikenellaceae > Mucinivorans. The sequence goes on from CAYJLY010000006.1 coordinate 60,066, forward strand.
GAGGTTGCTCCTGGTCAATTTGAGATTGCTCCAGTATATGAAGAGGCTAACCTTGCCAACGACCATAACCTATTGCTTATGAGCGTTATGCGCAAGACTGCACGTCGTCACTGTTTCCGCATCGTGATGCACGAAAAACCATTCAAGGGCATCAACGGTTCGGGCAAGCACAACAACTGGTCACTGGGAACTGACACGGGTGTAAACCTATTCTCTCCAGCAAAAAGTGATACAGGCAACCTTCAGTTTATGACCTACGTTGCAAATACACTAATGGCTGTTTACCGCCACAACGCGATACTTAAATCGGTTATTAGTAGTGCAACAAATGCTCACCGCTTGGGTGGCAATGAGGCACCTCCTGCGATTATTTCTGTTTTCTTGGGTGCGCAAATATCAGAGCTTATTGAGAATATCCTTAACTCTGACACCGAGGACGTTATCAAAATTAGTGGAAAGACTGGATTCAAGTTGGGACTTCCTCACATTCCTGAGATTCTACTTGATAACACTGACCGCAACCGTACATCTCCATTCGCCTTTACGGGCAACCGTTTCGAATTCCGTGCTGCGGGTTCAACAGCAAACTGCGGTGGTGTACTAACAGTACTTAACAGTGCAATGGCTCAGCAGCTAAATGAATTCAAGGCTGAGGTTGATACTCTTATCGCTGAGGGTATGGTTAAACAAAAAGCAATCTACACGGTGATCAAGAAAACTCTTGCTGGATGTCGTGAGATTCACTTCGACGGCAACGGCTACTCAGCCGCTTGGAAGATCGAGGCTGCAAAACGCGGTTTGGATTGCGAGGCTAGTGTACCTAAGATTTTTGATAACTACCTAAGTGATAATTCATTGAAGTTATTCTCTGACACTGGTGTTATGAGCAACTCAGAGCTTCACGTGAGAGCAGAAGTAGCTTGGGAAACATATACCAAGAAAGTTCAGATCGAGGCTCGTGTATTGGGTGATTTGATTATGAACCACATTCTTCCTGTTGCCTCTAGCTACCAGGCGGAACTACTTGATAAGGTCTATAAGATCAACTCTGTATTTGCTCCTGATAAGGCTGCTATTATTGGTGAGCGCGACTTGCTTTTGATTGAAAAAATCTCTGATCACATTCGTAATACACGTGCTTGTGTGGATCGTATGGTTGCAGCTCGTCGCACTGCTAATGCTATCACATCGGAGCGTGAAAAGGCTATTGCCTACCACGACACTGTTGCATCTGAGATCGAAGAAGTACGCTATTTCGTAGATAAACTAGAGCTAATCGTAGACAACGAGAAATGGACTCTTCCAAAATATCGTGAGCTACTATTCTTGCGCTAAGCAATACAACCTACTATAAAAAATATGGAGGAGATTTTCAGTATATCTGAAAATCTCCTCCATATTTTTTTAACAATCACGCCTAAGAGGGTCACAAAGACTTCTTAATGATAGACTTAATTACAATCCAGCTCCACGGCACAGCTAGCACACTCGCCCTTGCCGCAGCCTTTGGCATCGATGAGATCTCGCCCGTTGAGCATGGCCTCTTCTGCTCTCATTTGAGCAGCGGCACAGATTATGCCCTTCTCGCGCATAGCATCATTATCACCAACATCGCTCTGAAGAGGTCTACCCTTGCGAATGAGTGTAATTGCTAGCCCCAAGACCATTAGCCCAACGGCGAGCACAGCGACGAGTATTGTAATAAATATATTCATTTGTGTTTCGATAAATTTACTTAAGTTGTATTAAAAACTGCTACAAAAATAGTACATTTGTAGCAAATAAAACAACAAACAAGCAATGAAAATTATTATTGCAGGAGCAGGTGAGGTTGGAACCCACCTTGCCAAGATGCTTTCTTTGGAGCACAATGACATAACATTGGTGGACGATAATGAAAAACGACTAACCACAGCATCCTCTGTAAGCGATGTGGTGCCAGTTTTGGGTTCTCTGACTTCTTTTGAGGTGCTTAAGCGAAGTGGGGCAACAAAGTGTGATCTATTTATAGCTGTTTCTCCCGATGAGCAGGTTAATATCGTTGCCGCAACTATCGCCAAGGGCTTGGGAGCTCGCAAAACTGTGGTGCGCATAGATGAAGATGAATATCTAAAGCCCAACAACAAGGAGGTATTTATCAACATGGGTATAGACTACATGTTCTACCCCGAAAAAGTTGCCTCACGCGAGGTAATCACTCTTCTGGGGCACACCTCGACGGCAGAATATGTAGATTTTTCGGGTGGACACCTCACACTTGTAGGTTTTACGCTCGATCCTGCATCTCCGTTGATTAATAAAACTCTTTTGGAGGCTACGAAAGATCGCAACAACCTTGAGTACCGCACAGTGGCAATCTCGCGTGGAGATACAACCATTATCCCTCGTGGGGATGACTACTTCAAGCAGGGTGACATGATTTACGTGATAGCCAATCGCGGTTCGCAGGAAGAGGTGCTACGTTTTTCGGGAAAAGCTGACGTGGAGGTGAAAAACGTAATGATCCTAGGGGGGTCGCACATTGGACGCCTGATAGCCAAGGAGCTGCAAGGATCGATGAATATCAAGATGATAGACTACAATGCCGAAAAGGCTGAGATGCTTGCCGAAACCCTCACAAAAACGCTCGTGATACACGAAGACGGCCGTAAACTGGAGGTTATGCTCGAGGAGGGCATCAACAACATGGATGCTTTTATTGCACTCACAGGTCGATCGGAGACCAATATCCTTGCTGGTATGCTCGCCAAAAAAATGGGTGTAAAGAAAGTGATAGCCGAGGTGGAGAACCTCAATTATATAGACCTTGCTGAGAGTGTGGGCATAGATACTATAATCAATAAGAAACTTATCACCGCCTCGGCTATGTTCCGCTTTACGATGAACACAGACGTTCAGGCGATTAAGTGTTTAAATGGCTGTGATGCAGAGGTTTTGGAGTTTATTGTCAAGCCCGACAGTCCTGCCACACGTGGTATGATCAAACATATTAATTTCCACCTAGGGGCTATTGTGGGCGGTGTAGTGAGAGGCGATAAGGCATTTATTGCTCGTGGCGAAACCCAACTCAAGGCCTATGACAGGGTAGTTGTATTCGCCCTGCCTGATGCTATTGCCAAGGTAGGTAAATTCTTTGAGTAGATGAGATTTTTCAGTGCATATATTTTTTGTGTCTTGTTTTGTGTTGCATGTTCCTCAAAACAACCCAAGTACACCAAACTAGAGGGTTATACCCAAGGGACGACCCTCGCTATTACCTACAAAGACAGTCTTGGGCGTGATCTCTCGAGTGAATTGGATTCCATCCTAAAGCAATTTGACCGCACGTTGTCGCTCTACAATGATAGTTCGCAGCTAAGCCAATGGAACCGTGGAGAACGTGTGAGGGTGAATGAATGGTTTGCTCAGTGTGTGAGACTATCAAAAGAGGTTCACACTGCAAGTGAAGGCAAATTTGACCCTACGCTGCGATCCCTTATAGCCGCCTACGGTTTTGGAAAAGGGAGCAGCAAAGAGCGTATGGAGTTGTCAAATACGCAAAAGGATTCGTTACTGGAGTTTGTAGGTTTGGAAATGATAAGCCTTCGTGGAGACAGCCTACTGCGAAGAGATAAGCGAGTGACCCTCGATTTTAACGCCATAGCTCAGGGGCTTTCCGTGGATATTATCTCGGGGTGGCTAGAGAGTAAATGCGGCATAGAAAATTATCTTGTCGAGATAGGTGGCGAGATTTACGCCAAAGGCAAAAATCCCAAGGGCGAGGATTGGAAAATAGGAATCGACAAACCACTCAAAGGCAATAATGCCCCCGGGGAGGACCTGCAAACCATAGTTTCAATCTCAGGGCGTGGTATGGCAACTAGCGGTAACTACCGCAAATTTATAGACACTCCAGCGGGCGAGATGATAACACACACGATAGACCCTCACACGGGTAAGAGTGTGCGTTCCAACCTGCTTTCAGCAACAATAATAGCCCCTAATGCTGCTTTGGCAGACGCTTATGCAACCTCTTGTATGGTGGGTGGATTAGAGTGGAGCAAAGATTTTTTGAGTTCCTCTAATGATTTCTCGGGCGTGCTGATTTATAGCTCGACCGATGGTAAACTGGAAACCTTCAGTGAGGGAATCTAGCTAGAGTGAGGTAGTTATACACTAAGCAAGGGCGCGTTGGCTTTCACCACGCGCCCTGTTCATATAAGACCATATCTCGCACATGAATCCCCCAAAAAAACATCCTCTGGGTGTTGTTAAACGAAAATAGGTGGTTAGAACTTAAAAGTCTAACCACCTATTTTTAGTTATATGTTTACAGAGAAAGTTTATTTAGCGAAAATCTCTTTTAGAGGTATAGCTTGAAACTGCATACATGCTTGAGAACCTTCGTACAAGATACCCACAGTATCCTCGTCTATCATCGTTAGGCAAGAGTAACCCCATCCGCTCTCCTCGTCCAAAAGGATGCCCTCGTTCCATGTCATACCACCATCGGTCGAACCTTTGACAGTCATGTTCACTCGCTGCTTAGGGTCAGCTGGGTTGCTAAATAGAAGGGTCTTTCCATCGCCAAGCTCAAGGATACTCGCCTGACATACGGGCTCGATCAAAGCTTTGCGTGAGGTTGGATGCTCTATCCAAGTTGCGCCCATATCTTTGGTTGTATAAACCGAGCGAGAGCCACCACGATTATCACGAATATTAAGCATCAACTCACCATCTGCCAACTCAACCACTTGAGCCTCGGTAGTGTTAGGTTTTGCTGGTGCACCTAGGGTCCAAGTCTTACCATGGTCCTTCGAATAGATAATAGTAGCATAGGGAAGGTTGTCGTTGTCAAGATATTGGAACGCAAACACCAAGGTGCCATCGTTCATGGTGATACCATTACCAGGCCCCTGTAGGTTCACACCCCAGCGAGGATTACGCACCTGAGGGGTGATATTCTCAGGCTCACTCCAAGTCAAACCATCGTCTGAGCTGCGAGAGATCAGCACCTGAGCTGCTTCTTCTTCGGGAGCCATCGCATTGCGGCGAGATCCCCAGAAATTTCGCTGCCCACCAACGCCATGCGACCAAAGACCGATGAGGATAATCTCACCCGTTGCATCGTCAACCAAAATAGCAGGGTCACCCACGCCATTTTCCGAGTCAGGCAATTCACCATAACCTCTCATATCCATAGCCGTAATCATCTCTCCCCAAGTGCGACCACCGTCAGTACTGCGGCTAATTCCTACCTGAATATCCTCTTGAAGGTCAACCGAGGAGTTGTTACGAATATCATAGGTAGCAATGAGTGTTCCCTTCTTTGAGGTCACAAGCCCTGGGATACGGTAAGCGGCAACATCATCATCATTAACATTGCGCACCGAAACACCAACTCGACGCGGTGTGTTTGTTCCTTGGTAGTCAAGGGTAATTGCGCCTTTGTTAGTCTGAGCCGAAAGCAGGTCTATATCTATAATTGCATCCAAAGGAGTATTTTCTTTGAGGGTCACACCCACCACAAAGTGGTTCACACGTCCAAAGAGCTTGGTATCAGCAGCTATAGTAACAGTTTTTTTTATGTCCTCTGTCTCAAATTTCTTCACGCCATACGATTCATTGGCGAAACTATTATAGTAGTTATTGCCCGATCCTAGGTTGCGCGTACCATTATAATAGAGCGAGATAGACTCTATGTACTTAGCATCTTTGACCGCAAGAGTGATAGTTTCAAGCTTTTCGCCAGCCTCAGATGGGGTGATGGTCAAATCAAATAGAGGATTTACCGCTTTGTTTGTCAGAAGCGGAGTGTAGTGCTCGCGCACAGTTAATGTGTCTTTTGCAGATGCGCCCAGCGAGAGAACAGCCACAAGGAGGGTTAGAAAGACTTTTTTCATAGTTTTGTTTAGTTGTTATTATTGGTGTTATTTCTTTTTATAGTTAACGTCTCTGGCACGTCCAAGTTTTCACTTCGTTCGACGTGCGAGAGTTTTACATCCATTTTTTACGTTTGAAAATCCATAGAGTTGTACCAACAGTTACCACCATCAGAGCAATCGAAAGCGGATAACCGAAAGTCCAATCCAACTCGGGCATAAACTTAAAGTTCATACCATAGATACTCGCAATCAAGGTGGGGGGCATAAAAATCACCGAGAGGATGGTAAACATCTTGATAATCTTATTCTGCTCGATGTTGATAAGACCCAGGTAGGTGTCTTGCATAAATTCTAGACGCTCGAAACTAAAATCAGCATGGTTTAGCAGCGAGCCAACGTCCTTTAGCATAATCGCCACACGAGGATACACGTCATTGGGGAATCGCTCCGAACGCTGAACCCCGCTCAGAAGCCTCTGTCGGTCGAAGATAGTCTCGCGGATAATCATCGTATTCTCCTGAAGACGCGAGATCTCCACTAGCACATCCTTATCGACGGTTTTCTCGGTGTCGCGAGTTTTGGAGGTCAACGCTGCAATCTGCTTTGAGAGTATCTCGACCATGTCGGCATCCAGATCAATACGCGCCTCAAGGATGGTCACCAAAATGTGAAAACCAGTCGAATAGCTGCGATAGAACATCTGCAAACGACGACTAGCCTCCGAGAAAGTGCGTAGTTCGCTTGCACGTTCAGTGATCAAAACCCCTTCGCTGATTATGAACGAGACGTTCTCCACAACAAAGGTATTCTCTGTGAAAATCGAGAACGAACTATTACATATAATCGAATTCTCAGATTCCGAATAACGAGACGAGGTCTCGATCTCTTGCGCTTGTTGGCGAGTCTGTAGACTGACTTCCATAAAAGTCTCTACCACTTTTCGCTCCTTGCTGCTTGGGGCAATAAGGTCGATCCACAACAAATCATCATAGCCCAACTCCTCGAACATCTCGAAGTCTGGATCACGTACCACCTTATTGAGTCCTTTTAGATATAGTACTATCATTCCCCTTTTTGGTTTAAATTAATGTTTGTGTGCACAAAGGTACACTACTTTATTTTGTTTGTGACCAAGGGAGCGATCAAACTCTCTTGGTCTATGGGTTCATTTGCTACTTTTTAGTTGAGCGTAGGTTATTATTTGCGTTCAATGATAGAACGAACGTATACCTCCATAAAAGCAGGATTTGCATACATATCTGCGTTCAAGTAGTCCTTGCTAAATTCAAAAGGCTGACCCTCAAACAGAACTGCCATGTGAGTGATACCAGCACTAAGCATAACATCACGCAGGGTTGATTTCTCAAGGGTCAAGGTGTGCTTTAGCAGCAGATCCATGATCTTGGCTTTGTCCCACTGCGCAGAGTCTTTCTCAAGTTCAGCAGCAAGCTCTGTGTTAGAGTTTCTAAAGCTGTAATACATACTGTTGGCGAAGACACCAAAGTTTCCTATCTCGCTGTTTGCGGGATTGTAAATATTGAAGATCTCATCGGTCATCACCTTTAGGCGCTCAGTTGAGTATGGACCTTCGTCAAAGCGATAGTTAGCCATAGCAGTGCCTAATGAATACTTCAGAACACCGGCAATGAAAGCTTTAGCCTCAGGGCTTAGTTTGTTATCTTTTTGGTAGGTGGTAAGTATCTCATCTATCTTGGTCAGTTTTGTTTTAACCTGAGAGACCATATCCTGAGCACTACCGTTGAAATTTAAATTAAAGACATCTTGCATTTCAGTGACAATGCTTTTGAACGCTTTGTTGACCTCGTTGTTAAGTTCAGCATTGGCGCCACTGAAAGCCGCATCGCCAGTTGCAGCATCAAAACTTACAAAAAGCGAATCGCCTGGAGCAAGCATCGCCATCATTGGTTTCATTCCAAATGAAAGGGCTATATCATGCTTGTGGGTCATAGGGAAAGTGAAGGTGAACTTGCCATCACCTTTCTTTACATTGAAATTCTCACGCGCATTCATATCCACAAAATCAAATGGTAGCAAAAGCAGCATACTATCTGAGCTAGCCTCCCAGCCGTTGATCTCACCTGAGATTGTTGCCATAAGAGCCGATAAGCAAGCGGTTTCACCGCTACCACAGCAAGAACTCTGGGCTTTGGTTTGCTCATTGCTGCCTTTTTGGGGAGCGCTGCCACAGCTAGCCAAAATCATAGTGCCAGCCACTAAGGTCATTAATTTAGTGGTTTTCATTTTGTTCTTGTAGTTTATAAAAGTTCGTCGATTTGGCGGTGGGTTACCTCGCCGTGCGAGGGGCGTAAGGCTTGATAGTCTGCCACCTTACCCTCTTTGTCTATGAGGATATAGCAAGGAAAACCCGTGCTTTTGTAGGCGTGCATAATAAGCTTTTGCGCATCGTCGCTACCCACATAATAGTTCTCGCCCGTGATATTTCTATCACACACCATAGCCTCCCATGTTTGCTTAGGCGATTGCATACAAAGATTCACAAAAGCCACATCCTTATCGCTGTATTTCTTGTGTAACTCTTTGGCTGGTTCAATCTCCTCTATACAAGGTCCACAACCCGTAGACCAAATATCCAAATAAATCACCTTACCTTTATGTTTTTCTAGGATGTAGCCTATAACGTTTTGTTCCCCTAGGTCTTGCACAGTGCCGCCCTGGCTAAAGTAGTCTAGTTGCGCTACGGTAGAGGGGTTTTCAATAGCCTGCATTGGCGCGGGATTGAAAAACTCTTTAACGTACATCTGCAAAAACAGTGGATTTGAATAGAGCGTATCGCTAAGATAACCCTCGGGGTAGTCAAACACAAATCCTCCCAAATTCTTAGCCATACTGAGCCTACGCATACTCAGAGCCAAAATAATATCTCGAGAGAGGCCCTTGGGCATCGTGGTGATATTATCTAGGCGCGCTTTGGCTATCTTGTTAAAGTCTAGCGGCTCTTGTGTGGATAGTTCACGAATTTGGTCATCGAAATTAATACTACCTAGATTGTTCGAGATATGTATCCCGTACATATAGCTTTGAGCTTTCGAGGGGTTGAAAATATCGAAAATACTATCTGTGACCGCCTTTCGCTTCTCTGGTGAATGGCTTTCATTCATCTTATAGGGCGCAAGCATATTGGCAAAAGAGAACAAGGCATCATCCAGCACAAAGACGCGCACATCCTCACCCAAGGGATTGCTTTGGGCGTAGACACTCAGGGTGTCTTGGATTTGCTCCATTTTCTGCTCTAGTTGATCGATTATGCTCTGCACATCACCTCTGATATCTAAACTAAAAATCTGATTAAGTTTATCTGTAGAGACTTGCCCCGCTCCTTGGAGCTGGGTATTGAACTCTGCACGGTCGCCCGAAAAGATTGCTTTACCAGTTTTGGCATCTATGCTCACGAAGATAGAATCTCCTGGGCCTGCCATCATATTAATATAATTCCTCCCGTGAACGACTCTCACATCGTGAGGATGGGTCATAGAGAAAGTGCCGTGGAACTTACCCTTACCCTGATTTAGATCAAAGAGTTGCTTGCCATCTAGTTTGATAAAATCGCACGGTATCAACTGCACGATCTTAGCGGACGCAGAATCCAAACCCACCACCTCGCCAGCGATAATGGTAGGGCCTGTTTTCTCAGTTTTATTAGTACCGCAACCCACCGCCAAAGAGGCAATGAGGGTTAGGGTTAAAAATTTCAGTGTATTCATACACGTTGTTGTATTTGATTAGGTCATCACACTCTTTGAGTAAACAATACTCACCTTATGACGAAAAAAACAAGGGGTGCATTGCCTTTTATGCTCTCGCGCCCCTTGCTTTAGCAAATCTACCTATTTGTTACGCACCACGGGGCGGATCACAAACTGGAACTGGTAGTCACCATAAGGCATGCGGTACTCAGCGCGAGGCACTGCACCCCATGAGTCCTCGCAACCAAGACCTGCTTGCACAGCGTCGATGTGGATATTGGTCAATTTACGCTCAACCAATTCACCACTGTGACGGTGGTCCTTCTGAGTGCCATCGTCCAAATCTTCGGTTAGATAAGGAAGTGCACTAGCCTCGAATGGAATGTTCGAGAAGAACGCTAGACCGTTTCCTGCTGGAGACAACACCTTGAACCAACGTAGGTCGGTTTTGTTGCCACTCTCCTGTGGGCGGATATAAGGGTAGTAGGCGTCCTCAACTGCTTGCTCATAGTAGCCGATGGGCTGCGATGCTTTGCGGTCGATGTAGCTCTCAATTGGGCCACGGCCATAGTATTTGATTTCGTCATAGATCTCAGGCATAGCCATTTCCATACCAAAGCGGAACAGATAAGGCATTTTCTCCTTAGTCTTATCGGTGGTTAGCTTTTGATCGATAGCAACTTCACCTAGTGGATTGATAGTGTAGCTTAGATCAAGCGAAGCTGATAGTTCTGGGTAGCTGTAGCGTACTTTTACTACAACATTGCCATCCTCTATGCTCTCTTTTACTGACTCCACCTTGCGAGAGGGCTTGTACCATCCTCTTTGGCTGTTTTGAAGGCCTGCACCGAAGTCATTGTCGGTTCCTGCTCTCCAGAACGATGGGCGAAGCGATTGCCCCACAACCATCATAGGCTTAGAGTCTACAACATAGTCTGTTAGCTCACCGGTCCAACGGCTGATATAGATGTGGAAGTTCTCTCCCTCAACCATAACCGCGCGAGTGTTAGGACGGATAGAAAGTTCGCCTTCTGCCTCAGTTACTTCGGCTGTGAAGTTCTTGTACTGGGTGATAGGAAGTTGCTGGTAAGCAAGTTGAGTACCTGCCTCTAGAATGTTTGTAGCGTTCTTTAGAACGTACTTCACGTTGAGCATCAACTCAGCGGGGCAATTCTCGTGAATGGTGTACCCTAGAGTTATTTTGGTTTTACCTTGAGGAGCAACGTTCAGATCGTTGACAACACCCGATTGATAGGGTACGCCATTTTTGGTGATGTTCCACTCTAGGCGGTAATCTGCTAGGTCTACAAAGAAATTCTCATTGAAAATCTCTATCTCGCCTTTGGCCAAGTCCACTGGAGTTGTCCAGATGTTTTGGTAGAAATAGCCCACTTCATACATGTGGGGGTTTGGCTTGCGGTCGGGCGACACTAGGCCGTTCGAACAGAAGTTATTGTCGTCCACTGTGTAGCGGCCATAGTCACCACCATAGGTGTAGATCATATTGCCATCACGATAGTCACGCATTGATTGATCTACGAAATCCCAGATGAAACCACCTTGAAGATTAGGATACTCACGCATGATTTCCCAGTACTCCTTGAAGCCTCCCATAGAGTTACCCATTGCGTGAGCATACTCACAAAGAATCACAGGGCGATTCTGCACCAATTCAGGGTTCTTACCCAATTTGATCATCTCACCAAAGCGAGTGTACATAGGACACCACACGTCAGAGTG
>CAYJLY010000006.1:71494-74969 GCA_964371385.1 uncultured Rikenellaceae bacterium
TAAATATCACACAACTCATACCAACGAGATTGGTTAGGATAGTGAGAAGTACGAACGGCGTTCAGGTTAAATTGCTTCATAAGCTTAATATCTTGAAGCATGCGCTCCTCAGACACCTCGTAACCGCCATCTGGATCTAGTTCGTGACGGTTAGCACCTTTGAATAACACAGGCTCGCCATTAACTAGCACCTGCGCATTTTTGATCTCAACAGAGCGGAAACCAACTCTTTGGGGAATCACCTCTGTGATTTCGCCTGCTTTGTTGTAGGTTGTGGTTAGCAGAGTATAAAGGTTTGGTGCTTCCGCACTCCATTTTGCTGGATTCTCAACTGGGATAGTTGTATTAATCATGCCATTTTTATCAGGAGTTGCAACAGCAGTCTCAATTACTTTGCGACCACGCATCAACTCAAACTGCACTTTGGCTGGCTTACCAACAGTCTGCGCCTCGATCACTAGATCAGCATTCTTGTACTGCGCATCCAAAAGAGTCTTGATAAACAAATCCTGCGTGCGAACCATCTCACGAGTGTACATATAGATATCACGATTCACACCGCTCAGACGGAAGAAGTCTTGATCCTCAATCCAGCTACCATCACTCCAACGGAACACCTGAAATGCAATTTTATTTTCTTTTCCAGCGACCATATACTCTGTCACATCAAACTCAGCGTCTAGCTTACTATCCTCAGAGTAGCCAACAAATTCACCGTTGACCCACACATAGATATTTGAGGTCACACCACCAAAGTGTAGCATCATCTGCTCGCCTTTCCAATCCGCAGGAATTTCGACCATTTTCACATAGCTACCCACGTTGTTTTCAACCTCAGGCACACCCGTTACGTTGGTTTGCTGCACTTGGAAGTTATTTTCACCCGAGCTAGCAACTGCCGCCGCGGCTCCTTTGCCTGCGGTTGCAGTGGCTTTGCCTTTTTGCGAGGGCGAATCGTTTGGTTTGGTGCGCACAACTGAGCTCCACGCATAACCAGGGTTGATATACACAGCATCGCCATAGCCATTCATTTCCCAAATGCCTGGAACCATAATATCATCCCAGTTCTGAGTCTCGAAACCCATTTTGAAGAAGTCAGTGGGGCGATCATAGGCATCTTTCACCCAGTTGAATTTCCATTTTCCGTTAAGCGACAAATAGTTGCGGCTTTTCTCTTTCGAGAAACTCAAAGCCTCATCACTATTATCAAAAACATAATAGGTCGCTCGCATAGGCGCACGATTAATGTGGTTCACCGCAGGATCGTTCCACTCGGTAAAACTCTGAGCCGATGCCGAAAACGCAAGGCTACAAAGGGCTAAAGCCAAGAAGGATTTCTTTTTCATAAATTTTTTAGGTTGTTATATAGTTTAGTTGTTCTTCATTAATTCACTCACAAAAGGGCACAATTACCCCTTACCCATTTTATATCGCAACAAAGATAACAATTCTTATTGTTTCTACAACTCTTTTCTTGGGCTTTTTTTGGTCAACTCCTCCAATTAACATGAAATCAAAAGACAAAACCCACAAATAAGTATTAACTTTGTAGGCATGAAAAAGGTAATAAACATACTAATTTTATCTCTCTCATTAATGGTGAGCCATGCTCAAACACCAACCCTGCAATGGAGGGCTGGAAGCGTTGTGAGCGAAGAGTTCGTTGAGAACCATGGGATTGAGAACTGCTTTTCAATTCATGAGATATGCCCCGAGATTTATGATAGGATCTACGGCTTTTCCTACCCCCGAGGCTGCGAGGTAGAACTCAGCGAACTGCGCTATATAAAAGCCCTACACCGCAACCTAGAGGGTGAAATACTGCTAGGAGAGATGATTTGCAATGTAAAAATAGCTAATGATGTGGTGGAGATCCTGCGTGAGCTATATAATGCGAGCTACCCCATCGAGCGCATGGTATTGGTGGATAACTACAAAGCCAGCGATGAGCTATCAATGCAGGCGAACAATTCTTCGGGTTTTAATTTTCGCTACATCTCAGGCACTAACCGCCTTTCGAGCCACGCTCGCGGCATGGCGGTGGACATCAACCCCCTCTATAATCCTTATGTACGAGAGAGAGATGGAGTGGTAATAATTGAACCTTCGGGAAGTGAGCCCTATGCAGACAGAACAAAGGAATTCCCCTACAAAATAGAGCGAGATGATGCTTGCCACAGAGCATTTACCAGTCGCGGTTTTCAGTGGGGCGGCGCATGGCGAAGCGTCAAAGATTACCAGCATTTTGAAAAGAAGTAACAAAAAAAGCCACCTCTTTACGGGGTGGCTTTTTGTTTACTATTGCTTGTCCTTTAAACATTCAATCCAAACAATTTGATAGTATTAGCAGTGGCAGCGCTCTCGACCTCGGCTTGCGAAATGCCTTTCACCTCGGCTATCTTAGTGCTAATGTAGCGCATGTAGCCGCTTTCGTTGCGCTGCCCACGATGAGGAACGGGCGGCAAGAAAGGCCCATCGGTCTCCAAGAGAATATGCTCCAAGGGAATCTGAGCAACCGCTTGCGGCAGATGCGAATTTTTGTAGGTAATCGGACCGCTAATGCCCACAGAATATTCACCCAACTCTCTAAGGGCAAGGTAATTATCAAAAGTCCCTGCAAAAGAATGTGCAACGCCTCGAATCTCGCCTTTATATTGCGCAAGCACAGGTAGTATCTCTTCCCACGCTTCACGAATATGCAAAATCACGGGCAGGTCATACTCAATAGAGAGCTCCAAGTGGCGATGCAAGGCAACGATTTGTTCTTTCAAAAAATCCTTACTCCAGTGCATATCCAATCCCGTTTCACCTATGGCGACATAACTCAGAGCACCTTCTTTGAGCTTATCTACCACCATCTGAACCTCATTTTTCCAGTTAGGATTATCATTCATCTCCAGCGGATGAGCCCCAACACAAGGAAAGCAGAACGAATACTTACGCGCCAACTTCTCCAATGCATCACGAGTGGATGAACTATCATCAGGCAGGATGTAATGAGTGACCCCTGCAGCTCTATCTCTTTCAATAACCTCCAGCAGGTCATACTCATAGCGAGCTTCGTGCAGATGGACGTGTGAATCTATCATTTGTAGTCGTCTTAAGTAAATTAGTAGCCCAAAATTCGCATCATCGAGCGATAGGATTGCTCCTTAGCGAACAGCTTAGTCGAATATTCACCCGTCTCTTTATCCACATCAATGATAATATGCTTAGGCGCAGGAATCAAGCAGTGCTGCACTCCTCCATAGCCCCCGAGCGACTCTTGATAGGCTCCAGTGTGGAAAAATCCTATATACTGAGTCTCGCCCTTTTCTAATTTGGGCAGATAAATCGCATTCTGATGGGCCTCCGAGTTGTAATAATCCTCCGAATCACAGGTCAAACCACCGAGGAAAACCCTCTGATACTCCCTATCCCAGTTGTTAATCGGCAGCATAATATATCGCTGATTGATACCCCAAGTATCGGGCAG
>CAYJLY010000007.1:0-17713 GCA_964371385.1 uncultured Rikenellaceae bacterium
CGTCCAAGAAACGAAGGTCAGCACCAAACTCGATAGATTGTTGGATCTCTGGTTTAAGGTCGTAGTTAGGAAGAACACCGTTGTTAGGAGTAGAGTAGATAACAGAACCTCCATCAGGAGTGACCGCTGCACCTTGGCTAAATCCACCTGCACCATTAGCAGTTGAATAAGCGTTAGTACCCATACCTACCTGTGCCCAAGAAGCACGTAGTTTACCAAATGAAAGGACAGCTGGGTCGATTTGGAAAGTATCAGAGAATACCCATGAAGCATTCACAGATGGGTAGAACACTGAGTAGTTGTTAGCACCCTGAGGAATCCAAGTTGGGTAAAGTAGTGAAGAAACCCAGTCGTTACGAGCGGTTACCTCCAAGTAGACTTGGTTATCCCAGTCAACAGATGCGATACCAGCAAGACCGATAGTCATGTTGTTACGAGGAGTGTAACCAATGCTCATATCAGATGTTTTGATAGTACTTGCCGAGTTAGCAAAGTTGAAAAGACCAGGAGTGATAAGACCACCGCTGGTTTGTTTCCAGTAGCTGCTAGATTGAGTGTTACCATAGATCTCAGAAACAACGCGAACGTCAACATTCAGACGATCGTCAACAAACGACTCACCGTAGTGAATTTGTGCTTGACCATCATATTTACCTGAAGTTGAACCAGAGATACCGTAGTAACCACCTGCACGGTTTAGACCCGAGCCATAGTTTTTCTCCTCACGGTTAGTTTGGTAGTCAGAGAAGCTAGCCTGAACCGAAGCATCAAGATAATCAGTGAAAGTGAAGTTAACACCAAGCTGAGCGATGATAGAAAGCTCTTTTTGTGAGATGTTATTATCGTTAGCCGAGTTGAAGTAATTCTTAGTTGATTGAGTTACATTCAAAGGCAGGCGGGCCCAATTTTCGTCAGGCTGGATATAGTTGTCAGCAACCCATTGTAGGTCGGTGTTACGGTTTACATAGTATGCAGTTTGCATAAGAGTAGACCAGTCGTTTGCCCAGATGTTAGCTCTCGCTGGGTTAGCAGCGTTAGAGTTAGCATACTTAACATTAGCAAAAACTGAGATCAAATCATTAACCTTACCAGTGGTAGAGAAGTCAATGTTGTGACGCGAGAACGAGTTACCAGGAGAGGTACCAGTCGAGCGAGTGAAAGAGTAACCAAGACGGTAAGTCACGTTATCAGTACCACCAGTTAGAGCAACGTTAGCGTTGTCATACTGACCAGTTTGGTAGAAAGCTTTCCAGTTATCGGGATAAGCCACGAAAGGCTCGGCAACTGAATCTGGGCCTTTGTAGAACTGCTGAACTAGAGAACCATCAAGTGGACCACCAAATGATTGAGCGATGTAAGAAGTCCAGTAAGACTGCTCAGACTCAATGAATTCACCTTGGTAACCATTGGTTGGGTAACCCATACCAAACTCGTTTTGTAGTTCGATTGGGCCTTTGTAAGCATTTTGGAACTCGTGAGTATAAGAAACCTCAATACCTAGACCTTTGCGGCTCTTACCACGCTTGGTGGTGATCACGATAGCACCATTGGCACCACGAGAACCATAAAGAGAAGTCGCAGCAGCACCCTTAAGGATAGTCTGAGACTCGATGTCATTAGGGTTGATGTTCTTAAGCTGGTCACCCCACATGTTCGTACCATTCTCAAACGTACCACCGGTTGTTCCCTCAAGAACGATACCGTCGATAACGAAGATAGGCTGGTTAGACTTGGTAAGCGACTTAGCACCACGAATTGTGATCGATGGAGAAGAAGTCACACCACCAGATGCAGCAGAGTTGATCTGCACACCCGCTACCTTACCTTGAAGAGCGTTGATAGGGTTAACTTGGTTAGTACGAGCTAGGTCCTCACCATCCACAGTAGTGGTAGCGTAACCTAGTGCACGGTTTTGTTTACGGATACCAAGCGCGGTTACAACAGCCTCATCAGCAACTAGTGCGTCTGGAGCCATTACAACGTCGATTTTTGTACGGCCGTTCACTTGAACTACTTGGGTCTTCATACCCATTTGGCGGAATTCCAATGCACCATTAGAAGGTACATTGTTCAATACGTAACTACCATCTGCCGAGGTTCCGGTACCATTGCTAGTACCCTCGATGATGACAGTTACACCTGGTAAAGGTAGACCATCTTCCGAACTGGTCACCACACCTGTTACTTTCACGTTTTGTGCCAATGCAATATTAGCAGCAAAACCAAAAAGCAACAATGCTAAAAGTCTAAATTTCTTCATACGAAAAGTGTTTAGTTTTTAAATTATTGATTTGTTTGACATTTGTGTTTTGTTTCTTCACCTTATCTTCGAGGATACATCCAGCGAACAATTGCTTCTGGACTCTTTATGGCTTTAGAGCTCATCTCTTTTTTGAACACCTTATTTGACATTGGTTCTTCGTGGGCTTTATCTTAACGCAACCCCTAGGTCGCTTTTGCCTACAAATTCCCGTTGCCTTGGGTGCAAATTCCTTTTTTTAGAAGAAATTTAATCTCATCGAGAATCACTATTTGAGTCTTTTTCGGAACTTACGGCTTTTCTCTCGGAGCTATCCGAGACTATCTAAAGCCATAACGAAACCCTCATTCAACCGCCCTCATTGTATTCGAAAACAGGTCGTCACTCCACACTTAGCTAACACAAATGTATATGAAATATCCTGAACGAGCAAAAATATTTAACATTTTTTTCACTTTTTTTTCACACGTTTCTTAATATAGCACAACATTTGTTCTGTTTTAAAAATTTTTACATATCCTACTTATCCGCATTCATAAGAAGAGCTCGAGTAAAAAGGTAGGCACGCTCAACAGCTTTAATTTCAACTCGTTCTGCTGGAGAGTGAACCCCACGCATAGTTGGTCCTATGGATATAGCATCCATGCCCTCAAACTTTTCTATAATCAGTCCACACTCCAAACCTGCGTGAATAGACTTAACCTTTGGGACTTCAGAAAATATTTTTTTATATGTTTTCTCTGCCTTTGCCAATATAGCAGAATTCATATCAACAGCCCATCCAGGATAGCCATCACTGTGACTTACAGTAAAGCCAAAAGCGCTCATAGTCAAGGCTATAGTCTTCGCAATTGATCGTTTAGAGGCATCGTGCGAACTCCTTTGCGAGGTCACAACATGCAGCACTCCAGAAGGGTCGATTTTTATGCTCGCAAGGTTGGTCGAGGTTTCCACCATACCACTCATCACACGACTCATATCCTGCACTCCGTGAGGTAGACTTTGCAGCAAACCGATCACCTTTTGGGTGTCCTTTATACTCATTGCTAAATCAGAAAAATCATCTTTTAAGCTGATAGTAATTTCCAAATCTGGCTCACAGCCACCATAGAGTTGCTTAAATTCTTTTGTAATACGACCAATCAACTGCTCAATTCGCGAGAATTTTGAGCCATCAACTAACACACACGCACTCGCCTCGCGAGCGATGGCGTTGCGTAAATTACCCCCATCAATAGTCACCAAACGCACACTGCCAAGGAGTTCATCTATCTCACAAAGCACCCACCCCATCATTTTCACAGCCGATGCACGTCCTTTGTCTATATCATCGCCTGAGTGCCCTCCCGATAACCCTGAGATTTCTATATCAAGAGCACAAACGCCGCTGATGGGTTCCATCGTAGGAGTAATTTGCCCAAAAGTATCTATTCCACCTGCGCATCCCACATAGATTTCTCCATCGTCTTCCGAATCGAGATTAACCAAGTGCCGCCCTTTGACAAGCGTTGCATCCAGCTCTTTTGCACCGCTCAAACCTTGCTCCTCGTCGACAGTAAACAGTGCTTCGAGGGGTGGGCAGCTCAGTTGATCATCTATCAAAAGCGCCAAAGAAAGAGCCATTCCTATTCCACAGTCGGCACCCAGAGTTGTACCACGCGCTTTTACCCAACCATTCTCTACATAGGCTTGAATAGGGTCTTTAAAGAAGTCATGCTCGAGCGCTGCATCCTTTTCACACACCATATCCATATGACTCTGAAGCACCACGCCTACTTCATCCTCGCGCCCAGGGCTCGCACTGCGCTCTATGACCACATTTCCCTTAGCATCGACTCTCGATACTAGGTCGTGGGATTGAGCAAATTGCAAGAGATAATTTCTAATTTTCTCTTCGTGCTTTGATGGGCGAGGGATTTCAAGAATTTTCTCAAATTCCGTCCACACAGCCTTGGGTTCAAGACCCTCAAAAATGCTTTTCATAATATTTTCAGTATTTTGTAATTTGTTTTTTAAGTTTATATAGTTTCAAAATTAGCGAAAAAAACTAACTTTGCAAAAAAGACTTTTACTATGAAAAGACCTAGAATTGGCAACGGATACGATGTACACGCCCTCACAGGTGGAGAATTTATCACTCTCTGTGGCATAAAAATTAAACATAATAAAGCGCTCGTAGCACACTCAGACGGTGACGTAGCCGCACACGCACTGTGCGACGCGATTCTAGGGGCCTTAGCACTAGGTGATATTGGCAAGCATTTCCCCGATAACAATCAGAGTTTCAAGGGAATAGACAGCATGATACTGCTTAAAAAGTGCAACAATCTAGCACTCGAAAAAGGTTACCAAATAGGAAATCTAGATCTGACCATAGCCGCGCAAGCACCCAAGCTTCGCCCCTACATAGATAGCATGCGCGAGAGGCTCTCAGAGGTACTAGGGCTGGATTTAGACTATATTTCTATCAAAGCCACTACCACAGAAAAGCTAGGTTTTGTCGGCAAAGAAGAGGGTATCGCCACCTACGCAAGCGTATTGCTTTTCGAGAGTGAGTAGCATCGCTCACTAGAGGGAGAAATATTTGCGGCTTTATTGATACAGCAGATAAGGCTTGCGAGTAGCTCTAAAATCCGAAACATCCTCTAACCAAATTGGCACCACAGCCTCTAGTCCACCACTTTGAAAGGCTTTTCGCATGCGAGAACTACCCGACACCTTATCAAACATAGAGATACGCTCGGGGGTTGCCAACGCAAATAAATCTTTGCCGTACATCTCTTTGACTTCCTCCATAAAATAATAAATCAAGAGAGTAAGAGGTGCAACACGCAGGTTGGTGATGTGGATTTGCACACCATGAAGTGTTTTACCCTTACCACTTCCATAGTAGGGGCGAATGTGAGCGGGGCGAAAAGTCACCCCCGCAATATTACGTGCATTAAGACGATCAGCCAATTTCTCGGCATCACTTATCCATGTGGCAGCAAAAAACTCGAAAGGAAGAGTATAACCCACACCAATATTTAGCGTTTGCAGCTCACCAGCAACGCCTGTAACTGGATAATACACAGAGGTTTTCGCCTGCGGAATATGGGGTGATGTAGCAACCCAGCTAAGAGCGGTCTGCTCCCAGGTCATATCTCGCGTCCACCCCTGCATTGGGATAACAGTCAAATCGCACTGAACACCTCCTTTGAGCATCCCCTCGCCATTGTATAGGCGGGCAAGCTCGCCGATTGTGAGTCCGTGAATATAGGGTACGGGGTATTTGCTCACAAAACTCGAAAATCCCGGCTCAACCAAGATTCCCTCGATCTTATCTCCCCCGAGAGGATTAGGTCTATCCAGTACGACAAACTCTTTGCCGTTCTCAGCAGCAGCTTCCATCGCGAGCCCTAAAGTCGAAATAAAGGTGTAACTACGAGAGCCAATATCTTGAATATCAAACATCAACACGTCTACATCACGCAGCATTTCGGGTTTTGGCTTATAACCATTCCCATAGAGCGAGTAGACCATAGCTCCACTGCGCTGGTCGGTCATATTTTCAACCTTCACACCCGCCTCAATATCACCTCTAACACCATGCTCGGGAGCAAAAAGCGCCGTCAGAGACACTCCAGCAGCCTTTGCCTCGGAGCTAGAGAGTATATCGATGGTCGAACGAAGCGATGCATCAACACCAGTGGGATTGGTGATAAGCCCCACTCTCTTGCCTGCGATTTGCGAGAAATTAGCCTCGCGCAGTACATCAATTCCAAGCTTCACTTGACCATGAGAGTGAAGAGCAAATGTAATACTTAGCGTAAAGAGAAAGATATGTTTTAGTGTGATTTTCATATTAATTTTTATGTGTTTAGTATTTCTATTTTCTCTCGCGCCAGTTGCTCATCTTTTCTGATTTGCTCAACCAAGAGTTGTGCGTTTTGAAAATGCAATTCCTCGCGCAATTTCTCTATCAGGCGAACTTCTATTTTCTGGCCATAGAGATCATCGTCAAAATCAAGAATATAGACCTCGATACTTAAAGTTTTTATTTTAGCAGACCACGAGGTTTCGAGCGTTGAGCGGTAACCCACATTCACCAAAGCCCAATGCCCCGAAAGTTCACCACACATACGCCCCAGATACACTCCAGAGCCTAATCCAGAGGGCATGTCATAGTCGTCAGGAGGCATCAGATTTGCGGTGGGAAAACCAAGTTGGCGACCCAATTTGCGACCATGAACCACTCTCGAGCAAAGTCGTATGTCCAAAAAATTCGAGTTCATAATTGGCAAAGATAAGAAAAAATCGTACCTTAGCATCATAAAGGCGAGTTCAAATTGTCAAAAAAACAGAAATATTCGTGAAAGAAACCAATCATAAAATGTTTTATTCCATGGGCGAGGTGTGCGAGATATTCGATCTCCCAGCCTCGACTATACGCTTTTGGGAGGGTAAATTTTCCGAGCTACGCCCTCGCAAAAATGCTAAAGGCAATAGACAATTCACAAAGAAGGACATTGATATTCTGAAAGTTATCCACAATCTAGTAAAAGAACGTGGAATGACCATAGAGGGTGCTAAAGCGTCGATGAAAGCTCAAATCAAGAGCCTAAAGCAGGACGTTGCAACGGTGGATCTGCTACTAAAAGTACGCGCCTCGCTCGAGAGTCTACTGGCGGAAATCGAAAGCACACACCAAAGCCAAGAGCAGTTGCAAAACACTGTAATAATCCAACAAGAGATCGCCCTGCCCCAAGAGCATGACATTGTATCAGAGGCCCCTCTTGAGAACGAATCAAAAAGCACGCAGCAAACCAAAGTCAAGAAAGCTAGCCTGGTACAGCACGAACTTTTCAATCTGGATGAATTTACCATCACAGACCCTTACGCCTAGATACTTTAGGATTTTATTGCTGCGAGGCTAGAAGCCTATATATTCTAAGTTTTATTTTAGGGCTTAATATTTAAAACCCAGCAAAAACATACAGCTAAACATTTTCGCAAAAACACGTCAAGCAAAAAAGAAAATGCCAAAAATCAAAGAAATAATAGATCTTATCGAGGATTTCGCTCCGCTTGAATTAGCCCTTGGGTGGGATAACTGCGGCATTCAAGTAAGCACCGGCACACTCCAAGTGGAGACAAAAGGGGCTATTGTGGCGCTCGACCCAACAATGGAGGCTTTGGATAAAGCTATAGAGATGGGCGTGAAACTACTTATCACCCACCACCCGCTGACCATAGGCGGCACCCGCAATATCACCCCTGAAACTGAGCTCGGACGCATAATTATCAAAGCAATTGAGCACGGGGTCACAATATATAGCACTCATACAGCGTTTGATATCACAAAGGGAGGTATTAACGATGCTCTGTGCGCAAAACTTTCGCTTGAGCATTGCGAGAGCCTATGTGAAGATGGACTAGGGCGCATAGGAACACTAAAAAAACCATGCACCAGCAGTGAATTTGCTGCAAGGCTTAAAGAAATCTTCTCGCTACCCTGTGTTCGCAGTAATGCTCAAGGGGATGAAGTGATTTCGACTGTGGCTCTCTGTGGCGGCTCGGGCGGAAGTTTGATAGAGACAGCAAAGCTCAAGGAGGCAGATTGCTACTTGTGTGGTGACTTAAAGTACCACAACTTCGAGAAAGAACAGGGGCTAATTCTCTTTGATGTAGGTCATTTCGAATCGGAAAACCACTTTTTGGAGGTGATAGGTGATGTTATATCAGAAAAATTTATTACCTTTGCACTTTACAACATAAACTCTTCTTACACAAGATACTTTTAAACCATGGCAACCAAAACAGACATCTCTGGGGCAAACGAACTGACAACAGAACAGAAAATCGAAGCACTATATAACCTACAAATGGTTGATAGTGAGATTGATCAGATTAATCTTATCAAAGGACAACTACCTCTTGAGGTGGCGGATCTTGACGATGAGGTTGCCAAGTTTAACACTCGCATCGAGACCATCCAAGGCGAGATCGAGCAGCTAAATCAAAACAGCAAAAACTCTAAAGAGGAGATAGAAAAAGCGAAGGCACTAATCGAGCGTTACAGCGAGCAACAAAAAGAAGTTCGCAACAATCGCGAGTACGAATCACTAAGCAAAGAACTTGAATATCAAGCTCTTGAAATAGAACTATCTGAGAAACACATCAAAGAATTCTCAGGAGAACTTCGCACAAAGAAAAAGCAAATTGAGGAAATCAAAACTCTTCTCGAAGAGCGCAAACTAGACTTGGACGCAAAACGCACCGAGCTCTCTAACATCGAGGCGTCGACTGCTGACTCTCTCGCTGAGCTTAGCGCCAAAAGCGATGCGATTGCCTCTACTATCGAGGAGCGTATCTACAACGCCTACAAGCGTATACGCTCGAATGTTCGCAATGGACTTGCAGTGGTGACTGTACAAAGAGACGCATGTGGAGGATGTTTCAACCGCATACCACCTCAGCGCCAACTTGACATACAGATGAACAAACGAGTAATCGTTTGTGAGTACTGTGGCAGGATTCTAGCTCCTAACATGGAGCAGCAATAGACTCGCAACTGACAAAATGTCATAGAAATTCGACTGGCACAGCGATTGCAGTGTAACATAGTCGAAGACAAGAAACACATAGGGCAACCTAAACTAAATAGCCCCACTCAAGGGTGGGGCAAACAAACCTTAATAGAACCTAAAATTCATACGTATATTGATTATAATTCTACTTTAAACTAACAATCCACATCGGACAGAGCAACCGCATTTTCTAAGGGCTACACAAGGCGACTCAAAAGAGTGTCGTACGCCATTACATTGGAAGATTGCAAAAGCAAAAGGTATCCAGCATACCCAAGTGCTTTGCTATGCTGGATACAAGAAATTAGAATTAGAAACAAAAAATCAATATCATGAAAAAGGCAGCTATTATGGACTCAGATCTTATCGATCTTTATCTAAACCATTCCAACCAACAAGCTATTAATACCTTAATCGAGCGCCATCGCCCTCGAGTGTATGGTTACATCCTTACTATGGTAAAAGATCCTGCAACTACTGAGGATATCACCCAAGAGGCTATCCTCAAGGCCATTGCTTATATCGACCGTGGAAAATATCAGGATAAAGGTAAATTCCTATCGTGGCTGTTGCGTATCTCTCACAATATGGTTGTCGATCACTTCCGCGCGAAAAAAATCAACACCATCACCAACGATGACGCTGGTTTTGATATACTCGCTCATGCGGGCATAAATAGCCCAAATATCGAGAGCGAAATAATTTCAAGTCAAGTCGCAGAACAAGTACACCGGCTAGTGGATATGCTACCCACGGAGCAGCGTGAGGTGGTTGAACTACGCCACTTCAAAGACCTCTCTTTCAAGGAGATAGCCGAGGAGACAGGCGTTAGCATCAATACAGCATTGGGTCGCATGCGCTATGCGCTGATCAATATGCGTAAGATCATAGATGATCGTCAACTATCACTCATTTAAGCAGTAGGCGATTTAAATATCTGTTTTTCACGGCAGGGTTTTCACAAACGAAAATCCTGCTGTTTTTTTTTAGAATCACATAAAAAGAAGTAGCTAAAAAAAGAGAATCAATGTACTTTTCAGGGGATGTGTCGCTTGCTTCATGCTAAGAGTTAATCAAACAAAAAATGGTGGCTGGCAAAAAATGCGTATCTTTACGCCTTGAAAGAACCTCTATTAAACCAAAACATGGCGGAGAACGCAACACAAAACAAACTATTCAACCGAAATTTCTTACTGGTGAGCCTCGCAGCATTCTTGCTATCCACTGCATTCTACATGCTCATGCCCATCATCGCCAAGTACACCATAGACACCTTCCACACCTCTGCCACAGTGGCAGGAGTGGTTGTCTCGGCTTATATTATTTCCTCGCTGTTGATGCGACCTTTCTCGGGCTATATCACCGATAGATTCCCTCGTCGTGGGGTGTACATCCTCTCGTATGCAGTTTTTGTGGTGCTGGTCTATGGCTATTTGGCAGCGGCTAGTGTTGCACTGTTGATTACCCTACGAGTGCTCCTTGGGGGTACTTTCTCTGTGGTGACCACCTCAGGAAATACACTAGCAATCGACCACATGCCTCCTGCTCGACGAGGTGAGGGCATAGGTTATTTTGGCGCATTTACGGTGCTATCTATGGCGATCGGCCCTATGGTGGGGCTTTATTTG
Source organism: uncultured Rikenellaceae bacterium (assembly GCA_964371385.1). GTDB lineage: Bacteria > Bacteroidota > Bacteroidia > Bacteroidales > Rikenellaceae > Mucinivorans. The sequence goes on from CAYJLY010000007.1 coordinate 10,458, forward strand.
ATAGAGAACTACTCATATGATGCAGTTTTTCTTGCCGCAGGAACTATCTCGCTGCTGGGTGCATTGGCAGCCACAGGCACCCAAAACCTTCATCGCCCTATCAAAGAAGCCACCCCTTTGTCGTGGGATAGATTTTTCCTCAAGTGCGCTTGGATGATAGCCCTAGCGATGATGACCCTAAGTTTTCCCTATGGGGTAATGATGGTTTACATGCCGTTGTACATAGGTGAAACTGGCTTGGAGCTAGTTTCGGCAAACTATTTTCTGTATTTTGCCATCGGGGTTATAGTTGCTCGACTGGCGAGTGGACGCCTGCTTAATCGTGGACTACACACTCGTGTGTTAGCCTTGGGCATAGGAGGCGTTGGAATGGGTATACTGATATTTACGCTTTGGCTCACTCCCCTAACCTTTGTTATGAGTTCTGTGGTATTGGGTTTGAGCTATGGAGCTCTGATGCCGGCCGTGCAGAGCATGATAATAAATCTTGCGCCTCATTCACGCCGCGGCACTGCCAATTCGACCTACCTCATCGCGCTGGATATGGGCTCGGGCATAGGAATGTTGTCTGGAGGAGCTATTGCACAGGCGACGAGCTTCACCTCGCTGTTTTTGTATTGCGCATTGATGGTGGTGGCATGTTTTGCGCTACTGCTACCTTTTGTTATAAAAAGTTACCCGAAACTCTTGGAAAAATACGGGCAAAATTCCTAACTTTGTGGAATTCGATTTAAGGCGAGATATGTCGCCAAAAAAACAAACTCAAAAATATAACTACTCATACAGTCACGAAAAACTATGAAAACAACAGCATTTACTCAATTTCACATAGATAATGGAGCCAAGATGGTTCCCTTTGCAGGTTTTAATATGCCTGTGGAATTTGCAGGCCTTAGCCACGAACACGCCACTGTCCGCGAGAAAGCAGGCGTATTTGACGTTAGCCACATGGGCGAGATTTGGGTCAAAGGCCCTAATGCACTGGCTTTCCTGCAGAGAGTAACGACCAACAATGTCGCTGCGCTCTATGATGGCAAGGTTCAGTACTCTGCACTCCCCAATGGCAAAGGTGGTATCGTAGACGACCTTTTGGTGTACCGCATCGATGAACTAACTTATCTTTTGGTAGTGAACGCTTCGAATATCGAGAAAGACTATGCTCACCTTGCATCTATCGCACCTGAGTTTGGTATTACACCCGGAGTTGAGCTTTACAACGCATCAGACGAGATTGCGCAACTTGCGATTCAAGGCCCTTTAGCTATGAAAATCGTACAAGAAATATGCGATGAGCCTGTGGAGGATATGGAATACTACACTTTCCGCAAATGCACCATCGCTGGCATACCTCAGGCTATTCTCTCGATCACTGGCTACACTGGTGCTGGTGGTTGCGAGATCTACATCGCAAACGAAGATGCTCCTAAACTATGGGCTGCTCTTTGGGCTGCAGGCGAAAAATATGGTATGGAAAATATCGGTCTTGGAGCTCGTGACACCCTGCGCCTAGAGATGGGTTTCTGCCTTTATGGCAACGATTTGGACGACAACCGCTCAACCATAGAGGCTGGCCTTGGATGGATTACTAAATTTGTTGATGGCAAAGACTTTATTGATCGTGAGCTATTCGAGAAACAAAAAGCCGAAGGCACAGCTCAGCGCTTGGTTGGTTTTGAGATGGTAGATCGCGGTATCGCACGCCATGGCTACCCTATTGTTGATGAGTCGGGCAATGTCATCGGTGAGGTTACCAGCGGCACCCAAGCTCCTTCGGTTCAGAAGGCTATTGGTATGGGCTACGTAAACACGGAATATATGTCTGTTGATAGCGAAATTTTCGTTCAAGTGCGCTCACGCTCACTACGCGCGAAGGTAGTAAAGATGCCTTTCTACAAGGGCTAGATCTTAGCGAGAAATAAATATACTAAAAAAAGTGGAGCGATCACATCAGTGATCGCTCCACTTTTTCGTTATCTTTGAATGTTGCATCAGTTTGTGCACTCTGTACCCTTGCTAGGCCTTTGCTATGATAGAACAGCTAAATGCACACTGCCAGTGCGGCTCGCACCTACTTGATGACCCCTAGCTCACGGCCTACCTTAGTGAAGGCTGCGATGCAGTGGTCAAGATTCTCGCGGGTGTGACCAGAGGAAACCTGCACACGTATGCGCGCCTGGTCCTTGGGTACCACGGGGTAGTAGAAACCAGTCACATAAACCCCTTCGTCGAATAGCTTAGATGCCATATCCTGCGATAGTTTAGCATCATAGAGCATCACAGCACAGATAGCCGAAGCTGTGGGTTTGATATCAAAACCAGCCGCCTTCATGCCACCAATAAAGTGCTCGACATTTTCTTTGAGTTGAGCGTGAATCTCGTCCGACTCACCGAGCATCTTAAACACCTCGATCGAGGCACCCACCACCGCTGGGGGAATAGAATTAGAGAACAAATAAGGACGCGAACGTTGGCGCAGAAGTTCAATTATTTCTTTGCGACCTGTGGTAAATCCACCCACACCGCCACCAAAGGCTTTCCCTAGGGTACCTGTGATGATATCTACCTCTCCACGAAGATCAAACAATTCGGTAACGCCACGACCCGTCTCGCCCACAACACCTGCTGAGTGACACTCATCGATCATCACAAGGGCGTCATATTTCTCTGCCAACTCACAAATTTTGTCCATAGGAGCCACGTTTCCGTCCATAGAGAACACACCATCGGTCACAATAATACGGAATCTTTGAGCTTGAGCGAGTTTGAGTTGCTCCTCCAAATCCTCCATATCGGCATTGGCATAGCGGTAGCGTTTAGCCTTACAAAGCCTCACACCATCAATAATCGAGGCGTGGTTCAAAGAGTCCGAGATAATCGCATCTTCAGCGCCAAAGAGTGGCTCAAACACTCCTCCATTGGCATCAAAACACGCTGCATAAAGGATGGTATCCTCTGTACCAAAATACTCTGAAATCGCTTTTTCAAGCTCCTTGTGCATATCCTGAGTGCCACAAATAAAGCGCACAGACGACATACCAAAGCCGTGGGTATTCATAGCTGTGCTAGCCGCTGCTATCAAGCGAGGATTGTTCGATAGCCCTAGGTAGTTATTGGCACAGAAATTCAACACATTGCTGCCTTTTACTGTAATCTTGGCTGCCTGAGCCGAGGTAATTTCACGCTCGCTTTTGTAGAGCCCCGCTTGGCGGATAGAGTCGAGCTCTTGGGTGAGAAACTCTTTTAGTTTACCGTACATTTTTGTATCTTCTTTTGGTTAATGATTTATATGTTTTTAAAAGTGCGACAAAATTGCTACCTTTGCAGGCTCAAATGTTTGTCTCTATACTGGGTACAAATATAGAATTTTTTAGTGAATTTTTAAGATAAAGATCATGATAAAGACCTTAAAATTTGGTGGCACCTCAGTGGGGAGCGCCATGAATATGAAGAAAGTGGCCCAGATTATCCGCGGTGAGGGCGCTCGCCTGACTGTTCTCTCGGCAATGTCGGGCACTACTGACGCTCTAGAGAGGGCATGTAATGGCGGCAGATGGGGCGATGCCGCAGAGCTAGTGAGAGAGAAATATAGCCGTTGTATAGGTGAACTACTCACCAACACCACCGCTGCCAATGAGCAGCTAGAAAAAACTCTAGCAATTATTGCAGCTGGAGAAAAAGTGGGCGAAATTATGGCTCAGGGGGAATTGCTAACAACTTTTATCTTTACCGAGTATCTCAAAGAGAGCGGCTCGAAAGCCGAGCTTATCTACGCTCCCGCTTACATGACAACTGGAGCAGAGGGCACTGTAAACATCGAAAAACTTGGAGAGCTAAAAGACATCTGCACTGACGCTGACACTTTCTATATTGTTCAAGGATTTATCTGTGCCAATGCCAAGGGAGAGATAGACAACCTTGGGCGTGGCGGTTCTGACTATTCAGCAGCACTAATGGGTGTGGCAATTGGGTCTGCCGAGGTGCAGATTTGGACAGATATTGACGGTATGCACAATGGCGACCCTCGCTTTGTGGAGGGCACTCGCCCCATCCCTAAGATGAGTTTTGACGAGGCTGCCGAATTGGCTTACTTCGGAGCTAAGATACTCCACCCAGCCACCATAATCCCTTGTAAAGCAGCAGGGGTAGACGTTCGCCTGAAGGATACCATGCATCCCGACGCCCACGGAACCCTCATTAGCGCATCGTCGAACAGCGATATGGAGTTTTGCGCCATAGCTGCCAAGGATGGCATCACCATGGTTCGTATCACATCCGAGCGAATGCTTATGGCTTACGGTTTCCTTAGACGCGTGTTTGAGGTTTTCGAGAAATACCAAACCCCCATCGATATGATCACAACCTCGGAGGTTGCAGTCTCGGTGACCGTTGATAATATCTCACACCTGAATGCTATCAAAGTAGAACTTAGTGAGATGGCGAGCGTGGAGATTGAGCACAACAACTCTATCGTGTGTGTTGTGGGTAATATTGACCAAAGCCAAGTGGGGCTGGCAGCTAAGATCTTCCAGGCCATAGAAAGCGTGCCTGTGAAGATGATTTCCTATGGTGCCTCGCACCGTTCATTGGGTATGCTGGTTTCGAGCGACAACAAGATCGCTGCCCTGCAAAGCCTTAACAACCACCTATTTTAAAAAAAATATGGCAAAATACACCCTTGGCGGCACTGTGCCCCCTACCCCCTTCTATTATTACGACCTCGATTTACTTGGCCGCACACTCGATGTGATGCTAAGCGAAGCCGCGCGCTATAACTACCATGTGCATTATGCCCTGAAAGCCAACATAGACCCTAGGGTTCTTGAGATGATCGCAGGGGCAGGCCTTGGAGCCGACTGCGTGAGCGGATGGGAGGTCGAAAAAGCACTGGAGAGCGGTTTCTCGCCCGAGAAGGTGGTCTTTGCTGGCGTTGGTAAAAGCGATGCTGAGATACGCTTTGCGCTCGATAATGACATCTATTGCTTCAACTGCGAATCGCTCGAGGAGCTAGAGATCATCAACGAAATAGCCTCCCAGATGGGCAAAACGGCCACTATCGCCCTGCGCATAAACCCCAACGTAGAACCCTCGACCCACAAATATATCACCACGGGTAATGCCGAAAGTAAATTCGGAATAGCCTACACCGAGGTGGACGCTGCGCTAGCGAAACTATCGGAGCTAAAGAATCTGCGTATAATTGGCATTCATTTCCACATCGGATCTCAAGTAACCGACATGAGTTTCTTCAAGTCGCTTGCGGTGCGCTCGGGCGAAATCTGCTCGTGGTTCGAGAGCCAAGGCATAGAAATTCAGACTATTAACGTTGGTGGCGGATTAGGCATAGACTACAACACCCCCGAGGAGAACCCCATCGCTGATTTTGCGAGCTACTTCCGCACTTTCCACGAAAACCTACCCTCGGGCAAGGAAATACACTTCGAGCTAGGGCGATCGGTTGTGGCGCAATGTGGTGAGCTTATTAGCCGCGTTTTGATTACCAAAAAAAGCGCTACGGATTCAAACTACGCCATCCTCGATGCTGGTTTTACCGAACTGTTGCGCCCTGCGCTCTATGGTGCTCACCACCAAATCGAGAACCTTACGGCTCAAAGCGAAGCTCGCAAGAACTCTCGCTACTACATCGGAGGCCCCGTGTGTGAATCGACCGACATTTTTGCTCACGACATAGAGTTCCCATTGAGCAAACGAGGCGATATTATTTCGATACGCTCCACTGGTGCCTATGGCGCTGTGATGGGTAGCAACTACAATATGCGTCCGACACCTGCGAGCTATTATTTTGAGAAAGAATAAAATGGACTCTCTTCTAAAATATTTCCCCAACCTGACCCCACGCCAAAAAGAACAATTTGAGGCTATGGGTGAGTTGTATCCGCAGTGGAATTCAAAGATTAATGTGGTCTCTCGCAAGGACATAGACCAGATCTATACTCGCCACATACTCCACTCCTTAGCAATCGCTCGCAGCGGCCGCATCACTAGCGGACAAACCGTAGCGGACGTGGGTTGTGGTGGCGGTTTTCCCGTTATCCCTTTGGCTGTGATGCTGCCCGAGGTGCAATTCACTGCCATCGACTCCATAGGCAAAAAGATACTTGTTGTCAGCGAGATAGCCTCAGCCCTAGAGCTCACAAACCTTACCCCTATCAATTCTCGCATTGAGGGAGTGAACCAAACCTTTGACTGGGTGGTATCGCGCGCGGTGACTCGCCTCAAGCCCTTCGTTGAGTGGACTTGGAGTAAGACTCGCAACGGGATACTATATTTGAAGGGGGGCGATCTAGCAGAGGAAATCTCAGAGGTGAATCAAAAAGTTGAACTTCAGGAGCTATCACAGTGGTTCTCAGAGGAATTTTTCGAGACTAAGAGTCTACTTTTTTTAGATAAACACCCAAAAAATCAATAATTTATTTTGTAGTTTCACGAAAACTCTCTATATTTGCACCCTCAAACACGTAAATTTTAAACACATCATACCATGAAAAGGACATTTCAACCAAGCAAGCGCAAGCGCGTAAACAAGCACGGTTTCCGTGCACGTATGGCAACTGCAAACGGTCGCCGAGTATTGGCAGCACGTCGTGCTAAAGGCCGTGCCAAACTAACTGTTTCTGACGAGCGTTAGTAGCGCGCACTCACAAGTGCCAGCACCCTAGTTTTTAGGGGCATTAAGTTATAAGAGGTAACTCTCCATTTACAGGGGGAGAGTTACCTCTTTTTTGCGTTTATCCGTACATGGCTAGTATTTTAGTCGAATGCAAAGCGTCTTTTGCCATTTAGCTCGAACGGGAACTTTCGAAAGATAAATCATTGTCCCGCGCGGTTCTTCTTTAGAAAGACACAGTTCGAGCCAAATGAATGCAAGTGTCGCTGGCACCAGCCCACTTAAGCGCACACCGCAATCCCAAATAAGCAAAATTAAGTAAGAGATAAACAAAACAGTCCCACTCCCTTTGTATTGAGCTCTGAAATGAACAGGAGCGCCAAGGGCGCTAATACTCGTTTTAGAGTGCAATAGCATAAGAAAAAGCTAAAGCAAACTTAGGTGAGAGATAAACAACCAAAGAGACGAGCGCACCAGTGCAAGCTTACGCGGGCGATGGTTTTGTGAGAAATAAATCACATAAGACGCTATGCCTCCTAGACGGGCGCACCGCCCCCCCGTCGGGGCGATCGTCATTAACTAAAGTTAAAACCGCTCTTTTGCCCCGTGCGGTTCACCCTGAAAGATAAAC